>ONNY01000071.1 GCA_900319305.1 uncultured Prevotella sp.
CCTGTGGATGATGCGGAGAAGTTCTGCCGCTGGTGTCTGTCAGAGTTTGAGTATGAGGGTGAGACCGTGATGATGGCGCCTGCCGCCGGATTCTATACCACCCCCGGTGCCGGTATCAATCAGGTGCGTATTGCCTACGTATTGAAGAAGGAAGACCTTGAGCGTGCACTTATCGTTCTGAAAAAAGCCCTGGAGGCTTATCCCGGTCGGGTGGATGAATAGTAATCCTCAATGAATTTCCCTTTATTCATAGCCAAGAAGATCTATAGTGATCAGGGCGACAAACGGAAAGTCAGTCGTCCTGCTATCCGTATTGCCACCATCGGTGTCGCAATCGGTCTGGCTGTGATGATTGTCACCGTAGGTGTGGTGCTTGGTTTCAAGCATACCATCCGTGACAAGGTGGTAGGCTTTGGGGGACATATTCAGATCCATAATGTTCTTAGATATAACGATACGGATCCTTACTTTATCACTGCCGATGACAGTCTGATGACAACCATCAGGAAAATCAAAGGCGTCAGACATGCCGAGCGCTATACCATCACGCAGGGACTTCTGAAGACGGAAGACGACTTTCTGGGCATCGCCTTCAAAGGTGTGGGACCGGAATTTGACAGTACCTTTCTCCAGCAGAATCTCGTAGAGGGACGTATTCCGAAGTTCAGCGATAGCAGTAGCCATTATGAACTGCTTCTGTCGAAAATGATCGCCAATAAACTGCAACTCAAACTCGGTGATAAGGTGTTTGCGTATTTTATTGAGGATGAGAGTGTACGTACCAGAAAATACACCGTCAGCGGTATCTATGAGACAAACATGACACGATTTGATGAGAACCTGTGCTTTATCGATCTCTATACGGCTAACAAACTGAACGGATGGGCTCCAGATGCCTGTACGGGTATAGAGGTCTCGGTGGATAATCTCATGCATCTGGATGAGATGGAAAGTGCGTTCATCAAACAAGTGAACCGCAGTACCGACCGAAGCGGTAATACCCTTTCTACAAAGACTATCTATGAGGCCTATCCCCAGGTGTTTGTCTGGTTGGAACTGCTCGATATCAACGTGTGGATCATTCTGATATTGATGGTATGTGTGGCAGGATTCACGATGATTAGTGGTCTGCTGATCATCATTCTGGAGCGCACGCAGATGATCGGCATCCTGAAAGCACTTGGTGCCCGTAACAAGACCATCCGTCATACTTTCCTCTGGTTCTCCGTGTTCATCATCGGACAAGGTATGTTCTGGGGTAACGTGCTGGGTATCGGCATCATCCTGCTGCAGCAACATACAGGCATTATCACATTGGATCCCCAGACCTATTATGTCAGTGAGGCACCGATGGAACTGAACCTGCCGCTGATTATCTTGATCAATGTGGCAACGCTATTGATTTGTGTCTTTGTGTTGATAGCTCCCAGCTATCTGATTTCGCATATCCATCCTGCAAAATCGATGAGATACGAATAAATGTGTTCCATTTTTCCCCTATTACGACTTTTTTTCTTCTAAAGCATAAAATATTGCACATTTTTTTTTGAATTGTGCAGAATATGACGTATCTTTGCACAAAATTTTCAAATTTGTGCAATTTAATGGAACAATTTAGCAGTTTTAATGCTTATATCCAAAAGGCAATCATAGATAACTGGGATCAAGATGCGCTGACTGATTACCAAGGCATCACCCTCCAGTTTCACGATGTAGCACGTAAGATTGAGAAAATACATATCCTCTTTGAGAACAGCGGTGTTATCAAAGGAGATAAGATAGCCATCTGCGGTCGAAACTCTGCCCACTGGGCTGTAGCCTATCTGGCCACATTGACGTATGGTGCTGTGGCTGTTCCGATCCTACATGAGTTCAACGGCGAGCAGATCCAGAATATCGTTAATCACTCCGAGTCGAAGTTGCTCTTCATTGGCGACTATGCCGTTAAGACCATCGATCCTGAGCAGATGCCAGCCCTGGAGGCTATCATCAACCTGCCCGACTTCTCTTTGATGATCTCCCGTTCTGAAAAGGTTTCGTATGCGCGCGAACATCTTAATATGTTGTTCTGCAGCAAATTCCCGAGAGCGTTCCGTGCAGAGCATGTGAACTATCACAAAGACGAAGCAGAGGAACTGGCACTGATCAATTACACCAGTGGCACGACAGGCTTCTCAAAAGGTGTGATGCTCCCCTATCGTGCCCTTTGGGGAAATGTGGAGTTCATCATCAACCGTCTCGGTAAGGAAGTGAAGGCCGGTGATAATATGCTAAGCATCCTGCCGATGGCCCACATGTATGGTATGGCCATTGAGTTCCTGTTCGGTTTCTGTAATGGCTGTCATCTGTTCTTCCTCACCCGTCTGCCGTCTCCGGCCATCATTGCCGAGGCTTTTGCTACAGTAAAACCAGCCATCATCATCACCGTACCGCTGATTATCGAGAAAATCATCCGTAAGAAGGTATTCCCGAAAATCCAGAACAACCGTATGCGCCTGTTGCTACAGATGCCTTATGTCAGTAAGAAGGTGAAGGAGCGTATCTACAACGAAGTGTATAAGGCCTTCGGCGGTAACTTCTATGAGATTATCGTAGGAGGTGCAGCCTTATCCAAGGAAGTCGAGGAGTTCATGCTTTCCATCAACTTCCCGCTGACCGTCGGCTACGGTACGACGGAATGTGCTCCGTTGATCTCTTACTGTGACTGGAAGATCTTCAAGCCTGGTTGTTGTGGCGTTCCTGTAGATCGTATGGAAGTCAAGATCCTGTCGAGCGATCCAGAGAACATCCCAGGTGAGATCGTCACGAAGGGAACCAACCTGATGCTGGGTTATTTCAAGAATGAAGAAGCCACTCGCGAAGCCATCGACGAGGAAGGCTATTATCATACAGGCGATCTCGGTACCATGTCTGAGAGCGGACATATCTTTATCCGTGGACGTATCAAGAATATGCTGCTTGGTGCTAACGGACAGAATGTCTATCCCGAAGAGATTGAGGATAAACTCAATACAATGGCTATGGTATCGGAGAGCATTGTCATCCAACGCGGCGATAAGTTGGTGGCACTTGTCCATCCTGACAAAGATGATATGATGTCGTTCAGCGAAGATGAACTGCAGCATATCATGGAACAGAACCGTCAGGAACTGAACAACCAACTGCCAGTCTATAGCCGTATCTCTGCTATCGAACTCCATGATGAGGAGTTTGCCAAGACCCCGAAGAAGAGTATCAAACGCTACTTATATCAGAATTCCTAATCGCGTATGGAACAAATACCAAGCTTTAACGCTCTCATTCAGAAGAGTGTCATTGACAACTGGGACCACGATGCGTTGACCGATTTCAAGGGACAGACGCTACAGTTCCATGATGTTGCCAGAAAGATTGAAAAACTGCACATCCTTTTTGAAAACAGCGGCATTCAGAAAGGTGACAAGATTGCCATGTGTGGCCGCAATTCATCACAATGGGCCGTAGCATTCATTGCTACCCTCACCTATGGTGCTATAGCCGTGCCCATCCTGCATGAGTTCAATGCCGAGCAGATCCACAACATTGTGAACCATTCCGAGGCCCGTCTGCTATTTGTGGGCGATCATGTGGCAACGATCATCGATCCTCAGGCGATGCCCACACTGGAAGGTATCATCAACAATCCCGACTACTCGCTGATGATCAGTCGTACCGACAAACTGACCTATGCCCGTGAACACCTGAACGAACTCTATGGTAAGAAGTTCCCGAAGTACTTCCGCAAGGAGCATGTGAACTATTACATAGAAGAGAGTCCGGAAGAGTTGGCTGTCATCAACTACACCAGCGGAACCACAGGCTTCTCAAAGGGCGTGATGCTCCCCTATCGTGCACTCTGGTCGAACTACGATTTTGCCGTGAGTGTACTTGGCAAGCAGATCAAGGCAGGCGATCCCGTCATCTCGATGCTGCCGATGGCCCACATGTATGGTATGGCCTTCGAGTTCCTTTTCGAATTCCTCCATGGCTGTCATGTGTTCTACCTGAACCGCATCCCGTCGCCGGCAATCATTGCCCAGGCTTTGCAGGAGGTTAAGCCCGTGATTGTCATTGCCGTACCGCTGATCATTGAGAAGATCGTGCGTAAGAAGGTATTCCCGAAGATCCAGAACAACCGCATGCGCCTGTTACTGCAGATGCCTGTCATCTCCAAGAAGGTGCGTGAGATGATCTGTCAGGAAGTGCTGAAGGCATTCGGCGGAAGAATGTACGAGGTGATCATCGGTGGTGCTGCCCTGAACCAGGAAGTGGAGCAGTTCCTGAAGCGTATCGACTTCCCCTACACTGTCGGTTACGGCGCAACGGAATGTGCACCAATCATCTGTTACAGAGACTGGCACACCTTTGCTCCAGGCTCTTGCGGACGTGCCGCCCTGCACCAGAAGGTGGAGATCGACTCTCCCGATCCCCGTCGCATCCCCGGTGAGATTCTCACCAAGGGTCCAAATGTAATGCTCGGCTACTACAAGAATCCAGAAGCCACGGCAGAAACTATCGACCAGAACGGTTGGTATCACACCGGCGACCTCGGTACGATGGATGAGGATGGTAACGTCTTTATCAACGGACGCTCCAAGAACATGCTCCTTGGTCCAAATGGTCAGAACATCTATCCTGAGGAAATAGAGGATAAGTTGAACTCTATGACGATGGTGATGGAGAGTATTGTCGTACAGCGCGATACCAAGTTGGTGGCACTCGTTCATCCGGATATGGATGAGGCAAAGGCCATGGGCTTCTCTATGGACGATCTGAAGAACATCATGGAACAGAACCGAAACGGACTGAACGAGATGATTCCTGCCTACGAGAAGATCACTGAGATAGAGATCCTTGAGGAAGAATTTGAGAAGACTCCTAAGAAGTCCATCAAACGATACCTCTATCAATAACTGCAAAAAGTAAAGCTCTCCAATCAACGGAGAGCTTTACTTTTTCTATTCATACTCGAAGTAATACCAGTAGGTGCCGCGATACTCCTCACTGACCCTGGTCTTCCGTTCCATCGGATCTTGATACTGCTGTTTTAACTCCTGATAGTTGGCGTAGTCTTCTTCCGTCACTGGTACCTTGAAGTGTACCGACGGATTCGAACGGCTGTGCATATAGAGCGTCAGAGCCTCACGATAATGCTTCGGCAACTGAGCATCCAGCGTATAATAGTCGGACACTGTTTGTGCAAAACAGTCGAGTTTCTTGTCTATCAGATAGCCGCATAGCAGATAGTCAGCAATCGCCTTGTTGTTCACGGAGTCACGACGTTGCAGCATCGCCAGGTAACGTTCTGGTTCCATCGTCTCTGCCGGACGGGCTCCCATGAATCTGTACAGGCTGTCTGTCGTACAAAGCAACATCTTGGTCTTACCATTGGTGGGCAAGATATCCGAACTGTTACCTGTGATCGGATACTCAAAGAGATGTTCGCCCATCTCATTGCAACGTGCCAGCGCATACATACGGAGCATCAGCAGGTCAGCATCACTCTCAAGCGACTTCTTCCCTACCTTCAATGCCTTCTGATAGTCGCCTCGCATCAGATCACCTTCCATCTTCATACGATACTGGAACACGATATTGGTATTACCGATCCATGCCACACAGGCGATCATTACCACCATGATCAACAGATTCACCCACATCGAACGGGATAACAGCGGAAAACTGAATTCCTTCTCGATGTTATCATACATGCGGGCAAGGATGATCAATACAAGCCATACTACCGCCAGGAAGATAACCACCCATAGTATAAAACTATATGACTCCTCATTATCGATGGTCTGACTGATACCGGTCATCATCGCCAGAACGAGCAGCGACGGCCCATAAGTCAACGCATGAAAGCGCTTATGCAACTTAAAGGTTTTGTTGACCATCATCTGCAGGATCATCAGCACAACCGTGATGATGACAGCCCCTACTATACGGTTATAATGGGTCAGGCCACCACTCAACACATGTTGCGTCATGGCCAGGGCATCTGCTTGGAAGTCATAGAGCCAACCCCAGGCGAACAGCACAAAAACAATAGCACACATCACACGGATGGTAATGGTGCTACTGTCTTTATCAAGTTTCGAACTATTCATATTATACTTTCTTCAATACAACGGCAGAACGTGCCGGGATATAGAGTTTCAACCACTCCTTATGATCCTTGACATAGAGGGGATCATAGTTGGTCAGGTGTGTCATGGTGTCATCGGCAAAGCCGTTGCCACCGAAGTCCTTCGAGTCGGTGTTCAGCACCACCTCATATGAACCTGTCGGCACGAGGAATCCGTAATCGGTATAACTGCGTGTCGGTGAGAAGTTGAACACGAAGACGAGGTCGCCTCTCATGAAACAGAGCACCTGATCGCCATCGTCGTGCCAGATCTCAACCACAGGCTTATCCTGGAAGTTACGCACGCTCTTGATAGTCTTCAGCATCTCACGGTCGAAGTCACCCAGCCAGTGATAGCAGAGATCCTTGTTGTCCACAAGATTCCACTGACGACGGGCATACTTATACGACCAGCCGTTACCCTCACGCGGGAAGTCGATCCACTCTGGATGACCGAACTCATTACCCATGAAGTTCAGGTAACCACCGTTGATGGCAGCTGCTGTTACCAGGCGTATCATCTTATGGAGCGCAATACCGCGCTGAGCCATATCATTAACATCCTTCTTGGCGAAGTGCCAGTACATATCGGCATCAATCAGACGGAAGATGATGGTCTTATCACCCACCAGTGCCTGGTCGTGACTCTCGCAGTAAGAGATGGTCTTCTCGTCAGGACGACGGTTCTTGACCTCCCAGAAGATAGAGCAGACATTGATGTCCTCGTCGCGTACCTCCTTAATGGTCTTGATCCAGTAGTCGGGGATGTTCATCGCCATACGGTAGTCGAAACCGTAGCCGCCATCCTCGAACTTTGCTGCCAAGCCAGGCATACCTGATACCTCTTCCGCAATGGTGATGGCATCGGGATTCACCTCATGGATCAGGCAGTTAGCCAAGGTGAGATAACAGATGGCATTATCGTCCTCGTGACCGTTGAAGTAGTCGCCATAACCACCAAAGGCCTCACCCAGTCCGTGAGAGTAGTACAGCATAGAGGTCACACCGTCGAAGCGGAAACCGTCGAACTTAAATTCCTCCAACCAGTACTTACAGTTAGAAAGCAGGAAGTGCAGCACGTCGTCCTTACCATAGTCGAAGCACAGAGAGTCCCAGGCCGGATGCTCATGACGGTCACCGGGATAGAAGAACTGGTTCGGATCACCAGCCAGATTACCCAGACCTTCCACCTCGTTCTTCACAGCGTGAGAGTGTACGATATCCATGATGACGGAGATACCCAGACGGTGAGCCTCGTCGATCAGGGCCTTCAACTCCTCAGGTGTTCCGAAACGACTGCTGGGAGCAAAGAAAGAGCTCACATGATAACCGAAGGAACCATAGTATGGATGCTCCTGAATGGCCATCACCTGAATGGCATTATAACCATCCTTGGCAACGCGCGGCAGGATATTCTCCTTGAACTCCGTATAGGTGCCTACCTTCTCTGCATCCTGCGCCATACCTACATGGCATTCGTAGATCAGCAGCGGACTCTTCTTAGGCTTGAAGTTCTTGATTTTGGTGTTGTCATCCTGTACCACACGACGACACCAGGCAGGGATACGCTCGCCTTCGCCACCGTTCCACTTCACCTTCATCTTGTAAAGCTGTCCGTGCTTCAGGGCTTTCTCTGAGAGTTTCAGTTCCCAGTTGCCAGTACCCTGAATGCGCTTGCAACGATACTTCTCATCTTCTTTCCAGTCGTTGAAGTCACCGATCAGATAAATGTCCGTAGCGTTAGGAGCCCACTCGCGGAACACCCAGCCTTTAGGCAGCTTATGTAGTCCGAAATAGAGATGACCGGAAGCGAAGTCTGAGAGTTTCTTCTTGCCGTTCTGAGTCAGCTGTCCGATCTTCCACAACGCATGGTCATGACGCCCGCGGATGGCCCCCTCGAAGGGTTCCAGCCATGAGTCGTTCCTCACAAGACCAATGTGCTGCGGTGCAGTCTGGTCAACAATCGCTTTTTTAGGAGCTGCAGCTTTCTTTGCAGCAGGCTTTTTAGTGGTTTCTTTCTTTGTTGCCATAAGTTATTACTTTACCTTAACCTTAAAAATTGCTTTTTTGATCTC
This sequence comes from uncultured Prevotella sp., assembly GCA_900319305.1. Classification (GTDB taxonomy): domain Bacteria; phylum Bacteroidota; class Bacteroidia; order Bacteroidales; family Bacteroidaceae; genus Prevotella. The sequence continues at coordinate 8,221 of ONNY01000071.1, forward strand.
CTCGTTTTCCGAAATACAGGGTGCATGACCATCCTGTGGGAAGAAAATAGCCATCTGACTGGGCTTAAGGGTGACATAGGTCTGTGCCAGTGTTGTACCGTATTTCGTGATGTCCTTCTCTGCATTGTATTCAAAAGCTGGCAGGTCACCTAAAGGTGTATAGCCAAAGGTCTCGCTGCATGAGAGGGGGATCTGAATATCGATCATATCAATATGTGTCTCCAGCGTGGCAGCCTCCTTTGCACGGCCTTTAGCCACTGTGAGATTCAGGAACAGGTCTTTGTCCTTGATGGGATACTTGCCTGCCTCCATCGTCTGGAGGTCATGACTCTTCAGAAATTCAACTACGTCGGCAAACAGCGGATTCAGCGCTACGTATTTGCCAAGATTGTCAAGCGTGTCGATGATCATAACGATTATAATTTTTAAGTTGTTATTATTTTACTTGTCTGTGTCCACGGGTATATACCCCCTGGGCAGTGACATTTCCATTCCGGTCTTTCTCCACGAACTTACCGTCGCGCACATCGTCGGCATAGGTGCCTTCAAAACGGTTGCCGTCCTTGTCTTCCTCGATGGCAGGCCCGTTGCGCTTACCGTCTTTGAAGATACCCTTGAACTTCGAACCGTCGGCAAAGCGGGCGATGCACTCGCCGTTGGGCTGACCGTTCAGGAAGATACCCTCTACGGTGTCACCGCTCTTCTTGCTCAGTTTGCCACGGCCACTCTGCTTGTCCGACTTCCACTGGCCTACATAGCTGTCGCCGTTCTTCCATACAAAGGTTCCCTGACCATGCTTGTCGCCATTCAGGAACTGTCCCGTATATTTGTCGCCATTAGCATATTTGAAGATGCCCGAACCCGTACGTGCACCATGCGAATAGTCGCCCTCATACACGTCGCCGTTTTGGAACTTGTAGATGCCACGACCGTTCATCTCGTCGTCCAACCACTGACCGACATAACTGTCGCCGTCAGAATAGACAAAGGTACCATTGCCCGAGCGCATATTGTCCTTCCAGTCACCATTATATGAAGAACCGTCGCCCCAGTCGAAAAGTCCCTTGCCGTTACGCTTGTCATTCTGCCAGTCACCTTTATAGAAAGCACCTGTAGCGTAAAGATACACTCCTTTCCCAGAGCGCTTGTCCTGCTTCCACTCACCGTCGTACTTGTCACCGTTGAAGTAATACATCACACCATGACCATGCTGGTAGTCACGGAACCACAGACCCTCGTAGCGGTTGTTGTTCAGAAAGTAATATGTGCCTTTTCCGTGCTGCTGGTCCTGGAACCACTCACCTTCGTATTTCTCACCGTCGGCAAAGATATAGACGCCATAGCCCTGGCGCTTGCCCTTCACGTATTCTCCTTCGTAACTATTACCGTTCTTATAGATCGTGCGGCCTTTGCCATTAGGCTTTCCAGCCACCATCTCACCATTATAGTCCCCCCCGTCCTTCGTCTTAGTAGAACCGAGGGTAATTTTCTGGGCTCCAACCATCAACGGGAGCATCAGCATCAGTATTGTATATGTAAATCTCTTCATGAGTAATCTTACTTTTTTAAATCATGTGCAAATTTACTGATTTTTTCTGAGACCAGCAAATTTTTCTCATACTTATTAACGTTTATTTCCGAATATTTGTTACCTTTGCATCCAGTATGAAATATATCGCAATTATCCCCGCCCGTTACGCTTCTACGCGATTTCCGGGCAAACCGCTGGCGATGCTCGGCGGTAAGACAGTGATTCAGAGAGTGTATGAGCAGGTGAGCAGCGTGCTCGACGAGGTTTATGTAGCTACCGACGATGAGCGTATCTTCTCCTGCGTGGAGTCCTTCGGCGGAAAGGCTGTGATGACCCGTTCCGACCATAAGAGCGGTACCGACCGTATCCAAGAAGCCGTTGAGAAGATCGGCACCCAGGCCGACGTGATCATCAACGTGCAGGGCGACGAGCCTTTCATCCAACCCTCACAGGTAGAGACATTGATGCATCTCTTCGACGAGCCTTCTACTCAGATTGGTACACTTGGCAAGCGCTTCGACAGTATTGAGGCTATCCAGAATCCTAATTCACCTAAGATCGTCACCGACATCCGAGGCTTTGCCCTCTATTTCAGCCGTTCGGTGATTCCTTATATCAGAGGTGTCGAGACGCAGGATTGGTTCGGACAATATCCCTTCCTCAAGCACTTAGGTATTTATGCCTATCGTCGCGAAGTGCTGGCAGAAGTAACCCAACTGCCTCAGAGTAGTCTGGAGAAAGCTGAGAGTCTGGAACAGTTACGTTGGCTGGAGAACGGTTATCGCATCCGTGTCGGACTGACGGATGTGGAGACTGTCGGCATCGACACACCAGAGGATTTGCAACGGGCTGAGGAATTCCTCAAAACCATTTGATAACAAAAAGAGAGGGCGTGATCATCACGCCCTCTGCATTTCTCTTAATAGTTCTTTCTGTCGCTCTGTCAGGTTGGTCGGCAACTTCACCTGGTAGGTGATGATCAGGTCGCCAAATGTGCCGTCCCCCCGATCATAACCCTTACCACGCAGACGAACCTTCGTACCTGGTTGTGTCTCTGGTTTGATCTTCATCTTTACTTTTGAACCGTTCGACAATGTGATCATCACCTCACCGCCCAACATGGCCGTGTAGAAGTCGATGGAGACATTGGCATTCATTTCGCCAGAATTGGTACGAGTCTGTTGTCTGAACCCAGAACCGCCTCCATTGAAGCCCTGGAAACCACCAAAGCCCCCACCCTGCTGACCTTTCCGGCCAAACAGGTCCTCAAAGAACGAACTGAAGCCTCCTCCCCCCGTAAAGCTTGAGAAATCGAAACCGCCGAAAGGATTGCCGCCACCGGCACCACCGGCACCGAAACCACCAAACTGGTCAGCCTGTTTCCACTGCTCACCATACTGGTCATACTTCTTTCGCTTCTCAGGGTCGCCAATCACGTCATACGCCTCCTGTAGCGCCTGGAACTTCGCCTGCGCCTTCGGATCATCAGGATGCAAATCAGGGTGAAACTGCTTAGCACGTTTCAGATACGCCTTCTTCACATCCTTCTGCGGAATTGTCTTATCTACGCCTAAAATCTTGTAATAGTCTATAAATGCCATAAACTTGTCCTCCTTTTTTTTGTTATTTCTTCTACCAAGCCTACAGCAAAAATCGTGCCTAATCGCAAAGGAACGTCATCTTTGCCTTGGTACGGAGGAAAGAGATAATCTCCGTTATATAGAAGGGATTATCTCCTTCACTCGTGGAGATAACTTCCATAGGCCGTGGAGACTATCTGAATAAGAGAAAGGAGGCATTTCTATGAAAATAATGACTGAATTATTTGGAAATCGACGATTTTTGTTGTATCTTTGCACCGTTAACCAAGGCTATGAAACAGATACAACAGATACACAGATAAAATCTAAGATATCTCGCGTACCGCGCGCCTATATGCGTATATGCGGTACGCGAGGAAATATAGAAACTATCTGTTATATCTGTTATCTGTTACTTACCAATGTGCTATATAATAGCAATATTTCCTGGATTTAATTCCAGCAATTGCTACATTTAAATGTAACAAGTTCCAGAATTAAATCCCGCAAATGACAGTCTTTTCTCAAAAGTTACGAGATACGTGGGTCGAGGGTGGCGAGGTACGTAGGTCGAGTCCTTCGAGGTACGTACCTCGTTGTCCTCGAGCCTGATGGACCATTTACGCCTACACGTAAGAAAACTTTTTTGTAGGTGTTGAAATAATATTTCCTACGTATACTGGAAAAAGTAACTCCGAAACTTCCAAATTATTTGATAAGAATTTGTTTATTCTACAAGGTGCTGCGTGTCGTTAAGACACACGCAAGCACTGCTTTTTCTATATTTTCTATCTTTACTATATTTACTATCTTCACTATAGGGCGCGCACGCGTATAAGGCGAAGAAAAATAAAACGTAATGAATTGGCTTGCATTTAGTTACTTTTTGGTCTGCAAAAAGTAACTTTTTACGATGCGATTAGTTACTTTTTGCGAGTCTTTGAAAATGCTTCATAATTGAATCAAAATCGAA
>ONNY01000069.1 GCA_900319305.1 uncultured Prevotella sp.
GTTAATAGATTCTGTGGGGCAAAGATACAAAAAATCCGCGAAACTCAAAAAATTTCGCGGACTTTTTTTATCTATAGCGTTTTTTACCTTATTATTTATAGCACTCAAAGATCGTGCTGACGGTCTGCTGCGGGAGTTTCTTGGTAACGAGACTGACGAGCCAAACCACAGGGAAACCACCCACCATGGCGATGGCACCGCAGTTGATCGGATTGATGGGATTGCCAATGAGCATGTTCACCACCGTGAGACCCACACCCCAGACGAAGCAGGCCCAGACAGAGGCGGTGGTAACCCCACGCCAGTAAAGACCCAACATGAACGGAGCCAGGAAGGCACCAGCCAGGGCACCCCATGAGATACCCATCAACTGGGCGATGAACGTCGGCGGATTCAGGGCGATCAACAGGGAGATGGCGATGAAGAACATGATGAGCACACGCATCACCACGACCTTACGACGCTCCACCTTCTCTGACACGATATCATCGATGGCACCCTCTTCCACCTCACCAGGCAGTGACTTCTTGTCGCGGTAGATGAGGTCGAGGGTCATTGTAGAACTGGAGGTGAGCACCAGTGAGGCGAGGGTTGACATCGAGGCCGAGAGCACCAGCAGCACCACGGTCGTAGAGACGACCGAAACCGCCGAGGAAATAGCATCCGCCAGCCACGATGAAGGCGAAGATGGTGGAGATGACGGTGCCGCGCTTGATGGCACTCTCATCCGTGATGGAATAAAACTTTCCCACCATCTGGGGCAGACCCATCGTACCTAACGAGGTGAGGATGATCACACCCAAGAGCCCCCAAGGGTCAGGACCGAACCAGGTGGCAAAGCCGCCATTCACAGAGGGGTCGGCATCAGAGGGGATTAGGGCCAGTTTATCAACGGCAGCCACGAGTCCGCCCTGCGCATTCAGCACAGCGAGGATCACTGCCACGATACCGAAGAGCATGATGATACCCTGGATGAAGTCGTTCATCGCCGTGGCCTTATAACCGCCGAGGATCACATACACTGCCGTGAGGATCGACATGATCACCACACAATACTCATAAGGGATATTGAAACCCATCTCAAACAGACGGGAGATCGGCAAAACGTGTGCCGAAGAAGTCAGGCATCGTACGCGACTCGATATGCTGGGTCATCAGTTTCGTACGACGCCCCAGGAGGATCCACGCCAGGAGCGAGCCGATGACGGCATTGCCGATACCGATCCAGGCGGAAGAGAGGCCGTACTTCCAACCAAACTGTCCTGCGTAGCCCACGAAGACCACGGCAGAGAAATAAGAGGTGCCAAAGGCAAAGGCCGTGAGCCAGGGACCTACGGCACGTCCGCCCAATACGAATCCATCAACACTGCTGGCCTGTTTACGGGTATAGAGACCCACCCCAATCATCACGGCCAGAAAAATTAAAGTTAGAATTACCTTGATAAACATATATATTTTTTTTCTGGCAACGGACTACAGGACTTTAACGACTTTTTTAAACCAGTCCTTTTAGTCCTGTTGTCCGTTGCTAAATTATTAAAATGCGACTTGGACTTGGGCCTGGACCCAGTCATAATCGTTTTTACTGATCTTATCGCCACAGAGGCAACGGGTGTATTGCAGTTGCACACGGCACTTCTTATAGTACCAGTACTGCAGACCGATGGTGAGGTTGGTCTGATCCCAGCCGTCCACCTTCGTATTACGGTTGAAGGTCTCACCGCTTGCCACCACGTCGAGGGCATTCACCACAGGGATACACACCGTGGCATAGCCACCACGGCTGCACACGTCGCCGTCCTTACCGCCGAGCCACTCCGCACGGATGCTGGCAGGACGCGCCTCCTTATACTTACTACCCGTATAGGGAGCAGTCTTATACTCGGCACCGATACTGTAACGGTTACGCTTGTAGTTGTCGCCCACCTTGATGTCAGGGTTCCAGGCGGCAGTATTCACAGCACAGCCAGTACCCAGGTAACCGGATGCCACGAAGCGCAGCCCGTCGATGGGGCGCGCCTCGAGTTTGGCGATGAAGTCCTTCTGGTTGTTCAGGTCCTTACGGTTGATACCCTGACCACTCATCAGTGCCAGTTCGTAATGGATCACATTTTTAAACAGGTCACCATAGATTTCGAGACCCATGTCACGACCGTAGTTCACGCCGTTCAGGGGGTCAGGACCTTCACCAGCCAGATAGAGCACGGCCTGCGAATACACGTCGATCAACTCCAACTGGGTCGGCGAGAGGGGGTTCTCCATCGAAAACGCGGTCTTAAACTGTCCCAGACGAACGGTCAGTTCATTGTTCTTAGACAGACGATAGTCGGTGTAGAACTCCTGTACCACACTCGAGAAATCATGCATAAACAAAAACGACCATCTGTCAGTGATGCGTGCCTTTGCCCATAGCAGGGTACGTTTAAGGTTGTAGGCATTAGTGGCCTTGTTGTTAGGGTTCTGGTACGACCAGCCGGCTTGTGCGTAACCACTGAGGGTAATACGGCTGGACAGTTCTTTAAGCCATTCTGGTTTCTCTTTTTTTTCCTGTTCCTGTGGGGGTTGCGATGCTTGTCCCATGGCAGCCACGCTGCTGAACACTGCCATCATCACTGCCAGTGTCCGAAGTTTGCAAGTTATACGTTTCATTTTGTCATAAAATTAAGAATTTTGTTGTTCTTGCGTCGGCAAAAGTACGACTTTTCTTTCAAACTGACAAAACAAATGCCAAAAAAGTTTGGAGATTCTTACATTTTTCATCATAAAAACAATTAAAAATTTGGTATTTCGCGCGATTTACAGTAACTTTGCACCCGATTATGGCCAATATGGAAAAGACAAACGCTCAGTTTGAACAGGCACTGGCGGAAAGCCGCGCGCTGTTTGAGAAGAAGCTTCACGACTACAAAGCCTCGTGGCGCATCCTGCGCCCGACGGCCCTTACCGATCAGTTGTTTATCAAGGCCAAGCGCATCCGCTCGCTCGAGATCAAGAAAGAGTCGCTGGTGGGCGAAGGCATCCGTCCTGAGTTCATCGCCCTGATCAACTACGGCATCGTGGGCCTCATCCAGCTCAACATGGGCTTCGCCGACACCGTGGATATCGACAACACGGAGGCCATGCGCCTCTACGACCAGTTTGCCAAATTGGCACTGGAACTGATGAAGCGGAAGAACCACGACTACGACGAGGCGTGGCGCGGCATGCGTGTGAGCAGCTATACCGACCTCATCCTGACGAAGATCGAGCGTATCAAGGAGATCGAGAACCTCGGCGGCGAGACACTCGTGTCAGAGGGCATCGATGCCAACTATTTGGACATTATCAACTATGCGGTCTTTGGAGTAATTAAACTATCTGAGTGAGAAAGATTGCCGTCAACGTCTGTCGCCTGGTGCTCGCTGTGGCGTTCATCCTGTCAGGATTCGTCAAAGCGGTCGATCCCTTAGGCACACAGTACAAGATCCACGACTATCTGGGCGCTCTGGGACTGGCCAACATGGTACCAGACTTCGTGACGCTCTCGACATCCGTGGTACAGTCATCGGCAGAGTTTTTCCTCGGTATCTGTCTGCTTTTCGCCATCCGCCGGCGCCTGGTGTCGCTGATCTCGATGATCCTCATGGTGGTGATGACCCTGCTCACGCTGTGGCTCGCCATCGCCAATCCCATCAGCGACTGCGGCTGTTTCGGCGATGCGTTGGTACTCACCAACTGGCAGACGTTCTGGAAAAATGTGGTGCTGTTGGCGGCCGCTGTCGTCGTATGGCGCTATCCGCTCGACATGGGACGCATCATCAGCAGGAGCAACCAGTGGATCGTGATGAACTACTCGGCGTTCTTCATCCTGGTGATCATCGCAGGCCGTAGTCTCTACACCCTGCCCCAGTTCGACTTCCGTCCCTATCACATCGGCACGAACCTGCGCGAGGGTTGGCAGCGGATGATGGATGGCGAGGACTCACCCTATGCCGAGTTCTTCATCGAGGACATCGACGAGGGCGAGGATATCACGGAACAGGTGCTCAACAACGAGGGCTACACCTTCCTCCTGGTATCACCCCATCTGGAACAGGCTGATGACTCACAACTCGATGGTCTGAACCGTATCTACGAATACAGTCAGGACCACGGCTATCCGTTCTACTGTCTCACCGCCAGCAGTCAGCGCGGCATCACCCGTTGGCAGGACATCACAGGGGCTGAGTATCCCTTCTGCCAGACAGACGAGACCACCCTGAAGACCGTCATACGGTCAAACCCAGGTCTGCTGCTGTTGAAGAACGGTGTGATCATCCGCAAGTGGAGCCACAATGCACTGCCTACCGCCGAGGAGATGAACGGAAATTTGGAGAAACTGGAGATCGGCGACCTGCCCTCTGACAATGTGGCGAGCAAGATCCTCTGGATCCTCACTTGGTTTGTGCTGCCCCTCGTGCTGCTCACGGTCGCAGACCGCTGGTATAGAAGAAAGAATAATAACCCTTTAAATAAACAAAACATTATGAGAAAGAAAATTGTAGCAGGAAACTGGAAGATGAACATGAATCTCCAGGATGGTATTGCTCTTGCAAAGGAGCTGAATGAGACTTTGAAGGCTGACAAGCCCAACTGTGGTGTAGTGATCTGCACACCGTTTATCCACCTCGCTTCTATCGCACAGTTCCTCGACCAGGACATCATCGGTCTGGGTGCTGAGAACTGCGCCGACAAGGAGAAGGGTGCCTTCACCGGTGAGGTAAGTGCCGAGATGGTGAAGAGCACTGGTGCTCAGTATGTGATCCTGGGTCACTCAGAGCGTCGTGAGTACTACAAGGAGACTCCTGAGATCCTGAAGGAGAAGGTGCTGCTCGCTCAGAAGAACGACCTGAAGGTGATCTTCTGTATCGGTGAGTCACTCGAGGAGCGTGAGGCTGGCAAGCAGAACGAGGTCGTGAAGGCCGAGCTCGAGGGCAGCGTATTCAACCTCTCAGAGGAGGACTTCCGCAAGATCGTCATCGCCTACGAGCCAATCTGGGCTATCGGTACTGGTAAGACCGCTACCGCTGAGCAGGCAGAGGAGATCCACGCTTACATCCGCTCAATCATCGCTGAGAAGTACGGTCAGGCAGTAGCCGACGACACCACCATCCTCTATGGCGGTTCTTGCAAGGCTAGCAACGCTCCTGAGCTGTTCGCAAAGCCCGACATCGACGGCGGTCTCATTGGCGGTGCCTCACTGAAGGCAGCTGACTTCAAGGGTATCATCGACGCTTGGAAGAAGTAATCGCAGTGAAACAATTACTCATTACCATCGTATTGTGTGTCGGCTGCATCACGGCAGCCGATGCACAATCGACTTTCACCGAACGGTTGCAGAAGAGCAACACGGGTGAAGGCAAAATCAGCGTGACCCAGGACAAGAGCATCGACGCCCTTGTCAACGGCCCGTCCGCTGTGACCAAACAACCAGAAAATATCAAACCTGAACAGAAGGAGAAGGCGACCGCACCAAAGGACAAAGCCGCCGACAAGGACAAAGCCGCCGACAAGGAGAAAACCACCGAGTCGAAGGACAAGGAGAAGGTCGCCCCCAAGGACAACGAGTCCGTCGTTGAGATCCCTGACACCATCGATATGCACAAGAAGGTGATGAAGGGCTATAAGATCAACGGCTACCGTGTTCAGGTGTTTGCGGGAGGCAACTCGCGCAACGACAGACTGAAGGCTGAACGCGCAGGCGAGAACATCAAGAGCGCCATGCCAGGCATCCCCGTCTATGTACACTTCTACTCCCCCAGGTGGATCTGCCGCATCGGCAACTACCGCACTTACGAGGAGGCCCACGAGGTGCTGCGGCGGGTGAAGCAGCTGGGCTACGATTCAGCCATCATCGTCAAAGGAAAAATCACCGTACAATATCCATGAGTTACGAGATAGAGTATCACTCCGGCTATGAGCCCCACTACCGTGAGGGACTTGAAGAGTTGGCCGACCACTACAAGGAGATCCTGACCCTCTTGGGCGAGGACACTTCGCGCGAGGGCCTGATGAAGACCCCCATGCGCGTGGCAAAGGCGATGCAGGTGCTCACCAGAGGCTACGAGATGGATGCCCACAAGGTGCTCACCGATGCCCTCTTCAAGGAAGACTACTCGCAGATGGTCATCGTGAAGGACATCGACTTCTTCTCCCTCTGCGAACACCACATGCTGCCCTTCTACGGCAAGGCCCATGTGGCCTACATCCCCAACGGCTACATCACAGGTCTCTCGAAGATTGCCCGTGTGGTCGATATCTATGCCCACCGCCTGCAGGTGCAGGAGCGTATGACGCAGCAGATCAAGGACTGCATCCAGGACACCCTCAAGCCCCTCGGCGTGATGGTCGTGGTCGAAGCCAAGCACATGTGCATGCAGATGCGTGGCATCGAGAAACAGAATGCCATCACCACCACCAGCGACTTCAGCGGCGCCTTCAACCAGGCCAAGACGCGACAGGAATTCATGAACCTCATACATAACAATCAAACCTGATAGGACATGCTTAACATCAAACGCAGAGAAAGGAGAATCAACTACGGAGACGGCGAGAAGAACTTCATCCAGCGACTGCTCAGCAGCAAGGGTGGACGTATCATCTTTATCAGTGGCGTACTCATCGCCGTTCTGATGTTCGTCTATATATCGGCCCCCACCAAGAAAGAGATGGTCAAGGAGGCAACAGACAACGTGATGGAGTGCCTGTTGGACAACACCAAATACAAGGGCGACGCCACCGACGACTTTGTCCACAACCTCGGCTACGCCTTCTCAGAGGCCGACACCACCGAGATCGCGCCAGAGATCATCGAGACCTTCCATAAGTACAACGAGGTGGTGCCCCATCGCCACCTCTTCTACTCCACCGCCTATATCCACAACAACATACATCCTGAGGGCACCCGCGTTGCCGTCGGCTTCCTCGGCTTCGTCTTCTCTACGGTCCAGTACTCCGACCTGCTGCTCGATGTAGAACCCGTCCACAAGGGCTATGAGCAGAAGCTCATCGACCCCACGACACTCCCCACCACCTCAGAGGAGATCGATCTCGGTCAGAATCCGAACATCACGGAATACCACTATCAGGACGTTCCAGAGAATTAAAATGCACATCATCGTTTCGCAGGAGATAGAGAGCGTCTGCCCCAACTTTGTGGGAGCTGCCGTCGAGGCACAGGTGGTCAACACCCCCTACTGCGACGCCCTGTGGGACGAGATCCACGCCCTCGAGGCGCGATTCCGCTCAGAGCTTACCACAGAGAGTCTCAAGGAGCTCTCAGGCATCGCCGCCACGCGGCGCGTGTATAAAGCCTGTGGCAAAGACCCCTCGCGCTACCGTCCTGCCAGTGAGCAACTCATCCGTCGTATGCTGCAAGGCAAGGAACTCTATCAGATCGACACCCTCGTCGATCTCGTCAACCTCGCCAGCATCGCCTATGGCTACAGTATCGGCGGCTTCGATGCCGACAAGTTCGTGGGCGACACCCTCACCCTTGGTGTGGGTCGTGAGGGAGAGCCCTATGAAGGGATCGGACGCGGCATGCTCAATATCGCAGGACTGCCCGTCTATCGGGATGCCCAGGGCGGCGTCGGCACGCCCACCAGCGACAACGAGCGTACGAAGATGACGCTCCAGACCACCCACCTCGTGGTGCTCATCAACGGCTACGACGGCCAGGAAGAACGTGTGCTCGCCAATGCCCGTTTCATCCAGGAACTACTTCGCAAATATTGCCAAAGCGACGGAGGGACCGTCATGCTCTACAGATAACATTAAAACCAACTGAATATGACTAACGACTTGAAACTGCGCATCGGTATCATCGGTGCAGGTTGGATTGCCGAAAAAGCAGCCATCACCCTCAACGGCCTCACCCCCTGTGAGTGTTATGCCATCGCCTCCCGTTCTCAGGAAAAGGCCGACGCCTTTGCGGCCAAATGGAACGTCCGTAAAGCCTACGGCTCTTACGCCCAGCTCATCGCTGATCCCGATGTGGATCTCATCTATGTGGCGACGCCCCACTCCCATCACTACGACGTCACGCGCGAGGCCCTCCTGGCAGACAAACCCTGCCTCGTGGAGAAAGCCTTCATGGCGAACTGGAAACAGGCAAAGGAGATCGTCGATCTCGCCCGTGAGCGTAAGGTCTTCCTCGCAGAAGCCATCTGGACACGTTATCAGCCCGCCGTCACCATCGTGCGCGATCTCATCAGCAGCGGCCGTATCGGCACACCCCGTCTGCTCACAGCCACCCTCGGCTACTCGATGGGCGAGAAACCGCGCATCATGCGTGCCGACCTCTGTGGCGGTGCCCTGCTCGACCTCGGCGTCTATGCCCTCAACTTCGTCAGGATGTTCTTCCCTGCCGACATCGTCAACATCGAGAGCCAGTGTGTGAAGAGTCCTTCGGGCATGGATCTCACCAACGCCATCACCCTCGTACTCAGCGACGGTATGCTCTGCAACCTCCAGTCGAGTGCCGCCTGCGTAGGCGACAACATCGGCGTCATTGCAGGTACCGATGGCAACCTCATCATCGACAATATCAACAATCCCCAGAAGATCACTATTAACACCCACGACCGCGAGTTTGTCGAGGATATCCACGTGCCCCAGCAGATCACAGGCTACGAATACCAGTTCCTCGCCTGTCGCCAGGCTCTCATCGACGGACTGCTGGAACCTCGCGAGATGCCGCTCGAAGAAACCCTGTACATCATGCAGCTGATGGACTCACTCCGCAAGAAATGGGGTGTCCGATATTATGACACCAACGAACACCATCCGAAAAAACCTCATCTATGTTCTGCTGCTGACAGCGCTGACGATGACAGGATGCTGGGGAGGGCAACAGCCGAAAGCCTATGCCAGCCAACTCACCAGTTCCGACAGCATGTCAATCCAGATGGGCAACTATACGCTGATGAAGTACCACAGCGACCGTCTGGGCTTCGACATCAACTACCCCTCGTTCCTCTACCGTCAGGAGCTGCCCGACGACGCAGGCATGCAGGAACTCTTCATGATGGACGACATCTCCGTATCCTTCATGGTCGATTCCCTCCACAACGTGCTCCGCACCTCAGGACAGACCCTGTTGGCGATGGGGGCAGATCTGGTGGACGTCGGCGACGACTACTCCATTCACGACGGTCAGGACGACAAATGGGAATACTACAGTAAGGTGATCAACAGCGACACGCTGCGCCAGGTCACGATCATCCTGCGCTACTATCCAGAGCACGCCGAAGCCATGGAACCCCTCAAAGAATGGGTCCGCGACTTCCAAATCACCCCGTAGCCATCATGCTACGGTGAGTTTATATTGTAACATACGGGGTTCGCTGAGACAGCGAGCCCTTTTGCTATATAATTGATCATATGTGCAGATTTTGCGCAAATCATTTGGTGGTTTAATATAAATACACTA
>ONNY01000068.1 GCA_900319305.1 uncultured Prevotella sp.
CACGAAGGTATCGACGATCTCCTTGTCGTCGTTCCAGTAGAGGCTCTGGTCTTCAAGGATGGCGTCAAGCTCGCTGTTGTTCATGAAGAAGGTCTTGTAGAGTTTACGCCACAGTTCGCGGTCGGTCTCGTAGTCGTCCTCCTTACTCTCCATATATTCCTTATAGATCTCGCTGCTCTCGATGGTCTCGAAGAGCTGTCCGATCGTGGAAGCCACGTCGTCCCAGGTGAACTTCTGGGTGCTCAGGAAGTCGGCAAGCGCCTTGTTCTCCTCCAGCTGGAGGGCAAAGCGGTTGAACACAAATTTCTGTGACGGTTCGGGCTGACCTTCACGACGTGCGCGTGCTTGGGCCACCTCGAGACGGCGCCCTGCCTCCTTGGTGACAGCAACGATCAGTGCTAACAGGTAATTGTAAAGGTCATAGGCCTTTGATAGACTGAAGAAACTTGATTCTGATAATTTCTCTGTTGATCATCTCACTTGATGCATTAATGGGTTTGTTTTCTTCGTGCAAAGGTAGGTATTTTCCCGATATTATGCAAGAAAAAGCAGGAAAATTACATAAAAAATGAAATTTTTCACTTTTTGGTGTTCACTTTTCACTTTTTTATTGTACCTTTGCACCGCTTTTTCTCAAAGCACTACGATTTTTCGTGTGATGGCGAATTAAGCAATAAGGTATTAACAACTTAATTTAGAGTAACACAATTATGAAAGAATTTAGCGTTAGTGGCCAGAAGCGTGCCACAACCGGTAAGAAAGCTGCAAAGGAACTCCAGCCCGAGGCTTTGGCATTCGCAATCCCCGCTGCTCAGCTGCGTAAGGTCGTTTACACACCTCACGTGTATGTAGTCAACCTGACCATCGACGGTGAGGCTCACAAGGCCGTGATGAAGGAACTCCAGTTCCATCCCACCACAGACGCCCTGCTTCACATCGACTTCTACGAGGTGAACGAGACGAAGCCCATCACCATCGGTATCCCCGTGAAACTCACTGGTCATGCCCAGGGTGTGCGCGACGGTGGTCGTCTGAGCCAGGCTGTTCGTCAGCTGAATGTGACCGCTCCTTACAAGCAGATTCCTGAGACGCTGGAGATCGATGTTACCGATCTGAAGCTGGGTAAGGCCATCAAGGTGGCTGAGCTGAACTTCAACGGTCTGGAGATCGCTACGCCTGCTCAGGTAGTCGTTTGCTCTGTGAAGGCTACACGTGCTTCTCGTGCCGCTGCTGCTGCAGAGGATGCTCAGTAATCACTGAACTGTTCGGCGCATGGACAAGTACTTGATTGTTGGCTTGGGTAATGTCGGTGACGAATACGAACTGACCCGCCACAATACAGGATTTATGGTATTGGACGCTTTTGCGAAGGCGTCCAATATTTCTTTTGATGACAAACGCTACGGGTTCGTGGCCGAGACGTCGTTGAAAGGCCGTAAGGTGATCCTGCTCAAGCCGTCAACCTTCATGAACCTCAGTGGTAACGCCGTGAGATACTGGCTGAACAAGGAGAACATCGACCAGAGCCGTCTGCTCGTGATCAGCGACGATGTGGCGCTGCCGTTGGGACAGTTTCGCTTGAAGGCCGGTGGCTCGAATGGCGGGCACAACGGTCTGGGACATATCCAGCAGCTGATCGGACAGAACTTCGCCCGTCTGCGCATGGGTATCGGCAACGATTTCCCGCGCGGCATGCAGGTGGACTGGGTGCTGGGGCGCTATGACGAAGAGGAACTGAAGGCGTTGCAGCCGAGTATCGACACGGCTGTGGAGGTGATCAAGAGTTTCGTGCTGGCCGGTATCGACCTGACAATGAACCAGTTTAATAAATTGGGAAAGGTAAAAAGGTAAAAAAGTAAAAATGGGAGAGGTTGCTAGAATCGACAAATGGCTGTGGGCAGCGCGTATCTTCAAGACACGCTCGATTGCCGCTGATGCCTGTAAGAACGGTCGCGTGACGATCAAGGGGGTGAATGTGAAGCCCTCGCACACGGTGAAAGCCGGGGAGACGGTCTGCGTGAGGAAACCGCCCGTGACCTACTCATTTAAGATTCTGAAAACCATCGAACAAAGGGTGGGGGCGAAGCTGCTGCCCGAGATCTATGAGAATGTGACGACGCCCGACCAGTATGAGTTGCTGGAGATGAACCGCATTAGCGGTTTCGTGAACAGAGCCAGGGGTACGGGGCGTCCGACGAAGAAAGACCGTCGCCAGATGGATGCGTTCGTGGGTCCCTCGCTGGAGGGTGACTTCGACACGTTCTTCGGTGACGACTGGGATGATGAAGAAGAGGACTAAAACAGCAAGAAGAGATGTTGATAAACTTAGTTTATATTGTAGTAGGTATAGCGTTGGTGATCTGGGGTGCTGACCGTCTGACGGAGGGTGCTGCCTCACTGGCGCGTGGCATGCGTGTGCCTGAGATCTTCATCGGTCTGACGATCGTGGCTGCCGGCACTTCGGCACCTGAGTTGTTCGTCAGTCTGGTGTCGGCCCTGAAGGGTACGTCGGATCTGGCCGTCGGTAACGTGATCGGTTCGAACATCTTCAACACGGCGCTCATCGTGGGTTGTTCGGCGATAGTGGCGCCGATGGCTGTCGCGAAATCGACGGTGAAGAAGGATATCCCCTGGGCTGCGATGGCTGCCTTCCTGCTCTTCGTACTCTGTTTCGACGATATGGACTCTCCTCACCTCTGGGGTAATGAGATCAGCCGTTCCGACGGTATCATCCTGCTGGTGGGCTTCTCTGCATTCATGATCTATACTTTCAACGCTGCGAAGAAGGACGGCCTGTTGCCTACGGAGGAGGAGATGGAGGACAACCGTGAGTTGCCTAAGGACTATTCTCACCTGGGCAGGAATCTCTTCTGGATTGTGCTGGGACTGGCCTGTCTGATCGTGGGCAGTGACCTGTTCGTGGATGCCGCCTCGTATGTGGCCCATCGTTATGGCGTGCGCCAGAGCGTGGTGGGTTTGACGATCGTGGCTGGCGGTACCTCGCTGCCGGAGTTGGCTACGAGTGTGGTGGCTGCCTATAAGGGACGTTCGGCGATGGCCATCGGTAACGTGATTGGCTCGAATGTCTTTAACATCTTACTGATTCTCGGACTGACGGCTGTGGTGCATCCCATGCGTATCATGGGTATCACGATTGTCGATCTGACCGTGATGCTGGTGAGTATGGGCTTGCTTTGGATGTTTGCCTTCACCAAGTATTATGTGTCGCGTCGGGAGGGTGCCGTGCTGATCGCCGGTTTCCTGGCCTATATGGGTTGGTTGCTCTACCTGCTTTAACAGAAAACACAGGGGTACTTGCGGCTTACGCCAGCGAGCATTCTTGCTTGCTAAACCCCCTTTAACAAAACAAGAAATATGGAAAATAGAAAAGAACAGAAAATCAGTGTGCTGTTTATGCTTTACAGCATCCTGTTTTGCGTCTGCCTGATTACGGCAAACGTACTTGAGACAAAGCAGATCTCCTTTGGACCGGCGAACATGACAGCAGGTCTGATCGTGTTTCCCGTGAGTTACATCATCAATGATGTGGTGTGCGAGGTGTGGGGCTATGGACGTACGCGCCTGCTCATCTGGCTGGGTTTCGCCATGAACTTCCTGTTTGTGATTTTCGGTGCGATAGCCGACTGGATTCCCGGGGCACCTTACTGGCATGGTGAGGAGGGTTTCCATCAGATCTTCGGACTGGCACCGCGTATTGCCGGGGCTTCGTTCCTGGCATTCCTCGCAGGCTCGTTTATCAATGCCTACGTGATGAGTAAGATGAAACTCTCGTCGGAGGGGCGGAATTTCTCCTATCGTGCGGTGATGAGTACAATCTTCGGTGAGTTGACCGACTCGGTCATCTTCTTCCCGCTGGCCCTGGGTGGCGTGATCCCCTGGGAGGAGATGCCCTCGCTGGTCATCACGCAGGTGACGCTGAAGACACTCTATGAGATTCTGGTGTTGCCAGTGACCATCCGTGTGGTGGCATTTACCAAGAGGCACGACCATGAGGATGTGTTTGACAAGGATGTGGCATATAATATCTTTAAGGTGAAGGAACTATGAACAGAGAAAAGGAAGGACTGAAGAATCTCGGCAAGAAGACCGAGTACAAGATGGATTATGCTCCGGAGGTTTTGGAGACTTTCCAGAACAAGCATCCTGAGAACGACTACTGGGTGCAGTTCAACTGTCCCGAGTTTACGTCGCTCTGTCCGATTACGGGACAGCCTGATTTTGCAGAGATCAAGATCATGTATATCCCTGGGGAACGGATGGTGGAGAGCAAGAGTCTGAAACTGTATCTGTTCAGTTTCCGTAACCATGGTGATTTCCACGAGGACTGTGTGAATGTGATCATGAAGGATCTGGTGAAACTCATGGATCCGAAGTATATCGAGGTCATCGGTCTCTTCACGCCACGTGGGGGTATCAGCATCTATCCCTACGCCAACTACGGTCGTCCCGGCACGAAATATGAGCACCTCGCTGAAGAGCGCATGCTTCGTCATTCGTTCCAGTGAATGGGGCTTGCCTTGCAAAAAATGCTAAAAATATCGGCAGAATTACTGATATTTCAGATTTTATTGCTACATTTGCACTCATTATTACAATTGATGACTAATATCTATGGCAAAGAAGAAAATTCAATTCAGTCTCGTTTACAGAGACATGTGGCAGAGTTCAGGCAAGTTCCAGCCCCGTAAGGACCAGTTGGAGCGTGTTGCCCCGGCGATTATCGATATGGGCTGTTTTGCCCGAGTGGAAACCAATGGCGGCGCCTTTGAGCAGGTGAACCTGATGGCAGGCGAGAACCCTAACCTGGCTGTGCGTGCCTTCTGTAAGCCTTTCAACGAGGTAGGCATCAAGACGCATATGCTCGACCGTGGTCTGAACGCCCTGCGTATGTATCCTGTGCCCGACGACGTGCGTGCCCTGATGTATAAGGTGAAGCATGCCCAGGGTGTGGATATCACTCGTATCTTCTGTGGATTGAATGACACACGTAACATCATCCCCAGCATCAAGTGGGCGAAAGAAGGTGGTATGACGCCGCAGGCTACGCTCTGTATCACCACTTCTCCCGTTCATACCGTAGAGTACTACGCTGCCATTGCCGATGAGGTGATTGCTGCCGGTGCAGAGGAGATCTGTCTGAAGGATATGGCCGGTATCGGACAGCCTGCCATGCTCGGTGCGCTGACGAAGGCAATCAAGACCAAGCACCCCGATATCATCATCCAGTATCACGGCCACTCTGGTCCCGGTCTGTCGATGGCCTCTATCCTCGAGGTTTGTAATAATGGTGCCGACATCATCGACACAGCCATTGAGCCGCTGTCATGGGGTAAGGTGCATCCCGATATCATCTCTGTTCAGAGCATGCTGAAGAACGAAGGCTTCGAGGTGGCTGACCTGAACATGAACGCTTATATGCAGGCTCGTACGCTGACACAGGAGTTTATCGACGACTGGCTCGGCTGTTTCATCAATCCTGCCAATAAGCATATGTCTTCACTGCTGCTGGGCAGTGGTCTGCCTGGTGGCATGATGGGCTCGATGATGGCTGATCTCGGTCCTATCCAGAAGATGATCAACAAGGAGCGTGAGAAGAAGGGTGAGTCGATCCTCTCGATGGACGATATGCTCGTGAAGCTCTTCAATGAGGTAGAGTATGTATGGCCGAAGGTGGGTTATCCCCCACTGGTGACGCCGTTCTCTCAGTACACTAAGAACATCGCCCTGATGAACCTCCTGACGATGGAGCAGGGCAAGGGCCGTTACGTGATGATGGACGATGCCATCTGGGGTATGATCCTCGGTAAGAGCGGTAAGGTGCCCGGCAGCATCGCACCAGAACTCATCGAACTGGCTGAGAAGAAGGGTCTGAAGTTTACCGATGCTGATCCGCATACCCTCCTTGAGAACGCCCTCGACGGTTTCCGCAAGGAGATGGACGAGAACGGCTGGGATTACGGACAGGACGACGAAGAGCTGTTTGAGCTCGCCATGCATCCGGAGCAGTACCGTCCGTTCAAGAGCGGTCAGGCTAAGAAACAACTGTTGGCTGATATCCAGAAGGCGAAGGATGCCAAACTGGGTGGTGGACAGAAGATTTCTCAGGAAGAGATCGATGCCATCAAGCATGCCAAGGCTGATGCCGTGAAGAGTCCGCTGGACGGACAGCTCATCTGGAGCTTCGGTGGTGAGGGTGTGCCCGCTGCCTGCATCGAGCCGTTCATCGGTCAGAAATATAAGGAGGGTGATGTCTTCTGCTACCTGCAGACGAAGTGGGGCGAGATCGTGGAGATCCCCGCTGCACTGGGCGGTAAGCTTGTGGACATCAGCGTGAAACCTGGACAGAAGATCCGTCAGGGTGACACGATTGCCTGGATTGAGCGTGAGGCGTAATGGACTATCAGTCGATTATAGATAAGTATTATCCGTCGGAGAATGAACTCCGACGGATATTATTAGTTCATAGCCGACAAGTGGCCGACCGCAGTCTGAAGATTGCGAAGGCACATCCGGAACTGAAGCTCGATAAGGAGTTCCTGGAGGAAGCATCGATGCTGCATGACATCGGTATCTTCCGTTGTGATGCCCCTGGCATCCAGTGTTTCGGCACAGAGCCTTATATCCGTCATGGTATCCTGGGGGCAGAGATCCTGCGACAGGAAGGGTGGGAGCGCCATGCACTGGTGTGTGAACGTCACACGGGTACGGGTCTCTCGAAATGGGATATCGAACAGCAGCAGTTGCCTCTGCCGCATCAGGACTATATGCCTGTGGCCTTAGAGGAACAGGTGGTGTGCTATGCCGATAAGTTCTATTCCAAGACGCATCCCGGTACTGAGCGTACCGTTGTGGAAGCCATGCGGAGTCTGGAGAAGTTCGGCTGGGATGGTGTGCGCAGATTCCAGAAATGGGTTGATATGTTTGAATAATAAAACGAAAGATTATAGGTGTGAAGAGAAAGTCAGCTTTAATCCTTATGCTTTTTGCCATTGTGATGATGATGGCAGAGGGGCCCTTGTCGTCTTATTCGAAAAGGGACAGGCAGGATGATGTGACTGACTCCGTTTCACGCCAACAGCTGGATACCTTACTCACTGAGCGTGTGGAGGCCAGTGCGAAGACGAAACGCGACACCTCGACGATGGACTCCCTTGAGTTGGCGATCTATAAGCACAACAAGGCTGTGGATGACTCGCTGGCACTCGACAGCATCAACCGTAGTCGTAAGAACGGTATCGACTCACCTGTGGAGTATTCCGCTGACGACTCACTGACTTATAACGCATCTGTCAAGATGGCTAACCTCTATGGCTCCTCGAAGGTGAAATACCAGAATATGGACTTGGAGAGTGACAAGATCTCCATGAGTCTCGACAGCAACCTGGTGCATGCCACAGGAACGATGGACAGCACCACGATGGAGCTGACCGGCACACCTGTCTTCAAGATGGGGAACGATGAGTACGAGAGTGATACGATGGCCTTTAACTTCAAGACGAAGAAGGGTTTGATCACATCGGTCTATACCCAGCAGGATGAGGGTTTCCTTACCAGTGAGATCTCCAAGCGTGGTGCCGACGGCGAGATGTTCCTCCAGCATGGCCGCTATACCACCTGTGACGATCCGCATCCCGACTTCTATCTGGCACTCTCGCGTGCGAAGGTGCGCCCGGGTAAAGATGTGGTGTTCGGTCCTGCCTATCTCGTGGTGGCTGACGTGCCCCTGCCTCTGGCGGTGCCTTACGGCTTCTTCCCCTTTACGAAGAGTTATTCCAGCGGTCTGATCATGCCGACCTATGGTGATGAGACCGATCGCGGTTTCTATCTGCGTGACGGTGGCTACTATTTCGCCATCAGCGACAAGATGGACCTGAAACTGATCGGTGAGATCTATACCAAGGGCTCCTGGGGTTTGACGGCTGCGTCGAACTACCGGAAACGCTATAGATACAATGGTTCGTTCCTGGCCAGTTATCAGAACACGATCCATGGTGAGAAGAATATGCCTGACTATAGCAAGACGACGAGTTTCAAGATTCAGTGGACGCATAGTCAGGATGCGAAGGCGAACCCCTATAGCAGTCTGTCTGCCAGGGTGAACTTCGCTACGACGAACTATGAGCGCGACAACCTCTCCTCGATGTATAATCCGCAGGCATTGACGCAGTCCACACGTACATCATCGGTCTCCTTCCAGACGCGTTTCTCCAGTATTGGTATGACGCTGAGTTCGAATATGAACGTGGCTCAGAATATGCGTGACTCAACGATCAATCTCACATTGCCTGATCTGAATATCGCCATCGCTACCTTCTATCCCTTCAAGCGTAAAAAGATGGCTGGCTCAGAACGGTGGTATGAGAAGATCTCGGTGAGTTATACCGGACTGTTCAAGAACGAGATCAGGGCTAAGGAGAACATGATCATGAAATCGAAGTTGAACAGGGACTGGAATAACGGTATGCAGCATACCATCCCCATCAAGGGTAACTTCACGCTCTTCAACTATGTGAACATCACGCCATCGTTCAACTTTACGGACCGCACCTATCTCAGAAAGGTGCACCGTGACGGGTTTCTATAACGTCTATAACTGGAGTCTGAACATGAGTATGTCTACCAAACTCTATGGTTTCTGGATTCCCAACCGTAAGATTTTCGGCGATAAGATCCAGGCTATCCGCCACGTCATCACGCCGACAGTGAGTTTCTCGTATGCCCCTGATTTCGGTGCGAGCCGTTATGGCTATTATCAGTACTACCAGAAGACGGATGCCCAGGGTAATGTGTCGATGGTAGAGTATTCACCTTATCAGGGATCGGCCTACGGCTATCCGGGCAAGGGAAAGACCGGTATGCTGAACTTTGAGCTGGGAAACAACGTTGAGATGAAGGTGAAGAGCGACGATGACTCTACGGGTGTGAAGAAGATCTCGCTGATCGATGAGTTCAGACTGTCATCATACTATAACTTTGCAACCGATATCCGTCCGCTCGGTGATCTGACAGCTACATTGCGACTGAAATTATCCAAGAGTTATACCCTGAATCTGAGTACA
>ONNY01000070.1 GCA_900319305.1 uncultured Prevotella sp.
AGACGCTGGCTCAGCAGTTGGAGGAGCGTATGGACTCCCTCTATAAGAAAGGTTATATGGCCGGACATCAGGATGATCCGTTCTATGGCATCGGTTGGGCTTACGAAGACGGTAAGAGCGACGTGAAGCTGACCGTTGGTGACTATCCTGCCGTGATGGGATTCGATCTGGGAGGTATCGAGATGGGTGACGACAAGAACCTCGACAGCGTACCATTTACCCGTATCCACGATGAGCTGCTGGCGCATGTGAAGCGTGGTGGTATCGTCACCATCAGCTGGCATCCGCGTAACCCGTTGACAACAGCTCCCGACGGTGGTAGGGGAGAACAGAAGTTCCCTGCCGGCTCTGCCTGGGACGTCAACGACACCACTATCGTGAAAAACATTCTGCCTGGTGGACAGAAAGCCGAGCTCTTCCAGACATGGATGCAGCGCGTGGGCAATTTCCTCGAATCACTGAAAGATGAGAACGGCAAGTTAGTACCTGTCATCTTCCGCCCCTGGCACGAGAACAACGGTTCGTGGTTCTGGTGGGGACAGAAGCTCTGTTCCGACGAGGAGTATAAGAGTCTGTGGAATCTGTTGCAGGATTATCTCACGGGGCGTGGCCTCGACAATCTGCTTTGGAGCTATTCGCCTAATCTGGATGGCAACTGGACCACCGAGCGTTTCATGGCCCGCTATCCCGGTAATGATCGGGTGACACTGATCGGCGAAGATGCCTATCAGTGGGGCACGGAAGAGGACTTTGTGAAGCAGTTGAATGCCGACCTCACCTTCTTGACAAAGTTTGCCAAGGATAACGGCAAGCTGTTGGCGATGACTGAGTGCGGCATGCAGAACACCCCCGACTCCACTTGGTTCTCACGGGTGCTCAAACCCCAGATGGACAAATATCCTATCTGTTACTTCCTGTTGTGGCGTAACTATGATAAGGAGTGGTTCGGTCCAGTGCCCAATACGCCTAGTGGCGAAGACTATAAGGTCTTCAAAGAGGCAGAAAACGTCTTGTTCCTGAACGATATTCAATAATCAATAATAAACCTATGGCAAAATTAAGCGAAAAGATTGGCTATGCGCTGGGTGATGCCGCTGCCGGTGGTATCACCTGGAAGGTGATGTCGATAGCCTTTCCCTTGTTCTTCACCAATGTATTTGGTCTGACTGTTGCAGACACGGCTACTCTGATGCTGATAGCCCGTATGTTCGATGTGGTAACTGATCCTCTGATGGGCTCTCTGGCCGATCGTACCCAGTCGCGTTGGGGTACATATCGTCCTTGGCTGATCTTTGGAGCCGTACCCCTTGGACTCATCTTCGCCCTGTTGCTTTACACCCCCGACCTCGGATTGACGGGTAAGCGCATCTGGGCTTACACGTTCTATCTGCTGATGATGGTGGTCTATACGGCGGTGAATGTCCCCTATGGCTCATTGCTGGGTGTGATGACTGACGATGACAATGAGAAGAACCAGTTCTCTTCATTCCGCATGGTGGGAGCCTATGCCATGGGATTCATTACGCTGCTGTCGTTCCCTTATCTGCAGAAGATGGTGGGTGGCAGCGATCAGCATCAGTATGCGGTGGTGGGAGCATTGCTTGGTTTTGTGGCAACGGTAGGTACCTTGGCTTGTGGCTTGTTGACGAAAGAGCGCAAGAAGCCTGCCCGTGCCGAGAAGTTCTCCTTAAAACCCTTTGCCGACCTGTTCCGTAACCGTCCCTGGGTGATCCTCACGCTGATAGGTATCTGCATGAACTTCTTCAACGGTTTCCGCTATGCCGTGGCAGGTTATATGTTTGAGTACTGTCTGCATGGTGATGTAACGGTGAGTGGACTGATCATCAACTATACGGTGTTCATGACCTTTGGTGAACTGACCTGTATGATCTTCGGTGGTGTGTCGCCTGCCTTTACCAAGTGGGTAGGTTCCAAGCGCATGGCATTCATCTGGGCAGCAGTCATCTGTGTGGTTACTTCGCTGATCTTCTTCTTCATTCCGATGGAAGCTGCCAGCATCTGGCTGATGGTAGGTGTCGTGATCCTCACCTCTATCGGTATCGGTCTCTATTCGCCGCTGCTGTGGTCGATGTATGCCGATGTAGCCGATTATGCCACTGAGAAGAACGGTACTTCTTCAACGGGTCTTATCTTCTCCAGCGGTACGATGGCGCAGAAGTTCGGTACTGCCATCTCTGGCTCGTTGGTGGCACTGCTGCTTGGTATCGCCGGCTTTGTGTCGGGTACCGATGCCACAGGTCAGACTGTCATCACCATCACCGATGCAGAGGCTGTCAACAATATGATCTGGGCGCTGTTCTCCATGTTCCCCGCCATCCTAGCACTCATTATGATAGGTCTTATCTATATTTATCCGATTAAGAAATGACACAGATTGAAACGTTGAAGCAGGAGATGCGCGAGGTATTGGAGAACAATATCTTGCGGTTTTGGATCGACCGTATGCAGGATGAGGAGCATGGCGGCTTCTATGGACGCATCGACAACGGCAATGTGTTGCATAAAGATGCTGACAAGGGAGCCATCCTGAATGCCCGCATCCTCTGGACTTTCTCTGCTGCCTACCGGGTACTGCGTAAGCCTGAGTATCTGGAAATGGCAGATCGCGCTAAGCGTTATTTCATCGATCATTTCATCGATCCTGAATATGGTGGCGTGTATTGGAGTCTCGACTACAAGGGACAACCCAAGGACACGAAGAAGCAGTTCTATGCTATCGGCTTTGCCATCTACGGCTTGTCGGAATATGCCCGTGCCACGGGTGACAGAGAGGCCCTGGAGTACGCTCTCGACCTGTATGACTGTATTGAAGAACATGCGCTGGATAGAGAGCATAATGGTTATATCGAAGCATTGACGCGTGACTGGCAGTCCATAGGAGATATGCGTCTGTCGGAACTTGATGCCAACTATCCCAAGTCGCAGAATACGCATCTGCACATTATTGAGCCTTACACCAACCTATTGAGGTGTCTTAAGGAGATGCGCTCGCAGGAGTCGTGCGACTATGTGCCGGCTATCGGTGCGGTGCTCCCTATAGGGATCAGTGTGCCTGTGGAAACCTTTGTTAGTGTAGAAGCGTCGCTCCGTAATATCATCAGCATCTTTACTGACAGAATCCTGAATCCTGAAACCCATCACCTCGACCTCTTCTTTGAGATGGACTGGACGCGTGGGGCAGGTCAGTTGGAAAGTTATGGACACGACATCGAATGTTCTTGGCTGATGCATGAGGCTGCCTTGGTGCTGGGTGACCAGAAGATACTCGCCAAGATGGAACCCATCGTGCAAATCGTGGCGAAGGCTTCAGAGAAAGGACTGAATGCCGATGGCTCGATGATCCACGAAGCCAACCTGACTGCAGGAACTAAGGATGATGACCTCCATTGGTGGGTTCAGGCTGAGACGGTAGTGGGTTTCTATAATATCTATCAGTATTTCCATGATGAGGCTGCACTCGAGAAGGCCTGCCGTTGTTGGCAGTATATCAAAGACAACCTGATTGACTATCAGCATGGCGAATGGTATTGGAGCCGCCATCGTGACGGTTCCCTGAATACCACCGATGATAAGGCTGGTTTTTGGAAATGTCCTTATCACAATGGGCGTATGTGCCTTGAGATCATGGAAAGAGCATCTTATTGATATTCAAACCAATCCACATCAACATACCCCTCATTTGTTTCCTGACAGCATTGTGTAAATAGTCCGAGCATCACACCGGTAAAGCCGCCGATGGTCTCGGTACTGAGGAAACGGTATTCCATCTTGGCTAGCGTGGTATAATGAGTACCATCGGATGATGCCTGCATATAGTAGAAGTCTTTATCAGAGGTGATGCGCAGGTAGGCTTGGTCGCTACCCAACGGGATTTCGCACTCACTGTGGCTAGTCTGGCCGAGACGGACAACGGATTTGACAAAGAGTTTTCCATCGCGACGTTCTGCCACTACATCATAATGGTTCAGTGGGGCAGCATAGGCAGCGATGCCAGCCTGCATGCCTTCCGTCAGGTGAGAAAGGTCGAACAATGCTGTTGCCGTGAAGTTCAGTTCTGTCTGACGACGGGCAACAAACGTAGGAGAGGCCGTTTCACTGAGATCGGTCATACTAGGATAGAGACGTAGGAACCCTTGGCGCTCCTTCAGCGAATATTTGGTGTAATCTGGATTGCACAGACTCATCCATCCCATCGGCAGACCTAAGGAATGATAACTGTCAGCAGGAGCCTGACGCTTCACGTCATCAAACTCTTCCTTGACAGGATCTGGCGCCATCGGCACCAAGGGCAGCGTCTGACACTTCATGTCTGTCTGTAACGTGCAGTCCCCGTTTACCACAGGCCATCCACCTTTCTCCCATTTTACAGGAGCCAGCATCGTCTCGCGCCCCATGACATGCTGAAGATAACCACTGGTTCTGTATCCCAGACAGATCATCCACCACGAGCCGTCTGGCGCCTGCACCAAGTCAGCATGCCCCAGTCCTTGGATATTACTGTTCTGCATCTTCATGTTGAAGTGCGAAAGAATGGGATTGGCCGGATTTGGCTCGTAAGGACCAAACAAACTCTTGCTGCGCAGAATGTTTACATGATGGCCATGCTCCGTTCCGCCTTCTGCCAGCAACAGATAATAGTAGCCGTCTTTCTTGTAAATATGTGGGCCCTCTGGATAACGACCACCAAGACCTGTGCCTAAGTGATGGATCTCGCCTAACTGCTTGCCTGTATTGACATCGATCTCGCATATCTTGATGTCACCCTCTTTCCAAAGGAAATAGCACTTGCCTTCGTCCCAGAAGAGCGTAGGGTCACAACTGCCGATGGCAAAGTCGATCACGATAGGCTCCGACCATTCCCCAGCAGGATTGTCCGTCCATACGTAGAAATGACGGCGCGAGGGGAATACCGTTGTCACCATGTAAAAGCGTCCCTCATGGTAACGGATGGTCGGTGCGTAGATGCCGCTATTACCGTCGGTACCTTTCAGATCCACCTGTGAGGGTCTTGTCAGACAGTTGCCCACCTGCTCCCAGTTTACCAGGTCCTTACTATGAAATACCGGCACACCAGGGAAATACTGGAATGTGCTATTCACCAGATAAAAGTCATCACCCGCCCGACATACACTCGGGTCAGCGTGGAATCCTGACAGTACGGGATTCTTAAACCCCTGAGCATACCCTATTGTCAGTTGCATACCCAGTGCTATTGATAATAAGAGTTTTTTATTCATAATCTAATACTATTAATCGTCTTTTGCAATTCTTCCAGGAATCGGGCGGCATGTTTACCGTCCATCTGTGCGTGGTGGAACTGGAAGGAGATGGGCAAAGTCGTCTTTAGCCAGCCTTTGCGGTAGCGCCCCCAGGCGACAAAAGGATTGGTGAAGATGCCACTGTACTGGTTGATGATGCTGTCGAGTTCTGTGCCTGTGACTGCTGATGTGCCGACGATGACGGCTTCTTCGTCTAAAAGGTCCTGGCAGGTCTTACTGATGGTCTCTGTCAGATGCAGGTAGTTGGCGTTAAATGCTTCCAAGTCATCGCTGACGGCAACGTCGCAGAAACTGAGTCCGCCCTTTACGTTATCCGCTATCACGTTAATGGCCATGCGGTCGTATTTGTAGAGTTTCCCATCTTTGGGCAACATGTAAAACTCCTCTATTCCTGATGCTGCTTTGCCGATGCACCAGCAGAGCAACATGTTGAATTTCATACCGCGCCGACGGCTTACCTTACAGAGTTTCGTCACGTCGAAGGTTTTTGTGAATGTCACCATCGGCATGGGCGACTTCGTCCATAGTTCGAATGCGATGGCTCTACTAGTGTCCTTGGGATTGATTTCCTGTTTCATACTTATCATTTGGTTTTCGACTGCAAGGACGGTGCAAGCCGAGTGCAATAGAGCTCGCTCTAATTGCCGAGGCGCAGCCCGTTTTCGCGGTTTTCGACCGCAAAGATACAAATAATTGCGGAGTATTCCAAATTTACCGTTTACATTCTTGCCTTCTGCTTCTCGCCAGCACCACTTCCGCGATACTTCGAGCGAGCCTCGTTGAACTTCCAGGTGAGATTGATTAGGAACGTGCGACGGGCGGGGTTGTGAACCGTCAGTTCGCGGATGCCATAGATAGTAGCATCGGTTTTGTTGGTGTTGAAGAGGTCAACACAACGCACATCGAGGGTCAACTGTCCCACGCGGCGGAGGTTGAAGTCGCGCTGCACGCCGAGCGTTATTTTTGTGACGAATGGTTGGTCGTTTATATATACAATCTTTCAAATGCTTTCCGACACTTCTGTTTGTCTTTCTCTGTCAGTTCTGGATGCATTGCTGTGCCGCCACGCTCAATGGTCTTCACTATTTTGAATCCTGCATAGCGGGCGATCTCTCTCATGGCACGGATGGCGCCGCGCGATTGCTTGAACAGGATATTCCAAGGCCAGGGCGTGGTACAGGTGCTGATGAGGATGCACTTCTTGCCTTTCATCAGCGGTTCTGGAAAGCGAGGGGTGTCGCGCATCATACCATAGACCTGACGGTCGAACATCACCTTCATCTGCCCGGGGATGTTGCCCCAGTAGCAGGGCGCACCCATGATGATGGCATCAGCCTGCTGCATCATCTTCAGTATTCGCTGCGAATCATCCTCGGTGAGTACGCATTTCCCCTTCGTGCGGCAGGCCATACAGCCTGTGCAGGGCTTTATGGTCAGGTCGTTGGTATACATCATCTCCACCGTATCACCATGTTTCTCTGCCTCCTCCCGCATGATGCCGAGCATCTGCGAAATCAGTCCTTTCTTTCGAGGGCTTCCGTTTATGATCAGTATGTTCATATCTTTTCTAATTCCATTTCAAATTCTTTCCATTCTTCTCCGTCAATCGAATAGGCATCTTCGCCTGTGATGCGGAAACCGACAGACTTGTAGCATTCGACGGCGGAGTGGTTGTCGCAAAACACGCCAAGGGTAATTTTCTGCGCACCCAGTTCCTGGTGTGCATAATCGATAGCGAGGCGCAGCAACTGTTTGCCATAGCCTTTGCCGCGTTTCGAATCATCCACGATGACGAAGCCGAAGCGAATAAGACTTTTATCCTCTGATGGGAATCTCAATAGAATATGCCCGACTATCTCATCATCAGCAATAGCTGTGAGCGGATACATATTATCGCCCTCGTATTGCTCCATCATTTCCTCTGGCTGAGCAGGGAATTCTTTATACCTGTCGGCACTCCAAAGCCGGAAAGCATGCTTATCTTTACACCAGCTCAGAATCGTCGAGGCATCGTTGACTTTGAATGGTCTAATTTTCATCATATATTTATATGATTCTCGCAAACTTGTTTGCAAAATTACACATAATTGCCGAGACTGCCAAATATCTGGGATATTCTATATGGTTTTTTGATAAATGGACATTAATTACTGCCCATTCGCTGCTGCTCGGCTTTACCTGCGCCTGTTCCCTTATACTTGCTCTTCTGGGCATTGAAGGTGTAACGGATAGAGATGTCCAGACGGTGGCTACGGCTTCGTGTTTTCTGCACAGTGTAGAAGAAACCACAATCATGAGCCATATCCTGTACGCTACGCTGGAACACATCGCTGATGCTGGCACGCAGGCACAGGGCATCATTCTTCAACCAGCACTTCTGTACCACAAAACTGACATTATACGAAGGTGAGAGAATACGGAAGTTCAGT
>ONNY01000128.1 GCA_900319305.1 uncultured Prevotella sp.
GACCTGACTGCGGAACAGAGGCAACAGTCTGACATCGGCCACGAGACGATGAACGTCTGCGATCGTGTCGCGTACCTGTGGCAGGGAATCGTTTTGTTTGATAGCCTTGAAGTCATCCAATTGCAGATCAAGCGGGAATGCCAGACTGACGTGGCCTACTGTGATCTCCATGCCTGTCTTCTCTGAGGCAATGGTTGCCACCTTCTTCACTGCCCAGTTCTGAACGGGGGGCAGATAAATCAGTACGGCGAGCAGTAAGCACAGCAGTATGGGTATGAGTACCGCAATCCCAATCCACTTGATGACTTTCTTCATAGGCTCATGGGGTCAGGTGGTTTCTAAGATATACATATCAGCACAGAAATGCGCCTCGTCCTCGTAGTCGATCCACCCAGTGATCATGCTTGTCGTAGCCTGATCGCTCAGGGCAGTCTGTTGGATAAGCGCCATCAACTGTTCGTTGCGGGAGGCCAGACAGTAGAAAGAGGTCTCACCGTGCAGATGATGCCTGATGGCGATCTCACCCGTGACGATATTCGGGAGGGTATAGACAAATAGCGAAGGACTGGGGAAATAGTTCCCCGGTTGGATTGATGTCAGATAGTGCTGGTCGGTATCGATCGAAGCGGAGTGATTGAACAGGATCACAGCCCGATGCTCATCATCAAGAGTTCTGAGGCGAGGAATCCCAGTTTGCTCAGGCCGTCCATCTTGTAGAACTTGGGATAGTCGCCTACATGGGCGCGATAGAGTTCTGTGAGTAAAGACTTGCCTGTGGCCGTAGTGGGTTGAGTCTTCCCGTCGATCGTCAGTCCTTCAGGTGTGATTGTCACCCGATGGGACTGATGGGTTTGTGGTGTCTTCGGCTGCTGTATTTGAGTCTGATCATCTGCTGTGACTAACAGCGCTGCATTACTCCCTCCGAAGCCAGAGATCAGTTTCAGGAAGGTACGCTTGTCTGTGGGTTTGGCTTCTGCTGACACCTGAATGGGTACGGAGACACCTAACTCCTGAAAACCGCGCGTCCCCAGAATTGTATGGTCGTCGAGGGCATGCATCGTAAGAATCGTCTCCAGAACACCAGCCGCACCTAACGTATGTCCGAAATAGCCTTTGTAACTGTTGACGGGAATATCAGATAGACCAGCCCTGTCAAGTGCCACAGCCTCCATCTGATCCATAAACATCGTGGCTGTGCCGTGGGCATTTACCAGTGCCAGTTCATCTTTATTGACCTGTTGAAGTAAGGGAACCATGGCACGATAGGCACCCTCACCTTTATTGGAGGGCGTGCTGATATGATGGGCGTCATTGCGGATCGTACCTTGAAGGAGTGTCCAACCGTCCTGTTGCCCTGTCGGCTCGCCGGCAAGTATCATCGTGGCTGCTGCCTCACCTAAGTTCATACCCAGACGCTCGATGTCGTAAGGACGACAAGGGTTGGCATCCATCGACTTAAACGACTGGAAACCTGAGATGACAAAGCGGGAGAGTACATCGGCACCAGTGACAATGGCATAGTCGTAAAACTTCTGCGTCAGGAGTCGCTCTGCTAAGATAAGGGCGGAGAGACCTGACACACAGGCATTACATACCACGATAGGTTCGGTCTCGATACCCAGATGCTTCGCAATCCGTTTGGCACTCTCGCCAGGATGCATCATGGCCGATGTTGCCATCGGGGTACCCAATAGTTCTACATTGGCTTTCGTGGTGCTCAGAATGAAAACCACCCGTGGGGAACTGATCTCAAACTCTGTCTTTGCGAGTGCCTCACTAGCCGATGCGATGACCATCGACTCGAAACGGGTCAGTCCTTTGCGCGCGATCTGATCATTCAGTTCCTTTGGAAGTATCGCAGCCGTGAAAGGCTCTGGGATATCCCACAATCCCTCATGGGAAGCAAGGGCAGTACGCCCCGCCTTCACGGCCTGAAAATTCTGCGCGCTGGTCATACCCAGCGGGGAGGTTATATTATCGGCAATCCTATATACCATTCTCATTTTAAATTATGTGCAAAATTACATCATTTCTGATGAAAGGCAAAGTTTTTTTGAAAAAAAATAGCGAAAGCCTGCCATAACGGGTCATCGGGGAGGGGAGCCTCTACGGTGATCCGTTCTTTTGATACGGGATGGATGAACTCCACTCTGTGTGACTGCAGGGAGATGCTGCCATCGGGGTTGCTTCGCGGTGCTCCATACTTCAGATCACCTTTGATGGGACAGCCCATCGCTGCCAACTGACAGCGGATCTGATGATGACGGCCTGTCATCAGCTGCACTTCCAACAGACTGTAGTTGTCTGACTTCCCAATCAGACGGTATTTCAAGATGGCCTTTTTAGCATTCGGTTTTTCAGTAGCATAGGCATACGACTTGTTCTGCTTCTCATTGCGAACCAGCCAGTGGGTGAGGGTATCCTCTTTTTTCTGAGGGGCGTTCTTGACGAGTGCCCAGTAGGTCTTATGCACTTCACCCTCGGCAAACATCTTGTTCAGACGGGTGAGCGCCTTTGAGGTACGGGCAAAGACAACCAGTCCTGAGACAGGACGATCCAGGCGATGCACCACACCCAGGAACACTGCCCCGGGCTTCTGGTACTTCTCTTTGATATAGTCCTTCACAATATCAGAGAGGGGGCGATCGCCAGTCTTATCTCCCTGCACGATCTCCCCACTCTGTTTGTTGACTATGATGATATGGTTGTCCTCGTAAACGACTTCCATAACGGAACTTGAATTTATCGAAGGATTACATATTCATGCCACCATCAACCTGAATCACCTGACCGCTGACATAACTTGAGAGGTCAGATGCCAGGAAGGTAGCCACGTTGGCAATATCCTCTACCTGACCGCCACGACGCAGAGGAATCTTGTTAATCCACTCCTTACGTACCTCGTCGGGCAGTGCCTGAGTCATAGCGGTGTCGATGAAGCCAGGGGCGATGGCGTTAGCACGGATACCCTTCGGACCCATCTCCTGACCGATACTCTTTGCCAGTGCAATCAGACCAGCCTTTGAGGCAGCGTAGTTAGCCTGACCAGCGTTACCATGAACACCTACCACTGAAGCCATATTGATGATAGAACCGCCGCGCTGACGCATCATGATGGGCACACAAGCGTGGATGAAGTTGAAAGCCGACTTCAGATTCACGGCAATCACAGCATCCCACTGCTGCTCGGTCATACGCAGCATCAGACCGTCCTTGGTGATACCGGCATTGTTCACGAGGATATCGATAGAACCGAACTCCTCTTTCACTGCCTTCACCACTTCCTCTGTCTGAGCAAAGTCAGCAGCGTTAGAGGCATAACTCTTGGCTTTCACGCCCAGGGCTGCGATCTCCTGCTCGGTCTCCTCGTTGACTGCGAGGTCAGTAAATGCGATGTTTGCGCCCTCAGCGGCGAACTTCAGTGCGATAGCCTTTCCGATACCGCGTGCATAATGTTTCTGAAACTTACCCAATGCACCATAGACCACCTTTGCCACCTGGGGCTTCGTGTCCTCTTCCTTCATACCGTGCGCGATACGTCCGTAGATATAAGGCACTTCCAAGCCCTTGATACAATAGTGGGTGATGTCGGCCACCAGATCAATGTTGTCGATGTCAAACTCTCCATCCTCCTTACCTTCGGTATAGACCTTGCGGAAGAGTTCGATCTCTGCATCGTCGAAATGTTTGCGCACTTTCTCGACCATCCAGATGTTACGGAAGAACTCTGCACGCAGGTTGCCGTTTCTGAC
The DNA here is from genome assembly GCA_900319305.1 of uncultured Prevotella sp. Taxonomy (GTDB): domain Bacteria; phylum Bacteroidota; class Bacteroidia; order Bacteroidales; family Bacteroidaceae; genus Prevotella. The sequence continues at coordinate 3,753 of ONNY01000128.1, forward strand.
CACCGTCTCACGGATCATACTCAGGTGGGTATAGATCAGTTCGATGATCTTGTCCTGCGGACGGATCTTGCGCATAGCCACCTCGTCGAGTTTGTCGCTTAAACGCTCCAACTCTCCTTCGATGACTGCATAATAGATCTCTTCTTTGGATTTGAAATAGGTGTAAAGAGTGCGCCGCCCTTTTCCTGATTGCATAGCAATATCGTTCATGGTGGTGTTCTCCAGTCCGTTCTTGGCAAACAGCTGGCGGGCAACATCAACTAGTTTCTGTCTTGTTTTGGATATTGACATTCTTTGGCTCCTCCTTGGATTAATGGATTGCACATAGCAATTACAGTGTGCAAAATTAGGTTTTTTCTTTGAATTGAGCAAGAAAAAAGCGGGAAAAAGTTGTAAAAATAGCGTTTTTTCAAAAAAACAGCATAAATATTTGTGTAATTCGAAAAATCTTCGTACCTTTGCACCCGCTTAAGAAAAATAACATCGCGGAGTGGAGCAGTTGGTAGCTCGCCAGGCTCATAACCTGGAGGTCGCACGTTCGAATCCTGCCTCCGGAAGGCTGCTTTTTTTGTTGTTCGGGCCGAGCGCGAATCCTGCCTCTTGTCATTTCGAGCGTGGTTGAGATATAAAAAATCCGGTCGTCAGTTTTGACTGACAGCCGGATTTGTATAGTTCAAGAAATAGATTAATCTACTTCATTTTACTCATAACCTTCTTGTAGTACCTATTGGTTGCTCGAACACTGTACTTCATGCCTCCGTTCCAGGAGCGAATAGCCTTCTCAATGCTATTTGTCGGGTTATGATACGATTGAATCAGAAGGAACATCTCTTTCGACTTGGCTACACTATAGCGGTCGTTCATTTCAAAGCGCTTCTTACTCTTCTGTTTCTTCAGGATGTCATTGCATTCCCTTACGAGTATCGGAGTAATCTGCATCACGCCTACGGATTGTCCGCTTACGGCGTTTGGATTTCCTTCGCTTTCCACCTGGATGATTGCATCCATGATCGGATTCCAGTTAAAAGCTTCTGCTTTCTTACTCTTTGTCGCGTTTCCACCTGCTAAAGCTGTGGTGCAACACATGGCAAGGGTCATCACGACCAAACTTGCTTTCCTTACTATTTGAATCATATCTCTATACTTTAGGCGGATATCTCATCGCGAGAAACCGCGTTATCCTTTAGATTTCCTCTTCAAAGAGCGATGTAGATCGCATGGATTTTCTCAAATCCGCTGCAAAGATACGGACTATCAACGAGTTATGCAAGTATTTTTAGCTTTTTTATGAAAATTGTGTTCGCACACATGATATATGTCAAGAAGTGTAAAAAAGGTTAAACGCCCCCAAAACGCCCCAAATTTGCCTCGAAAAAGCCTTGGAAAATCAGTCTAAATCCACCACAGTAATGCCTGCTCCTCCGAACTGCACATGCTCATCTCGGAAGTGGGAAACATTGGGTACGGTGGCCAGATATTGGCGTATCAACTGGCGCAGGATACCAGTGCCTGTGCCGTGAAGAATGCGCACTCTGGATACGCCCACCAGAATGGCATCGTCGATGAAATAAGTGATGGCATTGATGGCTTCGTCGCCTCGCATGCCTCTCACGTCGATATCCTGTTTGAAGTTCAGTTTGCGGTTGTCGATCACATCGCGCGTGTCCCTCGAAACCATCCCGTAGGAACCTGCGATAGTATTATTGCGCTCCTCTTGTTTGCTGAGTTGACTCTTGGAGACTTCCGCGTGTTCCAATCGGTCGGCACGCATCTTGGTTTTCATAGCGCCGAAGATTACCACCGCCATCTTACCGTCGATGCTCTCTACCTCTCCCACAGAGGTAAGACCTTTGATCCTCACGGTGTCGCCAGCCTCGATGGGGCGCTCGGCTGCAGGCTTCTTAGGCGCTGCAGCAACGGGATTAGCGGCCTTCTCGGCTTTCTCCTGTTTACGCTTCTCACGACGCTCCTTACGCTCCTGCAACTGCCGTATCTTACGGGCGATGGCCTCGTCGTTGTCTTTCGTGTCGATGCCCGCCAACTCTTCCTTAAAGGTGTTCAGTTCTTCACGCACGAGTCTTGTACGCTCCTTCTCTGCCTGTGCCTCACGGATCTCCCGGATGGCATTCTCGATCTTCTTATTACTCTCGCGCAATAGTTCTTCGGCTTCCTCCTTTGCCTTACGCAGAATCTCCTTACGCTGGCGGTCGATCTCAGTCAATTCGTCCTCGTAGCGATTGATCTTGTTCTCTAGCGACTTCTCATGCTGATGGATCGTCTGGCGTTTCCCTTCCCAGTAGCGCTTGTCTCTCACGATGTCCTGCAGATACTTGTCGCTCTGTATATAGTCGGAACCCACGATGTCAGAGGCATCTTTGATCACCTCCTCGGGGATACCCGTCTTGCGGGCAATCTCGATGGCAAACGAACTGCCTGGTTGTCCGATGGCCAACTGGAACAGGGCTTGCATCTGATGTCTATCGTAAAGCATCGCACCGTTCACCACACCCGGATGATCCTCGGCGAAGTGCTTCAGGTTCTGATAGTGGGTGGTGATCACGCCGAAGGCCTGCTTCTGCCAGAACTGCTTCAGCATTGCCTCTGCGATGGCACCGCCGATGGTAGGTTCCGTTCCGCTGCCGAACTCGTCTATTAATAATAAGGTGTGCGCGTCTGCCTGCTTCATCATCTGCTTCATGTTCATCAGATGACTGGAATAGGTCGAGAGGTCGTTCTCAATACTCTGCTCGTCGCCGATGTCTATCAGGATATGGTGGAAGAGTCCTGTGGTGCTTCTGTCGCCGATGGGCACGGGCAGTCCGCACTGCAGCATATACTGCAAGAGTCCTACCGTCTTCAGACACACCGACTTGCCACCCGCATTCGGACCTGAGATAATCAGGAGTCGTTTCTGCTGGGTGAGGATGATATCCAAAGGCACTACGTGTTTCCCCTGTTTCTCCAGTGAGAGTTGCAACAAGGGGTGCACGGCGCGGATCCAGTCCAGATGAGGCTTGTCTTCCACCACGGGCTCTAAAGCCTTGGTGAGTTCAGCCAACTGCGACTTGGCGAAAATCAGGTCGATCTGCGCCAGGAACTGATACGACTCGAGGATCTCAGCCACGTGCGGACGCACCTCGTTGGTAAACACCGTCAGGATACGAATCACCTCGCGACGCTCCTCGGCCTCCAACTGACGCACCTTATTGTTGGCCTCCACCACTTCGGCAGGCTCGATAAACACGGTCTTTCCCGTGGCACTCTCATCGTGCACAATACCATTGATTCGGCGTTTCACCTGCGGCGCCACCGGCAACACCAGTCGACCGTCGCGCATCGTCGGGGCAGCATCTTTCTCCACCAGTCCGTCCTTCTGGGCAGCGTGCAGAATCGTATATAAGGTACGCGAGATCGAACCCTGCGTCTTCTCCAACTCATGGCGGATACTGGCAAGGGTCATTGAGGCGGAATCTTTGATCTTTCCGAATTTATCCAAAATGGAATCGATGCGGCGGATCATGGCGGGGAAGGTCATCACGCCCTCCGTCAGCCGATGCAGGGCGGGGTAGGGATATTCGGGTTCGAATCCCTCTCTCTCCGCATCATCGTCGTCAGCCGAGCGGTTCAGATACCTCACGATGTTCGCAATCGTCTCCAACGAGCGCCTCAGATCCCACACCTCATCCTCTTCCAGATGCGTGTTCTCCAGTCGGATGCGGCTCACGGCCTCTCTCACATCGAAGAAATACTGCATGGGGAAGTCGTCTTTCTCCGCCTGCAGGCGACGGAACTCGCGCACCTGCGTCAACCATTCGTTCACTTGCACGGCATCAGTGGAAAAGGCAATCTCATCCACCTTTTCCTTACCCAACGTACTGAGACAACGCTCCTTCAGCAACCGTCGGATTTCATCAAAACCGAGCTTATGTTCGAAGTTATTCGGATAAATCACGGTGCAAAATTACACAAATTCGGGCGAAATGCCAAATTATTCACAAAAAGTTGCTTAAAAATTTGTTGGTTTCCAAAAAAACATGTACCTTTGCACCCGCTTTCGAGACATCAGAGCACTGGAGAGATGGTAGAGTGGTCGATTACAGTAGTCTTGAAAACTACCGTGCTGAGAGGCACCGGGGGTTCGAATCCCTCTCTCTCCGCTCACAAATCCGCGTAACTAATTGATTTTCAATAAGTTGCGCGGATTTTCTTATTCTCCGTTACCCAAAATCAGACCCAAATCTCATCCAAAACTCGGAGAATTGTGAAAATAGCGATTCCTAAACTATCCAAGGAGATGTTAAAGTATGTATCTGATAAACAGTCAGATAGTGTTTGCTTTTAGAAACCTGATGGCTGTTTACTCACTCATTTGATAAAATGTGGATAGTCTGGTTCTCCAAGATTCGGTTCGTATGTAAAGCCTTCGTAACTGAAAGCATTCAGGTCATCCGGCTTGTCGATTCGATTCTCAATGATGAATCGTGTCATAGCTCCACGACAAGTCTTGGCCCATACTGCTTGCATCTTCAAATTGCCCCCTTTGCGAACATAGAACAATGGCTGGATAATATGAACTTCCTTACGGACTCGCTGCCAGTCAAACAGGTGTTGGTATTCCTCTGTGGCAAGATGTACTAAGATACCATCGTCTGATTTAACAGTATCAATTAAAATGTCAGTCAAACGACTCTTCCAAAAGCAATACAGATTCTGACTATCTCCGCTTGGTAGTTCCACATTGCCCTCCATTCGATACGGAAGAATAGCATCTAGTGGTCGAAGCAGTCCATAGAGGAAAGAAGTTATCCACAACTTTTCCTGCGCATAATTGAGGTCATCAACATTCAGAGTTTCGGCTCTCAGATGCTTGTAGGCTTGACCGTGATAGGCAAGAATGGCTGGTAACTTTGGAACTTCATCAAAGAATTGCAAATACCGTAATCTGTTCTGGACAGCAATCTGTTGGCTACAGCTTAAGATTTCTGCAATCGTTTCTGCTGAGTACTGAGCCATATCCCTTGCGAAACATTCTGCTTCACTTTGGAAACGGGGTATTGACAGGTTGATGTCCGAAAGGGAGTATTATCTGCATAGTTCTAAATTATTTCTAGTTATGATGTCAGAGAAAGAAGTGCTATCTGGCCCAATAGAATCAGCGGAAGTCCATACTTGAACTTCTTATGCATCGTCTTATGCCGCCAGACCTTCATACCAAGCAATGCGCCAATACTACCGCCAATGACTGCAAGTATCAGCAAAGTAGCTTCCGATATGCGCCAGCTACCTTGTTTGGCCTTCCATTTGTCAATGCCATAAACCAGGAAGGTCACGACATTGATAACTATCAGATAATATAGCAGAGCATTTGCCATCACTTTTTTTCTTTTGTAAATGCGTATACTGCAAGTGTTGGTAGAAGAACCAATAGCAGCAATGCGACCTCCACCAATGCATACGACCCGAAATAGTCAACCAATGTCTGGAACTTCAGGACTCCATCCACCAGCAAGACCAAAAGGACAAACCAGCAGAGGAAGAATATTGCCGAATACTTGATTTTTCGTTTCTTCATTGCTTCTTCTTTTGAACATCACGATAGTCAGAGAGCAGATTCCAAATACCATCTTCTGACAGTACTCCGCGTTTGAGGTCAGGGGGAAGTATCCCAGCTTCGTCAGCAGCAAAGTCCTGTTTCCACAACTTACTGCCATAGTATTTGCTGAGTTCGGCAACATCCTCTTTGATAGCCTTCAACGAATCAGCAGATCCATCC
>ONNY01000210.1 GCA_900319305.1 uncultured Prevotella sp.
GCCTGAGCTCGATGATGAGAACCATGTGCTCTTGTCGTCGCTCGACTGTACGGTCATCCAGCATGGAGCCGAGTTCAACTTGGGACTTCACAAGTATCAGGGCAACACATTCAGTCCTAACGGACACAAGTACATTAGAGAGTTTGATGCCAGTCTCGTGCCAACGACAACGTATCGCGTGGGTGGTGTGATTTTAAAGAAAGAGGTCATCTTCCATCATTACGAGGATCGCATTCTGATCCGTTATACTTTGGTGGATGCTCACTCTGCCACAACTTTGCGTTTCCGTCCGTTCCTGGCTTTCCGTTCGGTTCGTCAGTTTACCCACGAGAACTCTACCGCTAGTCGTGAGTATCACGAGATCGACGGTGGTATCAAGACTTGTATGTATGCCGGTTATCCCGACCTCTATATGCAGTTCTCGAAGAAGAACGAGTTTATCTTCCAGCCCGACTGGTATCGTGGTGTGGAGTACCCGAAGGAGCAGGAGCGTGGTTATGCCTCTAACGAGGATCTGTACGTGCCTGGTTATTTCGAGATGCCAATCAAGAAGGGCGAGAGCATCATCTTCTCTGGCTCTACCTCACAGATCAAGACTTCATCCTTGAAGAAACTGTGGGAGGAAGAGGTGGAAGACCGTAAGCCGCGTGATAACTTCTACAACATCCTGCTTTGCGCTGCCCATCAGTTCCACTTCCGCGACCGTCGCAGTGGCACTATGGAAAAGATTGACAAGAAAGACGATCGCTATCTGCTGGCAGGCTATCCATGGTTCAAGGCTCGTGCCCGCGATACGTTCATCGCGTTGCCGGGACTGACGCTGGCCATTGACGAACGCGATTACTTTGAGCTGGTGATGAGAACTGCGGAGAAAGGTCTCCGTGAGTTCATGGAAGGGAAGCCCCTGTCGGTGAAGATCTATGAGATCGAACAGCCTGATGTGCCCCTCTGGGCTATCTGGGCTATCCAGCAGTATGTGAAGGATGCCGGAAAGGAGGAGGGCTATCAGCGTTATGGCAAGCTGGTCAGCGATATTGTTGACTATATCATCAAGGGTGGTCACCCCAATCTGCGCCTCGATGATAACGGCCTGCTTTACTCCAATGGCCGTGACCGTGCTGTGACATGGATGAACTCCACCGCCAACGGCCGTCCGGTAGTACCACGTTCCGGTTATATCGTAGAGTTTAACGCCCTGTGGTATAACGCCCTGAAGTTCTGTGCTTTGATGGCTGCCGAGAAGGGTGATGCCAAGGGCGCAGAGAAACTGGAGGCACTGGCTCAGAAGACAAAGGCTTCATTTGTTGAGACTTTTGTCAATGAATATGGTTATCTGCTCGACTATGTGGATGGCAATATGATGGACTGGAGTGTTCGCCCGAACATGATCTTCGCCGTGGCTCTCGACTACTCGCCGCTGAGTCAGGAGCAGATGAAGAGCGTGGTGGATATCTGTACGCGTGAGTTACTGACACCAAAGGGCTTGCGCTCCCTCTCTCCGAAGAGTGGTGGTTACAACCCAATGTATGTCGGTCCGCAGACCCAGCGTGACTATGCCTACCATCAGGGCACCGCATGGCCTTGGCTCGGTGGTTTCTACATGGAGGCTTGTCTGAAGCTCTATAAACGTAGCCGTCTGAGTTTCATCGAGCGTCAGCTCGTGGGTTATGAAGATGAGATGGACTATCATGCAATCGGAACGATTAGTGAGTTGTTCGACGGTAACCCGCCATTCCACGGACGTGGTGCCATGTCGTTTGCCATGAACGTGGCAGAGATTCTGCGCACGCTCAAGCTGATCGATAAGTATTCATATCAAAAATAAGGAGGAACGACGATGAAAGTATTAATGTTTGGATGGGAGTATCCTCCTCATGTGTTTGGTGGACTCGCCACTGCGAATTATGGTATCTCTGAAGGTTTGAAAGCTCAGGGCGATATTGAGACGGTGCTCTGTCTGCCGCATCCGTTTGGTGATGAGAGTCAGCATGCCTGTCGTATCGTGGCCATGAACGCTGTGCCCATTGCCTGGCGTGATGTCGATTACGACTACGTGAAGCAGCGTGTGGGTAACAT
>ONNY01000130.1 GCA_900319305.1 uncultured Prevotella sp.
GGAAATGGCAGACCGTCCTGACATCATCTACAATTTCGAGCGTCCTGCACATCAGAGGTAAAGAAGATGAGAGTAGAGATTATTTGGAGATGTTCCCTGGTAATGACAGTTGCCATGCTCTCCCTCGTCTCTTGCAGCAGCAATGATGGTGAACAAGAAAAGCCCTTTACTGTTTGCCCCGTGGAGCAGACCAAGTTCTTCGTCTGCGAAGCGAGCGGTGAGACAAGGGGCGCAACTGCCGTCATCGACACCCTCTTCACAGAGGATGACCTCGAGTGGTTCAACGTCAGCACTCGCGAAATCCGCTTTAAGAAGCAGGATGAACAACTTTTCAAGAAACTGATGAAGAACTATCACAAAGAGGGGCTGGCACTATTCAACGATTGGCCAGGATGAGGACAATCCCCGCTACTACCTGCACGACTGCTACCCTGCACAGTTCATCAACGACGAGCGTACGAAGGCCAACATCAAGAAGAATGCCATGCAGTGGGAGACATTCACCAAGTATCTTGAGAGCAAAAGCAAACTGAAGATGTAAACGAATATGAACAAGCAAACCATTATCACCATCCTGTTCGCACTCGCTGCAATGGCGGGACAGGCACAGACAACGGTCAAAGGTCACGTCATTAATGAACGGGGCGAGAACATCGAATACGTCAGCATCGGAATTGAGGAGGACAGTGTGGGCGTTATCTCCGACGCACAAGGACATTTCACGCTGACGATACCAGCAGGACGCAAGGACGAACTGACATTTACGCACGTTTCCTATCAGACAGTTACAATACCCTATACAACCTATGCCGACGGACATGAACTGACCATAACCTTGAAAGACAAGGTAGTCGAGTTGGCTGAGGTCGTGGTTGGTAAGAAGAACAAACCACACACGCTGTCGGGCAAGTCGTGGGTGAGAACGGGTAATGTTGGTTTCGTTGGTTCTCATAAAGGCGACGTGGAATGGGGCCCTATTTTTGAGAACAAGAAAGACTACCTGCTGACTGACATTATGTTTTCCATAGCCACGTGTAAATATGAGGAATGCTTGCTGAGTTTCAACTGCTATGAGGTCAAGGACAAGAAATTCGTCAACATCTTGAACAAACCTATCTACAAACGTGTTACGCCAACTGACAACGGCAAGGAACTATATGTAAGTCCTGAAGAGACAGTAGTGTTGAAAGGAAAAAAGAAATATTGCGTTACAGTCTGCTTGGTTGATATGAAAGGTGATGGGGCACTTTATTTCCCCGCCAATATTAAAAGCAGTTATGCCCGAAACAAGGTAAAGGGGAAAATGAAGAAACTTCCAGGCTGCCCAATGATTATCGTGAAAGGATATGAAGTGGAATAAAAATCAAAGAACATGAACAAGAAAACCATCATCACCATCCTGCTCGCTCTTGTCGCCACAACTTCCGTGTTGGCTCAAAACCTCATAAAGACCGCAACGGCTCCTGTCAGTTTCTCGAAGAGAGATTTCGTAGACACAATTAAGATAAAGGTGATAGAGGGAGCGGTTGTTGTGCCTGTAGAGATAGAGGGACGAATCAAGCACTTTCTGTTTGATACAGGTTCACCGCTTGGATTATGGCAAGGACCGAAAGATGTTTGTATGAGACAATTAATGGCTGACAGTTTGCTTTTCGGAGATTCCAACAAGAATAGGCGCCTTAAAACCATCTATCAGATTCCCGCCATGAAGATGGGAAACCTGCAAATTGAGAACTATCCGATGATTGTAGAAGATGCGATGAAAGATTATTTGTGCGGCAGGTTTGACGGTGTACTTGGTTTCAATCTGGTCGGCAAAGGCCTTTCGTTCAAATTGGATACGAAAGACAGTCTTGACGGTATAGAAAAGACAGTAAGATTGAAGAGAACAAATTAAGGAATCATTCTAGGGCCGAAAATCATTAATGGTACATATATTTAGGGGGTCATAAGATTTTTTATAAAAAAAGATTTGCATACGTTGTTCTAAATGCTTAATTTTGTGAGCAAATAATACCCCTTAGAGATAACAACGTATGAATCAACAAAACCCCGGCTCCATCTGTTGGGCGGCATTCCTGAAAATGGGTGCCCGCCACGAAAACTCACCCACTGTTCCTATTTCCATTTGTGAGAGATGAAATAGGAGATTTTTAATTATTTGTTGAACCCTCTAAACTGTATTGATATGAGGAAAAAAGAAGAAAGGGTGAAAGCCCTTAAGGGACTCTTTGTGCCTGATTTTTGGCCGAAAGTCAAGGAGATAATAGGGATGTGTGAGTTGATGACCGCAGCCTCGAAGGCCGTCGATCCAGATGATTTGGTCAGTATCGAATTCGACTTCGAAAGAGGCGATAAGATGGCGGTTTATCGTGAGTTTATCCATGCCGTCAATAAAGGTTGGATAAATGTCAGGTTGTGTGTGGTCATCTATTATCTGGCAGAATTCTCCAATTTGGCTGATAGTGAAAGTCTGGAAAACCGTATCAACGCCATCCAGCAAGGTTTCAAGAGATATAAAAGCAATTATAGTTGATTTATCATGGAACTATCAATATTACTACACACTAGAGATAATAGCCCCAAGCGGATTCAGTTGGAGGAAGTGGCAGATATGATCCGGGAGGGTAGGTGGCCCTCAGGCTATCCCCCGATCCTGCTGGTGCAGGGGGTGTTTGAAGGCGGTACGCGACAGGATGACCTCGTCCGCATGTCGGGGCTTGCCGTCGTCAGTTTTACAGGTATGGATCATAACGGTCTGTCTGAACTACGCAAGGCAGCGCGCGATGATCCTCACACGATGCTGCTGTTCGGAAGTGTTGACGACGGGCTGACAGTCATCTATGCCTATGAGCTCGACAAGAGCTACGATGTGGAGTCACAGCGTAAGTTCTATCAGAAAGTGCTCGTATATGGTAACGACTACTACGAGGCTCAGTTGGAGATCCCGCCGCTCCGTAAGGGGAAGGATGTCGGCAAGCGGCGCACGCTCTCTCATGATCCTGAGGCGTATTTCAATCCGAATGCGGAGTGGTTTCTGGCCATGGAGATCCTGGAGGCCACGCGCCCTCGTTCGGGAAAGCTGAAGAGCACCGAGGGCCTGCGCGAGCGGAAACCGAACTACAAGGAGCTGATGATGAGCCTCGATGAGATCGAGGACTGGATGGACCATCACATTGAACTGCGTCGGAACATCGTCTCTGGTCGTCAGGAATACCGCTGGCTGGAGAACGATGCCATCGAGGGCACAGGCCCCTGGCTGAACTACGACGATCATACCCTCAACACGCTCTACCGGCGGATGAAAAAGGTGAAGGAGGTGAAGCGCGAAGAGATCGACTGGGAGGTGCACTCTGAATACGTGAAGGACTTCAATCCCTTCCTCGATTACCTGGAACGTCTGCCGCCCTGGGATGGTAATGACTATATCCTTGCACAGGCAGCGGGCGTGATCGTGGAGGGCGGCCTCGAGGCGTGTAAGGATTTCATCGAGTGCTTCCGCAGGTGGTTCGTGGCGATGGTGGCGGCATGGATCAACCCCGAGGTCGTGAACCACATGGTGCTGGTGCTCATCGGGCGGCAGGGTATCGGCAAGACCAGGTGGATGAACCACCTGCTGCCTCCCAGTCTGCGCAGCTACTACTGTACCCAGAACGGTATCGGCAGGAATGACAAGGATACCGAGATCGCCCTGTCACAATATGCCCTGATCAACTGTGAGGAGCTCGATAAGATGTCGCTCGGCGACATGAACGCCATGAAGCGTGCCATCACTCTGAACTATACCAATGTACGGAAGCCTTACGACCGTTATGCGGAACGACGCCCCCATATCGCCACGTTCTGCGGCACGGGTAATAACGAGAAGTTCCTGAACGACCCGACGGGCACCCGCCGCTGGCTGGCGTTCAAGGTGGAGAGTATCTTGTCGCCGTTGGTGATGCCTTTCGAATATGAGGGCCTCTATGCCCAGGCCTACTATCTCTACAAAGAGGGCTTCCAGTACTGGTTTGACGACAGTGAGGCTGCCAATCAGCGTAACAGTCGCTTCATGGTGCCTAATCTGGAGCGCCAGCTGGTGTATCGCTACTTCCTCAAGCCGAAGGAGGACGAACCCTGCGAGTTTGTGGATGTGGTCACAGCCTTGCAGATTTTCCCCGTCAATGTCTCGTCGAAGATCAGGAAGGAGGCGGTGGATCAGGCTTTCATCGACCTGGGCTTCGAGTCCGTCACCCTCGATGGCAATCCCGGCTATTTCGCCATCGTGCGGAAGCCCGATGAGGTCAGGGCGATGGGTTTGCAGATGGGTTATAATGCCCGTCGGGTAATGAACAGTGAGGCATCCTGAAAAAACTCCGCGCGTACGTACGTGAACGGTGATTACAAATTTCCTTTCCTGTACGTACGCGGGAGAAAGTTTTGTAAAAGTAAAATCTGAAACTAAAGTTTAACGACTAGAAGAATCATAAATATATGCCTAAATCCTACGGTAAATCCGAACTTGCTATGATGTATTTTCCTGATAGCAACCCGCATGTGGCGCTGAACCGCCTGAATTCGTGGATACGACGTTGCCCGCCGTTGGCCGATGCCCTCGCCGATTGTAGCCAGAGCCTCCATGCCAAATACTTCAGTCCCAAGGCCGTCCGTCTCATCACCGAATACCTCGGCGAGCCGTAAAGCCCCCATTTTCATCTAAAAAGAAAAATAGTTTGCAAAAAGTTTGGAGGATATTGTTTTATTTCATATCTTTGCACCGTCAAAATGAATGTTTTGACTACGCCGCTGAGTGCGGGGAGCAAGCCCGTATCGA
>ONNY01000057.1 GCA_900319305.1 uncultured Prevotella sp.
TACCAGTTCTTCTGAATAATGCGACGCTGGGGCTGCTGCTGTGCTTTCTGTAATTTGTCCTGCGTCTGTTTCTCGTTCTGGATGGCAGCATTCAACAGCTGTTCGGCATTCTCCTTGCTCATCTGTGGCTTGGGTTGCTCTTTCTGCTGATCCTTGTTCTGATCTTTGTTCTGATCCTTATTCTGCTCATCCTTCTTATCGTCTTTCTTATCTTTCTTGTCGTCCTTGTTCTGACCACCACCCTGGTTCTGCTGTTGCTGATCCTGCTTCTGTTTCTGGTGCTTACAGAGCACGAGGTTATAACGGGTCTCATCATCGTTAGGGTTCAGACGGAGGGCGTTCTTATAGGCCTCGATAGCCTCACCGTACATCTTATGCGTCTGACAGATGACACCGATGTTATGGAAGGACTTAGCCTTGCGCAGGGGATTGGTCTCCAGACGCGAAGCGGCTTCGAACTGTTCAATGGCGACAGAGTCTTTCTTCTGAGCCATCAAAGCATTGCCGAGGTTGAAAGGTGCCTGCGGATTCTTGGGGTTCTTCTCAATGGCCTTACGGTAAGCCACCTCCGCATTGGGATAGTCGCCACGATGGAAGAGTTTGTTGCCCTCACGAATATACTGACGGTCACTCTGGGCTGCGGCTGAAGTTGCCACCAGCAGAAGCAGCATCACAGCCGTCTGCTTCTTACTGCCGAAGAGCGAGAGACGCTTCAGCAGTGGACTGCGACGGTCGAAGATACAGATCTCGAATATCAACAGCAGCAGGGCGAGGATGCCAAAGGCACGGAACTGCTCATCAAACTCGCTATAGACAGCCGTAGAGGTCTCCTTCTTCTCCAACTTATCCAGTTCCTGATCAAGTTGTTCCTGAGCGGCACTGTTGTTCTGCACATGGATATAGGCACCACCGCCAGCCTGAGCGATCTGCTTACACATTTCCTCATTGAGTGCCGACATCACTGTATTGCCGGTATTGTCCTTCATGTATTCACCAGTGCCGGCAACGGGGATGGGTGAACCCTGTGTGGAACCGACGCCCAGCACATAGACACGCATACCGCGATTCTTGGCAGCTTGCGCAGACTCTACTGCCCCACCCTCATGGTCTTCACCATCGGTTATCACGACAATCGCCTTTCCGATGCCCTCTTCCTGTGTAAAACTGTGAGAGGCCATATCGATGGCACGGGCGATGTCGGTACCCTGCGTCGTGATCATCGAGGGATCGATACTGGAGAGGAACATCTTGGCTGAGACGTAGTCGCTGGTGATAGGCAGCTGCACAAAAGCATCGCCTGCAAAGACAATCAGACCAATCTTATCATTCGTGAAGTGATCAATCAGGTTCTCCACCATCATCTTACTACGGTCGAGACGACTGGGGACGATATCCTCTGCCCGCATGGAGTTACTGATATCCATCGCGATGATGGTTTCAATACCTACCCGCTTCTCGTGGTTGATCTTCGTACCCATCTGCGGACGGGCCAGCATCACGATGAGCAGAGCCAAGGCGCCTTCAACAAAGAAGGGTCGCCGAATTTACGCAGCCGTTTCTTCTGGTTACGGAAGGATATGAATCTAATCAGCGCCAATACAGGAATCAGCACCAACAGATAGAGGTATATGGGGTCTTCAAATCTGAACATTTTTCTTCACTTTTCATTTTCACTTCTCACTTCTTATGGGATGCGACGGAAAATCGTGATACGCAGCAGGATCTCGAGCAACAAGGCGATGATGGCAGCGAGGGCGAAAGGCTGGTAGGCCTCATAACGCTTGCTGAAGGTCTTCACGTCGAGTTTGCTCTTTTCCAACTGGTCGATCTCTTTATAGATATTTCGCAGTTCTTTCGTATTCGTGGCACGATAGAAGTCACCCTCTGTCGCTGCGGCAATCTCACTGAGTGTCTTGGTGTCGATCTCCACAGGGATGTTCACATACTGCACACCACCAGCCACAGGCATCGGGTAAGGTGCAACCTTGTTCGTACCCACACCGATGGTATAGACGCGGATTCCCAAGCTTCTGGCAATCTCAGCAGCTGTCATCGGAGAGATGTCACCACGGTTGTTACTTCCGTCGGTAAGCAGGATCACCACCTTACTTTTGGCCTTTGATTCCTTCAGACGACTGACGGCATTAGCCAGTCCCATACCGATGGCAGTACCATCCTCAATGAGACCACGGGCAGCGATGTCGGTACGCACATTCTGAAGCATATTCAGCAACGAGGCATGATCAGTGGTCATCGGACACTGCGTGAAAGCCTCTCCAGCAAAGATGGTAAGACCTATATTATCATTAGGACGGCCAATGATGAATTCAGCGGCTACCTGTTTGGCGGCTTCGATGCGGTTAGGGCGCAAATCCTCTGCCAGCATACTCGTGGAGACATCCATGGACAGCATGATATCGATACCTTCTACCGTCTTACTTGCCCAAGAGTCGTGCGTCTGAGGACGAGCCAGCACCAGTACCACCATTGTGAACACCAGGATCCTCAGCAGCATGGACAGCGGCATCAGCGCAACTTTCCAACTGCGAGGCGCATAGCGGAAGACGAAGGTGTCGCTCATCCGCATCGTGGGCTCAGTCTTCTTCCTGTACAACACATACCAGATCAGATACGGAATGATGAGCAGGAGCAATAACAGATATTCCTTATTGGCAAATTCCATTTCGTTTCATTTAATACAATAACAGATACAGCGTATAGACCACGTAGGCCAAGAGCAGTGCACTGGCGATACCCAGAAGGGTAATCACCGTCTTCAGCACGCGACGTGCCTTCTGTGAACGCTGGTCTTCCTCTGTCAGTTGCGGTTTGATCGTCTCCTCCACAGGCACATTCTCCAACTTTGTCTGGTCGATGAAGGCAATGGCATTGACGAGGTTCATATCATTCTCATTGATCAGCGTGGAGTATTTGGCGAACTTCACGAGATCGGCAGTCAGGAACAAGTGGCGCAACTCACTGAGTGCTTTCTCATCCTGGGTAGCCGTCAGTTTCTCGATAATCTCACTACTGGTCATCTCCATCGCATTGAAGCCGTAACGCTCTTCAATATATTTGCGGAGGGTATCCGTCAGACGGGTGTAATACGCCTTAGAATCCTCGGCAGACACCATCTTTTCGGCCTTGATCTGCTCAATCTGCTGCATCGCCTTCTGATGAGGCAACAGACGTTTCACAATACGGATGGTCTTGATGATCGGCTTGTTGTCGCGCAGACGCAAGTAGAGGTAATAGGTCACTGCCAGGAAGACGAGAAGCAGCACACTGAGCCAGAACGACAGACTCCAGTCACTCCACAGGAACGGATTATCCTGTACATCCTTCGGACCAAAGAACTGATCGACATGGGTGGTATCAACCTCGATGGTAAGCACCTTCAACGCCAGACTCTTACTCTTGTAAGGCTTGCCGTCGATCTTGACCGTCATAGGCGGCAGGTAATAGAGGGTATCGTCGAAGGAGGTCAGCGTATAGACAGTGGAACGGGCCACGAAACCATTGTCCTCCGTCTGCTGCGCCTGTTCCTGACTAGCCAGCACCTCGACACCAGGCGTGATGTATTGTGTGGGCTTGAAGACAGGAAACTCCACCTTCGCATTCTCCTTGGCATGGGCAGTCAGCGTGACGTGAACCTGTTGGCCTACGAACATCTGAATAGAGTCGATAGAAACTTCTACCGATTCTTGCGCAGTAATTCGCAATACACTGACAACCAATATGATAAGAATACAGATTCTTTTCATTAACTTCTTTGCTTAAACAACAGCAACAACGACTTCACAAAGTCCTCGTTGGTGGCTATACTCACATGATCCACATTACTCTTATTAAAGGTCTCACTCAGTTCTGCCTGACGTCCCATCCAGTATCGCTGGTAGGTCTGACGTAACTTTCTGGAGCCTGTATCAACATACTGTTCGAAGCCCGTCTCAGCATCTACGACTTTCATCAGACCCACATCTGGCAACTCCTTGGCACGAATGTCATAGACCTGAATAGCCACCACATCGTGCTTGCGATTACAGATCTGCAGAGACTGCTGGAAGTCATTACGGACGTAGAAGTCGCTGAGGATGAAAGCCGTGGTACGACGCTTCTGGACGCTGGAGAGAAACTCGATAGCCTGCTTCACATCCGTACGCCTAGACTCCGGCTGGAAATCCAACATCTCACGGATGATATAAAGGATGTGCTTACGTCCTTTCTTCGGCGGGATATACTTCTCGATCTTGTCGGAGAAGAAGATCACACCGATCTTATCGTTATTCTGGATAGCAGAGAAAGCAATCGTAGCCGCAATCTCCGTCACCATATCACGTTTCATCTGTCGCTGCGTACCAAAATCGAGTGAACCACTGACATCAATAAGTAACATCACTGTCAACTCACGTTCCTCCTCGAACACCTTCACATATGGGCGATGGAAGCGGGCTGTCACATTCCAGTCGATATCACGGACATCATCACCGAACTGATACTCACGCACCTCGCTGAAGGCCATACCCCTACCCTTGAAGGCTGAGTGATACTGACCTGCAAAGATGTTTGAGCTCAAACCTCGGGTCTTGATCTCAATCTTTCGGACTTTCTCTATGATTTCTGACGTTTCCATCAGGGAACCTCTACCTTATTAATGATCTTTGAGACAATCTCCTCGCTGGTGATATTGCTGGCCTCCGCCTCATAGGTGAGTCCGATACGATGACGGAGCACATCATGAGCCACAGCACGTACATCCTCGGGGACCACATAACCACGACGCTTGATGAAAGCATAGGCACGAGCCGCTTTCGCCAGATTGATACTGGCACGAGGAGAACCTCCAAAGGAGATCATATCCTTCAGTTCGCGCAATCCGTAACGGTCGGGATAACGAGTGGCAAACACGATGTCTGCAATGTACTGTTCGATCTTCTCGTCGATATAGACCTCACGCACCACACTACGGGCCTTGAGGATCTCTTCGGCTGTCGTCACAGGTATCACTGAAGGCATCTCGCCAGCGATGTTCTCACGGATAATCTTCTTCTCCTCATCCAACGAAGGATAATCGATGATGACTTTCAGCATGAAACGGTCAACCTGAGCCTCAGGCAATGGGTAGGTGCCCTCCTGCTCGATGGGGTTCTGGGTTGCCATCACCAGGAACGGATTCGGCAGCGGGAACGTCTCACTGCCAATCGTGACCTGCTTTTCCTGCATGGCCTCGAGCAAGGCACTCTGTACCTTTGCCGGGGCACGGTTGATTTCATCTGCCAATACGAAGTTGGCAAACACAGGCCCTTGTTTCACCTGGAACTTCTCATCTTTCTGAGAGTAGATCATCGTACCGATGACATCGGCAGGTAACAAGTCAGGTGTAAACTGAATACGACTATAGTCTGCATCTATCAACTGCGAAAGTGTCTTGATGGCCAAGGTTTTAGCCAAACCAGGTACACCTTCCAACAGAATATGTCCGTCACTTAACAATCCAATCAGCAACGAATCTACCAGATGCTTCTGTCCTACGATGACATGGTCCATTCCGGCCACGAGATTTGTCACAAATGCGCTTTGTTGTTCAATCCGGATATTCAACTCACGGATATCAATAGCTTCTGCCATAATATAACTTACTTATACTTTAAACGTTCTATAATGTTTTCTTCTGAGATTTCTTTTTCTTCAGTTCGAGCTTCGGAATCTTAATGGTCTGACCAGCCTTCAACTCGGTCTTGCTATTCATGCCGTTATAGACCTCGAGATAGCACTCCATATCGGGACCAAGTGTACGACTGGCAATCTTTTTAAGATTATCGCCTTCCTTCACCTTTACCTCCTGTGCTGTTCCAACGATACGATAAGCACCGTACCTGACACGATTATCCATCTTCTGATACTTATCAAGTTGGACAGCAGGCTCGGTCTTCTCTTCAGGCTTGGCTGCTGGTGCAGGCTTTGGCTCTGCGGGTTTTGCAACAGGCTTCTCTGCGGGTTTCTCTGCGGGAACTGGCGCAATCGTATCTGCAGGAACGACAGAATCTACAGGCTCCACAGGTGCAGGTTTTGTAGCAGGTACAGCTTTCTCGACCTTTACTTCCTGAGACTGAGAGGATTGTGACCAGGGGAAGAGATTACCAAACACATAACCTACTGCCAAACCTAAGAGACAAGCAAGTAATGCTATAAGCCACTTATTGCCACCGTTTGAAGAAGGAGTTTCAGGTTCCTCAGGCTCCTCGGGCTCCTCTGCTTCCTCTTCTTCAGATTCTGATTCCTCGGGCTCTTCTTCGACTTCAGGTTCTGATTCTGGCTCAGGCTCTACAATAGGTTCTGGCTCGGGCTCAACAATTGGCTCAGGTTCAGATTCCTCTATAATAGGCTCCGGCTCGGGTTCATAAAGAGGCTCGGGCTCATAAAGAGGCTCGGGCTCCTCTATAATAGGTTCCGGTTCCGGCTCTACAACGGGCTCAGGCTCTACGATAGGCTCAGGCTCTGGCGCCTCAACAATTTGTTCAGGCTCCTCTTCTATAATTGGCTCGAGTTCCGGTTCAACAACGGGTTCGGGCTCAGGTTCCGGCTCTACTACAATAGGCTCAGGTTCCGGCTCTATAATGGGCTCCTCAATAATAGGCTCAGGTTCCTCAATAACAGGTTCCGGCTCTGGCTCGACGATAGGCTCTGGTACGACAATTGGCTCAGGCTCGACAATTGGTTCGGGTTCTGGTTCTACAACGGGCTCTGGCTCGGGCTCGGGTTCGGGTTCTGGCTCTACAACGGGCTCTGGCTCGGGTTCCGGCTCTGGCTCGGGCTCTGGTTCAGGCTCTGGTTCGGGTTCGGGCTTTGGAGCCTCTCCAAGTGTAATAATCTTCGGTTCAGTAACCGCTGGACGCTCTGGTGCTTTTACCACAGGCTCAATAACCCATTCGGGAATATCCTCATCAGCAATGTCGATTAACTTATGCTCCTCATTTGCACCGAAATCCACCAACGGCATGTTGGCAGGGTCATTAGGATCATCGTCTTCTACCGTAGGCTCGGCTACAGGATTCATATCCTCGAAGTCAACACCATCGTTCAATACAACAGTCTCAAACTGTGAGAACGGTTTGTTAACGAGTTCCTTCATCAGTGCATCTGGTGTGAAGGTGATCTTATTATGACCTTCAATCAGAACACGCTCTCCCGTGTTGACATTCACGCTTTCACGATCATCAACATCGATGATCTTAAACGTACCTAACCCTTTGATTTTAACAACTCTATCTTTCTCCAAATTAACTTGGATGATATCAAACATCGCACTAACGAAGATCACTGCATCACGCTTATTCAGGCCTTTACGCTCTACGAGCACCTGTGCAAGATCTTGAATTGAAATCTTTCCCATTATTCAGCCCCTCCATTCTTTACACGGTCCTTCCAACTTACATTCGGCTTAAAAGTTAACACCAGTTTGGGTGGGACGAGCATACGCTGACCCGTTGATGGATTCACCATGATACGTTCCAGCTTCTTCCGCACCTCAAAGACACCAAAGGTTGGAATAAGCACTGCGTCATCTTCCTGAAAATGGTCTCCCATCTTCTCCACGATGGCGTTTACCATCTTCTGCGTATCGTCGGACGTATAACCAGTCCGCTGCGCCAATTCTGAGATAAAGTCTTTATTCGTCATATCTACTTTTTGATTGTTGAGCCATATATATCAAACTCTTCCGAGTCATTGATCTTCACATCATAGAATTCACCGATAGTCAGTTCGCGCTCTGCCACAGGAATAAGCACTTCAGGATCCACCTCAGGTGAACAGTATTCCGTACGACCTACATAATAGTCGCCTTCACGACGGTCGATGATGACTTTCAGCGTCTGTCCTACTTTCTCTGCCTCAAGTTCTGCACTGATATGCTGCTGGATGCGCATCAGTTTATCAAGACGCTGTTGTTTCACCTCCTCAGGTACATCATCTTCATAATGCTGTTCTGAATAAGTGCCTTCTTCTTCAGAATAGGCAAAGGCACCCATGCGCTCGAAACGAGCCCACTTCACAAATTCCTTCAGCTCCTCGAAGTCCTCATCCGTCTCACCTGGGAAACCCACCATCAGTGTCGTACGGATATGGATACCTGGCACCTCTTTGCGCATTTGCCGGATCAGTTCATAGGTCTCCTCCTTGGTGACGTGACGCTGCATCTGTGAGAGCATATGGTCGGAGATATGCTGGAGGGCGATGTCCAAATATTTGCAGACATTCTTCTTCTCACGCATCACACGAAGCAGATCCCAAGGGAAATGAGACGGATAAGCATAGTGCAGACGGATCCACTCGACACCTGGGATATCTGCCATACGCTCAATGAGTTCCGCAATATGCTGTTTACCATCCAGGTCGATACCATAGTAGGTCAACTCCTGGGCGATGACATTAAACTCCTTCGTGCCATCCTTCACCAACTGTCGCACCTCATCGAGGATCTCATCCATCGGACGACTCTGATGACGACCCGTTATCAGCGGAATTGCACAATAGGCACAATGTCGGTCACAGCCCTCACTGATCTTCAAGTAGGCATAATGACGAGGTGTCGTGATATGACGGGGCGCCTGTTTGATATCCTCAAGGTTATCAATGGTTCCTAAGTCCTTCAGCAATTGGCGATAGTTAAACTTCCCGTACCAGCCATCTACCTCAGGGATCTCTTTCTCCAAATCAGCCAGATAACGCTCTGAGAGACAGCCCATCACAAAGAGTTTCTCAATACGGCCTTCCGTCTTTGCCTGTGCAAATTCGAGAATGGTATTGATGCTCTCCTCTTTGGCATCGTTGATAAAGCCACAGGTATTGACAACGACAAATTCTCCTTGGGGATCATCGCTATCGTGCGTACACTTGTAGCCATGAGCCTCCATCAGACCCATCAATGTCTCGCTGTCCACCAGATTTTTGGAGCAACCGAGAGAGATAATATCGATCGTCTTATTCTTCATTGAACAATGAATCCACAAACTGTCGCTTGTTAAAGAGCTGTAAGTCTGTCATACCCTCACCCAGGCCAATATACTTCACAGGTACTTTCAACTGGTCGGAGATGCCAATCACCACACCACCCTTGGCAGTACCATCGAGTTTGGTGATAGCCAGTGAGGTGATCTGTGTCACAGCTGCAAACTGCTTGGCCTGTTCAAAGGCATTCTGCCCTGTAGAACCATCAAGTACAAGCATCACCTCATCGGGAGCCTCAGGCAGCACTTTCTTCATCACCTCCTTGATCTTCTTCAACTCATTCATCAAGCCCACCTTGTTATGCAGACGACCTGCTGTATCAATCAGCACGACATCAGCACCATTGGCTTTGGCACTCGAAAGGGTATCGAAAGCCACACTGGCAGGATCGCTACCCATCTGCTGCTTGATTACAGGCACGCCTACGCGCTCGCCCCAGATACAGAGTTGCTCCACAGCTGCGGCACGGAAGGTATCGGCAGCACCCAGATAGACTTTCTTACCAGCCTGTTTGAACTGCCAAGCCAGTTTTCCAATGGTCGTGGTCTTGCCGACGCCATTAACGCCAACCACCAAGATCACGTAGGGTTTATGATCGCCTGGAAGATCCCAGTTATCATTATCTTCAGTATTATTCTCAGCCAAGAGATTGGCAATCTCATCACGGAGGATACGATTCAACTCCGAAGTGCTCACATACTTATCACGAGCCACACGCTCTTCGATACGCTCGATAATCTTCAACGTGGTATCCACACCCACATCACTGGTGATCAGCACCTCCTCAAGATTATCCAGCACATCATCATCAACCTTTGACTTACCGGCCACAGCACGGGTCAGTTTGTCAAATACGCTGGTCTTAGTTTTTTCCAGACCTTTGTCTAGTGTTTCTTTCTTTTCTTTATTGAAAAATCCAAAAATTCCCATAATGCTATATATAACGCGTGCAAAGATAACTAAAATCCACGATATAGCAAAAAAAGAGGCCGCAATTTAACTTGCAGCCTCTCTTTTTTATGTAAAATTAAATTAATTCTTGAAGAAGTCCTTAACGGCCTCGTTAGGAACCATCTGCTCATCGAAGATGTAAGCACCAGTCTTGGGGCTCTTTACCATCTTGATTACCTTTGTGTAAGCGCGACCATCCTTTGAGCCTTCGTGGAGGGTAGCGACGGTTTTCTTTGCCATACTTCAGTCGTTATTATTTAATTTCCTTGTGAAGAGTCATCTTCTTCAGGATGGGGTTATACTTCATCAGCTCCATACGCTCATGCTCAGTGCACTCCAGGATCACCTGAACGCGATTACCCTTTGCTTTCTTGCTTGCCATCTTTATTAATCTCCTATCACTTTAATGTCCTTCCAATCTACATATCCCTTGGCAACAGCCTGCTTCAATGCAGCATCCAGACCTACTTTATTAATCATACGAAGACCAGCTGCACTAATCTTCAACTGAATCCAGCAGCCCTCTTCTACATAGTAGAATTTCTTGCTGAAAAGGTTGACGTCAAAGCTTCTCTTTGTGTGGTGCTTTGAGTGAGACACATTGCAACCGATCTGTGCCTTCTTTCCTGTAATTTGACAAATCTTAGACATTTCTATCTACCTTTTTACTTGTGATTTACACTTACTTATTCCAAACAGGGTGCAAAATAAGAATTAATGTTTTTTAACCTTCTCGCGTCGGTCTGGGGGCATCTTCCTCCCTCAGAAAGGTCAAAAACAGCTCCATAGCCTTATTGGTTGCAATGGCCAGATTGATGTCTCTACCATGATCCTCTTCTACCTTGACAGTTATCACCCTTTCAGGCTTTCCACAAGCCAACCAGATCGTACCCACGGGGATGTCTTTGGTGCCACCGGTAGGCCCAGCGAAACCTGTTGCAGAGATGGCGTAATCGGTGTTCAATGCCTTGCAGGCACCTTTCACCATGGCGATTGCAACTTCCTCACACACAGCGGTTTTCTCCTCAAGCACCTGATGATCCACACCCAACAGGTTCTCCTTGATCTCATTGACATATGAAATGATACCACCCTTGAAATATTTCGAGGCACCAGGTACGGAGATAATCGCCTCAGCGATACGTCCACCTGTGCAACTCTCAGCAGTGCCGACGGTCTTCTCTGTCTCCCAGAGAATCTCACTGACCTCACGGCTGATAATCTTACTTTCGAAATCCATATATATACTTTATTTGAATGTTACTTTTGAGAATGCAGGCGCATCGATCGAGCAGAATGCACCGTCGAGATACTTATAATAGCCCACGATACCGATCATCGCCGCATTATCAGTGGTATAACTGAACTTAGGGATATAGATGGTCCAACCATAGCGTTTCTCTGCATCGTAGAAGGCATTACGCAGACCGTTGTTAGCACTCACGCCTCCAGCCACAGCCACATGTTTGATACCCGTCTGCTTCACGGCTTTCTTCAGTTTCTTCATCAGGATATCCACAATCGTCCACTCCAGCGACGCAGCGATATCCTCTTTGTGATGCTCAATGAAGTCAGGATCTTCTGCCACCCACTTCTGCATCGAATAGAGGAAGGAGGTTTTCAATCCTGAGAAACTATAGTCGAGATTGGGGATATTCGGTTCTGCAAACTGGAAGGCTTTAGGATTTCCCTGACGTGCCAGACGGTCGATGATAGGACCACCGGGATACCCCAGTCCCATCACCTTCGAACACTTGTCGATAGCCTCACCGGCTGCATCGTCGATGGTCTGTCCGAGTACCTCCATATCATTGTAGGCGTTCACCTTCACGATCTGGGAGTTTCCACCCGACACCAACAAGCAGAGGAAGGGCAATGGAGGCATGTGCTGATCATCGTCCGACTCCTTGATGAAGTGTGCCATCACGTGTCCTTGCAGATGGTTCACATCGATCATAGGGATACCCAGCGAACGGGCAAAGCCCTTCGCAAAACTCACACCGACGAGCAACGAGCCCATCAGTCCTGGACCTCTGGTAAAGGCCACTGCCGAGAGTTGTTCCTTTGTGATGCCGGCACGTTTAATAGCCTGATCCACAACAGGTACGACATTCTGCTGATGGGCACGTGATGCCAACTCAGGCACCACCCCACCATAGGCTTCATGCACAGCCTGCGAGGCGGTGACGTTCGACAGCAGCACACCGTTTTTCAGAACGGCAGCCGACGTGTCATCACAACTGGACTCTATACCTAATATATATATATCCTTTTCCATGCTGATGTCCTTAGTAGGTCAAGATTTCCACACCGTGCTCTGTCATCACGAGCGTATGCTCCCATTGGGCACTGGGTTCCTCATCCTCAGTGATTACCTCCCATCCGTAGGGATCGTCGGCATCGATGAAGACCTTCCATGTTCCCATGTTGATCATCGGTTCGATCGTGAACACCATTCCTGGCACGAGCAACATACCCGTACCCTGATGACCATAATGGTTCACATCCGGTTCCTCATGGAACTTCAGACCGACGCCATGTCCAGCCAGATCTCTCACGATACCGTAACCATACTTCTTACAGTGTTTCTCAATGGCATGACCGATATCGCCCACAAAGGAATAAGGCTTTGCAGCCTCCATACCGATCTCCAGACACTCCTTTGCCACACGTACGAGTTGTTCTTTCTCTGGGGTGGTCTTGCCGATGATGAACATACGACTGGCGTCCGCATAATACCCGTCGAGGATCGTCGTGAAATCCACATTGATGATATCACCCTCCTCCAGCACGTCCTCCTCCTTGGGAATACCATGACACACGACCTCGTTGATGGAGGTACATACTGACATCGGGAACCCCTCGTAGTTCAGACAGGCTGGAATCGCGCCGTGATCCTCACAGTAC
Source organism: uncultured Prevotella sp. (assembly GCA_900319305.1). Classification (GTDB taxonomy): domain Bacteria; phylum Bacteroidota; class Bacteroidia; order Bacteroidales; family Bacteroidaceae; genus Prevotella. The sequence continues at coordinate 12,868 of ONNY01000057.1, forward strand.
TGACGACAGATCTGGTCGATCTCCAACGTACTCATACCAGCGTGGATTTGTTTGGCCACCTCATCGAGCACACCTGTATTCACGACACCCGCCTTACGGATGCCCTCAATCTGCTCCGGTGTCTTTATCAGATCACGTGTCGGCACAAGTTTTCCTTTATTCTCCCAATACATGATGGTCTTATCCATCTCTGTGGGTTCCTGTCCGGACAGACAGTGCCATCTTCTCTTCTTTTTGAATGCGTTCATTTACCTTATCAAACTTTTGCGGGTGCAAAATTACTGCAAAATATGCGAAACACCAAATTTTACGTCAGTCTTTCTTCTCTTCCTGTGGCACAAGCAGTTTATCACCACTCTGTTTAATCAGCTCCTTTGCAAAACGCTCAGGGAAGCCTGGACGCTTCACGCGAGCACCTCCACCATACTGATTTCGCTCAAAACAACCATTCTTGTCTGTAGGTTTCACCACTATATCGTTATACTTCACAATAAGGAAGAACGCCAGCTGCTGCCAACGACTGATCATCTCGTCACCCTTCTGGCAACTGTAATCCGTCAACAGTTTGATACGCTCCTCAGCCGTAGGCAGTGCCAATGCCTTTGCCTCAATCTCCGGCTGCAGTTTGTCGTAAGAGGCATCCAGAGAGTCACGCACCTCCTGCAGTGAGGGGAACATCATATCGTAACGGGGATAAACCATATTACTCACCCAGTTGCACACCCAGAAGGCGTTATCCATCGAGAAGGTCACATCGTCGGCACCCTCGCCACTGAAACACTTCGGACGACGAGTCATACAACTGTACATCGGTGTATAGGCCACCATGTTGCCATCGTCATTACCAAACCAGAAACAGGCTCCCACCTCACGAGGCAATGAAGAACGCATCTGTGAGATAAACGACCAGGCCGTCTGTTGGGTGGAGATCGGGCGCTCGTTGAAATACTCCTTACCATCTACCTTATAGGAGAGCGGTGACGGACGGTAAGGCATCTGGAAGATACCACCACCGATGTCTGAGTCGAGTGCAAAGGGAGTACCCTCGTAATGGTCACGCATGGCATCACGCAGATCCTGCAGCGCAAGTTTCTTGTTGGGAATGATCCACAGCGGCATCTCCTTGGCATCCTTCTCGATACCTGCGGCATAAGGCACGTAGGCCGAGAAATCATCGCTGAAACGATTGAAGAAACTCCACACACGGGCCTCACAATAACGACGACCCGAGAAATCAGGTTTTGCATAAGCGGCATTATAGGAGAAATCGGCATCCTTACCCTCAAACCAACCCATCGTACGGGCATAACTTACCACATTGTCAGAACAAACCATCAGGTTGGGCACAGGTTTCTTGCCATTGACGGGATATTTCTTCAGCAGGTCCTTCATCTTCACCTGCACATAACGGCCATCCAGAAACTTCGTGATACGACTCTGGTTGGCGTGCGCAGCAATCGCATCGTCAGGGATACGGACAGCCACCCAGACGGTACGTTCCTTCGACTTCGTACGATCAGGACCACAACCCATCATCTCCAGCATCCAAGCCTCGTTGGGGTCTGCAATCGAGAAGGTCTCACCCTCGGAATAATAACCATACTGCTCCACGAGCGATGTCATCACCTGCAAAGCCTCACGGGCTGTCTTCGAACGCTGCAGGGCGATATAGATCAGTGAGCCGTAGTCGATCAGACCTGTAGAGTCAGCCATCTCCTCACGTCCGCCGAAGGTGGTCTCACCCACGGTGACCTGCCATTCATTCGAGTTACCTATCACATTATAGGTCTCAGCCACCTCAGGGATCTCACACAAAAACTTACCAGTATCCCACTCGCACACCTTACGCATCTCCCCCGCAGCATGCTTTGCAGCGGGATAATGATAGAGGGGCATGAAGGCACCGTAGGAGTCGGCATTATAGGTCACGAACACTGAGCCGTCCACAGAGGCCTTCTTACCTACGATGAAGTTGGTGCATGCCATCGCATAGGTCCCGGCGATCAGCATAGCAGATAAAATCAGATTTCTTTTCATACCTTATTAATATATTATATTTGTTTCAAACACACGTTCATTCTTTCGGTTGTCGATAGCCGTAAACTTCAGCAGATGGGTTCTCGACGTCTTCTGGATGGGTGTCTCACTCAGGTCACAGGTCACCAACGGTTTCTTATCGACTTTGTCAAACACGACAAACTTCCCGTCGATCGTTGCCCGATAGGAGGCCACCCCACTCTTGTTGTCTATCAGTTTCAACACGATATGATCCCCCAGACTGACTGGTGTCACATCCGGGCCCTCGTCATCATAAGCCAGTTCGAAGTACGCCCCCAGGTCATTCACGCGACCAGTCACCCAACCATCCTGATAGTCACCTCCTGCAAACACACCGTCACTGGCCACATAGACCTTCGACACATCGACTTCCTGACCTACATAGAACGAGATCTCGCCAGGTGCCACCAGCGGACACGATGTCGGATAGAAACAATAACTGTCCGACAGTTTTCCGGGGCGCTCCTTCGTTTGGGGTTTCAAAACCGTATTCTTCGTCAGCAACCCATAGGGCACGATCAGATGCATACCCGGCACTGAATAACTGTTTGTCTGGTTCCAACGGAAGAGTGCCCCCTCTTCTTGTTCGGGCTCAGGGATCTTGGTTTTCTCTCCTTTCACAGTGAAGTTGTAGGTCGTCACATTACCCTTATAATCACGGAGGATATACGTCAGATGGTAATCACGCGCCTCGTTGAACTCGATGATACCCCGATCCTTGGGCGTATAGAGAAACGGCAACGTGTTACCCGGCTCCAAATACGACTTCAGGAACCACACACGTGTCTTGAGCCAGTAGTCATAGTCTCCCCAGGCATTCACCAGACTGTTGCACGCCACGGGAATCCTTTCCATCACTGCCGAGAACACCGTCTGACTATCCACCTTTAGGATGGTTTCACGGATACCATAATGATTACTCGAGTTCTGCATATAGTCGTTGGCCCATAATGCAAAGCCCACCTTGCCCCAGGCCTTCAGTTCAGGCTGTCTGTCCCCGTTCACGAGGATGGTCTGTTTGGAGCTCTTACCGTTCACGACACCCTCACCTGCCTGCGGATAGATCATCAGTCCTCTTATCTTCGGTGGGATGGTATCTGTGATGTCATCAGCCAGGAAGTCGTACGGGTCAAGCAGATCCCAGGTTTCTGTGTCATGAATCTCCAGATGCAGATGAGGTCCCATACTGTTACCCGTGTTACCACTGAGTGCTATCAACTGCCCCTGAGACACAGGACACTCCAACGGCGAGAAACGGGCATCGCCCTCACTCGTCTCATGTTGATACTGATAACGGCGCAAGGCAGCCTTGATACGTGGCGAGAATGCCTTCAGATGACAATACACACTGGTATAGCCCTCCGGATGTGTCACATACACGGCATTGCCGAAGCCATAGAGGCCCATCGTCACCCGACTCACGTAGCCGTCGCCGATGGCATAGATGGCTTTCCCCTCCACCCCGTCGGTCTTGATGTCTATGCCCCCATGGAAATGATGGGGACGGGGCTCACCAAAATTACCCGCCAATGAAATATCATAACTCACTGGCGGGTGATAGATGCTTAAGAGGATACTAAGAAACAGACCTAACATGCCTTGAATGACATATCGAGTCCCTTCACAGAGTGTGTCAGCGCTCCCACGGAGATAAAGTCCACACCCTGCTCGGCATAGTCACGGATGGTGTCGTAGGTGATACCACCACTCGACTCCGTCTCATACTTGCCATCGATGATCTCCACAGCCTTCTTCGTGTCGGGCACACTGAAGTTGTCGAGCATGATACGGTTCACGCCACCGTGATCCAGCACCTGCTGCAACTCGTCGAAAGAACGTACCTCAATCTCGATCTTCAGGTCGAGGCCCTTCTCCTTCAGGTAGGCATGACAACGGTCGATGGCGTTGGTGATACCACCAGCGAAATCCACGTGGTTGTCCTTCAGCAGGATCATGTCGAACAGACCGATACGATGGTTGCAGCCACCACCGATCTTCACTGCCTGCTTCTCCAGCATACGCATACCAGGAGTTGTCTTACGGGTGTCGAGCACACGGGTCTTCGTACCCTTCAGTCGCTGCACATATCTGTCGGTCATCGTGGCGATACCACTCATACGCTGCATGATGTTCAGCATCAGACGCTCCGTCTGCAGCAGCGAACGGATCTTTCCCGTCACTACCATCGCGATGTCGCCCTTCTTCACTCGTGTACCGTCACCCATCAGCACCTCCACCTGCATGGTGGGGTCGAAGCGACGGAACACCTCCTTGGCAATCTCCACACCAGCCAGGATACCGTCCTCCTTAATGAGCAGATGACTCTTGCCCATTGCGTCTTCTGGGATACAGCACAACGTGGTATGGTCGCCATCGCCGATATCCTCGGCAAACGACAGATCAATCAGTCTGTCAACCAGTTCATCAACACTTAACATAACTATTCACTTTATACTTTTCACTTATCACTTCTTAGAAGTACACACCAAAGCCCAGGCGCAAGCCGAACTGTGAATACTTACTA
>ONNY01000200.1 GCA_900319305.1 uncultured Prevotella sp.
TCTTTCTCCGACGGGTCTTTCACCTGCCAGGCAAAGAAGAAATAAGGCCAGTTGATGTAGGGCCGAAGTTGGGAAATATCGTAAGTCTGTATCATCTGAAAGTAACTGGTTGGCCGATGTAACTGGTATCCACCCTACCCTGCTGATAAACGGTGTGTCCATTGCAGAGTGTACGTTCCACGCGCCACAGGTACATGTGACCCTCCATCGGACTCCAACCGCACTTGCTCTGAATCACATCCTTTGTCACTGTCCATCCGGTATCAGGGCGTACCAACACGATATCTGCCTGATACCCCTCACGAAGGAAACCTCTTTGACGCACCTCGAAGAGACGGGCTGGATTATGGCACATCAGTTCCACCAGACGTTCGATGGAGAGCACGCCCTGATCCACGAGTTCCAGCATCGTCACCAAAGAGAACTGTATCATCGGCATTCCACTGGCTGCTTTCTGGCAACCACCCTCTTTCTGAGACAGGAGATGAGGTGCATGATCCGTACCAATGACAGCGATCCGCCCATCGTTGAGTGCCTCGCGCAAGGCATCACGGTCTCGCTGGGTCTTGATGGCAGGATTGCACTTGATACGAGTGCCCAAGGCCGTATAGTCCCGATCGTAGAAGTAGAGATGCGACACAGTGGCTTCTGCGGTGATATTCGTGCCCTTCGACAGGCTCAGGGACCGTGCACCCATAGACAGGCTCAGGGATCGTGTAGGGAGCAATTCCAATTCTTTTGCCGTTGTAAGATGGGCAATATGGAGACGAGCATCATGTTTCTTAGCCAATTCTACAGCCAGTTTGGTGCTCTCATAACAGGCTTCCTCACTGCGGATCTCAGGATGATGCGTCACCTTGGGGTCTACACCATATTTCTGAATAGCCTCAGCCATGTTTCGATTGATGATATCCGTATCCTCGCAATGGGTCATGATGGGGAGCGTGGAGGAAGCAAAGATCTTCTCGAGTGCTTCCCTACGATCCACCAGCATATTGCCTGTAGAACTACCCATAAACAGTTTGATGCCTGGGATACGATGAGCATCCAATTGAGGGAACAGTTCCACATTATCGTTGGTAGCACCAAAGAAGAATGCGTAGTTCACGTGACTCTTCCGGGCCGCAAGTGCGAATTTCTCTTCCAAAGCCTCCAAGGTAGTCGTCTGTGGCACCGTGTTAGGCATATCGAAATAGGTGGTGACGCCACCTGCTGCCGCTGCACGGCTCTCACTCTCGATATCGGCCTTAGCCGTCAGACCAGGCTCACGGAAATGCACATGATCGTCGATGACACCAGGTAATACAAAACAGCCCGAAGCATCTATGAGCTCGTCATAGGATGCTTCGGGAGTATGGGGTTCTGTGTAAATCCGGGCAATCCGTGAATCCTCGATGAGGATGGAGCCCTCAAACAGTTTTCCTTCGTTTACCAGCGTACCGCCCTGAATCAGCGTTCTCATTTCTGCGGTATGTTGAGAGAAGGTGCTGCCATCGAGTCGGCTACCTGCTGCTGGGTGTCAGGAACTACCTGTGTGGGAGCTGCGGCCTGAGGCGTATCATCCACCAGACCGTTCTGACGGGCCTGAATCTCGTTGGCAGTCTGATAATACTGCTTCACATAAGGATCCTCCTTGAACTTCTTCGTGGCTTTGCTCATGATATCCTCAATCTGAGGGGTGAGCACAGGATAGGGATAACCACTGGTCATCATCATGAAGACGCCAGGACCCAGCACGTTGTCGAAGTTCTCGACGATGAAGTTAGTCACCAGACTATCCTCCTGCTGTGCCAGACGAGCGGCTTCAGCAGTCAATGTGCGGTTAATGACATCCTCATCGATGCCGTCGAGCAGCATCTGACTCTGCTTGTGCGACAGCTCATTCATCTCGTTACCAAGTTGGTCATGACGATTGATGAACTGATACAGTTTATCATTCAGCGGTGTACCACTGACGCTACGGCCTGTATTATCGATGCGGACTTCAATCTCGCCCTTCTCCACTACCACAGGCATCGCAAGCGACTCATCATCCATATAAAGGTTTGCCAACTTCACTGTATCAAGCAGTCCGGCAAAACGGAATTTACCATGCACGACATCACAGGAATCCATGCTCTTCAGTTCCTGATCCTTCACCGTCTTCAGATAGAGTTTACTTCCATCAAGTGACGACACAGAGGAGGAACCTTGTATCGAATAGGACTCCGCACAGGATGCGAGCGTGGCCATAACGACAAATGCGTATAGAATCTTGTTCATATTAATACCTTTCGTGGCGCAAAAATACAACGATATATTGAAGTAGAAAAAAAATTTTATAGTTTTTTTGCCTCTTTTTCCAATTCACGACCTATTCTATGGGTAGAATAGAGTTGTAAGATGGCAGCGACCAACAGTGTGATGACCCACTTATTATATACATATTCCATATAGGTGATATAACTCAAACCGAAAATATTCCCTTTGCTGGCAATCATCAGCAGACCAGAAATGAGGAAAAACACATCGCTCACCAGCTGGATCCTGCGCAGACGACGGAGCACGAAGTTGCCGCCTTCATAGCGCTGGAGCATCTGCATCGACGCAAAGCCTAAGGCACCGACGGAATATATATAGGGCGCACCATCCCACATCAATATACTTGTACCCGCTCCGATCACCATCAGCAGGGCACCCAGAAGAAAGATGGCTGTCTGGACTTTATTCAGTTGCTTCATGTTTCTGGATAGGGTTTTCAATCTTCTCCATCGCCTTCGGATTTCTGTCCAACTCACGGATGCGAGCCTGATCGCGACGATAATCGGCATTATATTTCTCCGTCTCTTCCTGCAACTCACTGATGCGCTGCATATTCTTGAAATGGCTATAGAAACTGTTTTCATCGAGGAAGCCTACGATGACACCCCCGATTATTGCAACGACGGCATACTTGAAGAACAGAGAATGCCAAACCCGAAGCAAAAACGTCTTTACACGATTCAATCCTTTCATATATTCGTAATTTGTCTGCAAAGATACAAAATTCTCTTAATTCATAATTCTTAATTCCCAACTTTTTTGTATCTTTGCCAAAAATTTA
>ONNY01000066.1 GCA_900319305.1 uncultured Prevotella sp.
GCGACGACCTATTGCGTTAATTACTTCCATCTTTCCTTATTATTTATACTGGTTAATATCAATAGTCTTTGGCTGCTGAGCGGCATGGGGATGCTCGGTACCCTCGTAGATATAGAGGTTGTTCAGCAGGCTGCGTCCGAGGGGACCCTTCGGCAGCATACCCTTCACAGCGTGACGGAGCATCTTCTCTACACCACCGTTGCGCTTGCGAAGTTCGGCGGGAGTCTGGAAGCGCTGGCCACCAGGATAGCCCGTGTAGCGGGTATAGACCTTATCAGTCTCTTTCTTACCAGTGAATACCACCTTATCGGCGTTGATAAGGATTACATTGTCACCACAGTCAACGTGCGGTGTGAAAGTTGGCTTGTACTTTCCACGAATCAGCTTTGCTACCTTAGAAGCGAGACGACCAACAACCTGGTCTGTAACTTAAAGTGTTCATTTCTAATTTTAATTTTACTACTAAAAAACAGTTTAACTTAATAATTAATGTACGCGCATAAACCCACATCCGAGGTTTTAATCCCGGCTGCAAGTCTAACGAACGCACAGGAATCATAAGATCCCTTGCTGGACTGACGATTCACGAACCACTGCGCCCGGCCAAAGACGCCGCTATTCACACCTCAATCCATGAGGATTCTAAGTCTCTCCTCAATAATCGGACTGCAAAGGTACACATATTTTATTATACGTGCGCGCCTTTGCAGTCCGACGAAGCAGCTTAAAAGTCCATGTTATCGAGTGAATCGCTGAAATCCTTAGCCTCGTTGTTCTCCTTCGGAGCCTCCTCCTGATGATGGCGATGCTCGCCACGCTCAGGACGCTCACGACGGTCGCCATTGCGACGATCACCACGATCGGGACGGCGGTCACGACGATCGCGACGCTCTCCACGCTCAGGACGCTCACCACGGGCAGGACGCTCTACATAGTCAGCGGGCTTCTCGATCAGCACACGATGAGAGAGTTTGTACTTACCAGTCTTCGGATCGATCTCCAGCAACTTCACCTTGATCTTGTCGCCCTCCTTGATACCGGCCTCCTCGACAGTTTCAAGACGCTTCCAGTCGATCTCAGAGATATGGAGCAGACCATCCTTACCAGGCATGATCTCTACGAAGCAGCCGTAAGGCATGATGCTACGGACGGTACCCTCGTAGATCTCACCCACCTCGGGGATAGCCACGATAGCCTTGATCTTTGCTAGGGCAGCGTCGATGCTCTCCTTGTTGGGAGCAGATACCTGTACCTTACCTACGCCGTCAGCCTCATCGATGGTGATGGTAGCACCCGTATCCTCCTGCATCTGCTGGATGATCTTACCACCAGGGCCGATGACAGCACCGATGAACTCCTTCGGGATCTCCATTTGAACGATGCGGGGAACCTGAGGCTTCATCTCTGCACGAGGCTCTGCGATAGTGTCGGTGAGGCACTTCAGGATATGCTCACGACCTGCCTTTGCCTGCATCAGCGCCTTCTCAAGGATATCGAACGACAGACCGTCGCACTTGATATCCATCTGAGTGGCGGTCAGACCATCCTTCGTACCAGTGGTCTTAAAGTCCATATCGCCCAGGTGGTCCTCATCGCCGAGGATATCTGAAAGCACTGCATACTTATCTTCTCCAGGATTCTTGATCAGACCCATGGCGATACCTGAAACAGGCTTCTTCATAGGAACACCAGCATCCATCAGGGCGAGGGTACCGGCACAAACAGTAGCCATTGAAGAAGAACCGTTAGACTCGAGGATCTGAGACACCAAACGAACGGTGTAAGGGAAGTCTTCAGGGATCTGGCCCTTCAAACCGCGCCATGCAAGGTGACCATGACCAATCTCACGACGACCTACGCCGCGCTGAGCCTTGGCCTCACCCGTACAGAACGGTGGGAAGTTATAGTGCAGCAGGAAACGCTGATAACCGTGCTCCAACACATCGTCAACGAGTTTCTCATCAAGTTTCGTACCCAGGGTACAGGTGCTCAGAGACTGCGTCTCACCACGGGTAAAGATTGAACTTCCGTGAGGCATAGGCAGCGGAGAAACCTCGCACCAGATAGGACGGATCTCATCGGTCTTACGACCATCCAGGCGGATACCCTCATCGAGAATGCAACGACGCATAGCATCGCGCTCCACATCGTGGTAGTAACGGTCCATCATCGCATACTTCTCCTCCATCTCGTCCTCAGTCAGGTCGGCATGCTCAGCAGCATACTTCTCCTTGAAGTCAGCGAGGATCTTCTCGAAGGCCTCAGCACGAGCCTGCTTCTCGAGTGCCTGCTTGGTCACATCGTAGGCGGGCTGATAGAGTTCCTTGTTCATCTGCTCACGCAGTTCCTCGTCGTTCACCTCATGATCGTACTCGCGCTTCACATCCTTACCCAGCTCCTTAGAGAGCTCAGCCTGGAGTTCGCACATCGGCTTGATAGCAGCCATCGCAGCCTTCAAGGCACCGATCATATCCTGTTCTGACACCTCTTTCATCTCACCTTCCACCATCATGATGTTCTCAGCAGAGGCACCAACCATGATGTCCATGTCAGCCTCCTTCATCTGCTCGAAGGTAGGATCGATCACATACTCACCGTTGATACGGGCTACACGCACCTCACTGATGGGGCACTCGAAAGGAATGTCTGAGCAAGCCAGCGCAGCAGAGGCAGCAAAACCTGCCAGAGCGTCAGGCTGATCTACACCATCTGCAGAGAGCAGCATCACATTCACGAATACCTCAGCGTGATAGTTTGACGGGAAGAGCGGGCGGAGCACACGGTCCACCAGTCGTGATGTCAGGATTTCGTTGTCGCTGGCTTTGCCTTCGCGCTTGGTAAATCCGCCGGAACTGCATCTTTTGCGGCACAAACAGTGGCCAGGAGTACGGTGTTGTTCATCGTCAGCATGACGGCACCATCGGTCTGTTTTGCCACTTTCCCGGTTTCAATGGTGATGGTACGTCCATCAGCCAATTGAAGGGTCTTTGTAATTACGTTCATCTTAAATTAAAACATCTAAAAATAAAAAAATAGCACGACCCAATCGTTAAGGGTCGCGAAAATCGGCACAAAGGTACACATTATTATATTAATTAACGAAGAAATGCTGATTATTTTTCAATTTTTCACTTTTAACTTTTCACTTTTCCTTTCTTTTTCGTAACTTTGCAGCCAAAAATAACAAATAACGACAATGAAACATATGAGAAAGGCGGCAGCCATGATGCTCGCTGCACTTACTATCGCCTCATGTAGCGATAACAAGTTTACGGTGGAAGGACAGATCGGCAACGCCAAGGACTCTGTGCTCTACTTCGAGAATGTAGGACTGGAGGGCATCAACGTGCTCGACTCTGTGAAACTCAGTGACGACGGTGAGTTCGCCTTCCACCAGGAGGCACCAGGCGCACCCGAGTTCTATCGTCTGCGCATTGCTGACCAGATCATCAACGTGAGCATCGACTCCACAGAGACCGTACAGATCAAGGGTACCTATCCGAATATGGCAGCCGACTACACTGTCAGCGGTTCTGAGAACTGCGAAAAGATCAGGGAACTGGCTCTGAAGCAGATGGATCTGCAGAGCCGTGCCATCGCCATCCAGAAGGATCCCTCCCTCACCATCGATCGTGCCAACGACAGCATCCAGAGCATCATCAACGCCTATAAGGATGAAGTGAAGCGTAACTATATTTACAAGGAGCCCATGAAGGCATACTCTTATTTCGCACTTTTCCAGGCTATTGGCAACTATCTGATCTTCAACCCGAAGAGCAACAAGGATGACATCAAGGCCTTTGCTGCCGTAGCCACCAGTTGGGATACTTACTACCCCCATGCCGAACGCGGTCAGAACCTGCATAACATCGCCATCGAGGGTATGAAGAACCAGCGCATCATCGAGTCACAGAACCGCGATATTCAGGTGGATGCCAATAAGGTGAGTGAGGCTGGTGTGCTGGATATCGCCCTGCTTGACAACAAAGGTCAGGAGCGCCATCTCACAGACCTGAAGGGGAAGGTCGTCTTGCTCGACTTCCATATCTTCGCCCTCGAGGATTCTCCTGCCCGTATCATCAGGCTCCGCGAACTTTATAATAAGTATCAGCAGCAGGGATTCGAGGTGTATCAGGTATCTCTCGATCCTGACGAGCATTTCTGGAAGCAGCAGACAGCTGCCCTCCCCTGGATCAACGTGCGCGATGCTGGCGGCGTGAACTCTCAGCGTCTGACACTCTATAACATCCAGGCGGTGCCCGATTATTTCCTGATTGATAGAGGCAACAACCTCGTGAAGCGTGCCGCTCAGATCAAAGACCTTGAGGCAGAGATCAAGAAGTTGTTGTAAGAGTCTTCTCTGATATCTGCAAGAAAAAGCGAGATTTTCTTGCAGATATCAGATTTTTATATTACCTTTGCAGCCGAAAGTTGCGAGAACGGGCTGCGCCTCAGCAATTCGAGTAAACTCGATTGCATTCGGCTTGCACCGTCCGTGCAGACGCAAAGACAGGTCGGCATAGCTCAGCTGGTTAGAGTATCACCTTGACATGGTGGGGGTCCTTGGTCCGAATCCAAGTGTCGACACTAACAAAATAATGGCAACCGTTGGGTTGCCATTATTTTGTTAGAAACTCTGTAACCAGGCTTTCAGTTCAAAGACCATATTATAATGATAGTCGAACGACTCACGATAGCCCCAACCATGTCCACCAGTAGGATAAATATGGATAGAGGCAGGCACGTCGTGCTTATAGAGTTGCTCATAATAGTTAAAACCATTGGCAGCAGGTACGGCCTTATCATCATCGCTCAAGGCAAGGAAAGCACGCGGTGTAGTGCGGTTCACCTGTAGGTCGTTGCTGTAGTCTGCCTCCAGTTTGCGTAGTTCCTTCTTCGAATGTCCCTCTCCCAGAAAATTATCATGCGAACCCTTATGGGTGAAACCTAAGTCCATCGTGATGACAGGATAGAACAAAATCTGGAAGTTGGGCGCAGCATCGCCTGTGGAATGCGTGGCGATGGTAGAAGCCAGATGGCCACCAGCTGAGAAGCCCATGATACCCACATCCGCAGAATTGATATGCCATTCAGAAGCACGACGACGCACGGTCTTCATCGCCTCTTCGGCGTCGGAGATGGGAATCATACGGTTACCATGAGGCATACGGTATTTCAACACGATCAGTGCAATACCCTGACTATTAAAGAAGGGTGCCCACTGATGACCTTCATGATCCATCGCCAGATGCGTATATCCGCCACCAGGACAGCACACGACGGCACGACCCGTCGCTTTCTTTTCATCGGGCAGATAAACAGTGAGTTCTGCCTTGTCTTTCTCATCACTGCTGGCGTTTGGAGCGCCATTTGGCCATAGTTCCATCGTTGTTCCTTTCTGTGCAAAAACTGCTGAAGACATCGTCAACAGCAACATGGTGAATAACAATTTGAGTCTTTTCATTTTAGTTTTCTTTTAATTTTTGCATGCAAAGATAATAAAAAAACGGCCACGGATAGCATGGTTTACAAATAATTAACTAACTTTGCAGCCAGAAACTATAAAATAACCAGATATGCAGAAACGATTATTCCTTTGCGCAGCCTTCATTGCACTAACTATCGGTGCTCAGGCAAAAGTTAGACTACCCCACCTTATCAGCGACAACATGGTGTTACAGCAACAGACAGACGCCCGTCTCTGGGGCTGGGCGGAACCTGGAAAGACAGTAAAGGTGACCACCTCGTGGAGCGACCAGGTGGCAACAGCGAAAACCGACAAAAACGGTGAATGGCAGGTAAAGGTGAAGACCCCCAAGGCTTCATACGAACCGCTATCGATTACCTTTGATGACGGAGAGCCGCTGACGATCAATAATGTCTTAAGTGGTGAGGTGTGGGTCTGTGCAGGACAATCGAACATGGAGATGCCTGTAAAGGGCTTCTGGATGTGCCCTGTGAAAGATTACAACCAGGTGGTGATCGATGCCGCCAACCATACGGGAGTTCGCTCCGTAAAGATTCCCAGTACGATGCGTGCCGAACCGCAGGCCGATGCCCAATGCGAATGGCGCATCTGTTCTCCGAATACCGTGGGCGAGTTCTCTGCTACCGGCTACTTCTTCGCCCGCACTGTGCATCAGGCACTGGATATCCCCATCGGACTCATTGAGGCTAATAAAGGAGGTTCGCGCGTGGAGAGTTGGCTGACGAAGGAGAACCTGGAGAAATATACCGACGACCCCACCGACTCTGTGGCTATCTGCAAAAAGTGGGACAAATGGGACTATCACCGTTCGTTACTCTGGGGCAACGGCACATTCAACCCCATCCTGAACTTTACCGTGAAGGGCATCCTCTATTATCAAGGCTGCTCAAACGTGGGTGATCCCGGTGATCAGTATTCACAGCGCATGAAACTGCTGGTAGAGCAGTGGCGTCAGCAATTCGGTCTTGGCGAGATTCCCTTCTACTTCGTGCAGATTGCACCCTGGGCTTACGACGACGGTGACTGCAACGCCATTAGCGGCGCCCTGCTCCGTGAACAGCAGTACAAAGCCTCGCAGATCATCCCCAACAGTGTACTGGTATGCACCAACGACCTCGTATATCCCTATGAGTTCTCACAGATCCACCCCACGCAGAAGCAACAGGTGGGTGAGCGCTTGGCTTATGCAGCCCTGAACCGCGATTATGGCTTTGAAGGCATACTCTATCAGAGTTCCAACTTCAAGGATATGAAGATCGAGGGTGATGCCGTATTTATCCACCTCGACAACAACTATCACACTGATGCGCCCTTCGAGGGCCTCGAAGGTTTTGAACTCGCTGGTGAGGACAAGGTCTTCCATCCAGCCACTGCCGCCCACTTCTGGCGTGAAGGCGGGGACTACTGGGACGAAGCCATCAGGATTACCTCACCTGAGGTGAAGAAGCCTGTGGCTGTGCGCTATTGTTTCAAGAACTTCCAACTCGGAAACGTGAAGAACGGTGCCAACCTGCCGTTGTTCCCCTTCCGTACAGACAACTGGTAATCAGGCTTATGAAGAATCATCCTTTAGAGATATTCAGATACTGTCCGAAATGCGGCAGCGAACTGTTTGAAGAGCATAACGGGAAGAGTAAGCATTGCTCAAGTTGCGGATTTACCTATTACCAGAATCCCAGTTCTGCAACTGCGGCCTTCATCCTGAACAGCAAAGGAGAACTGTTGGTGGTGCGTCGAGGAAAAGAACCTGCCAAGGGCACACTCGACCTGCCCGGTGGTTTTGTGGACAACAACGAATCTGGCGAGCAGGGAATCATCCGTGAGATCAAGGAGGAGACCGGACTCGATATCAAAGAGGTGGAATATCTGTTCTCCATCCCCAATATCTATCGCTATTCAGGCATGGACATCCACACACTCGACATGTTCTATCTCTGTCATGCTGATGAAGGGACAGAAATACAGGCTGCCGACGATGCAGCTGCTTGCAGCTGGGTTCCCCTACGCCAAGTCTATGTGGAGCGTTTCGGACTCCGTTCGATACGCGAAGGTGTGCATCGCTTCCTGATGCTTAATCGTTAATAAAACTAAAAATCCTATATATAAATAAGGTGTGAGCCACTTTTTTGCTTACTTTTGCAGCCCGTAAGAATAAAAACGAGACAAAGTATGCAGAAAAACTTAGTGATTGTAGAGTCTCCAGCCAAGGCGAAGACAATTGAGAAGTTCCTGGGAAAAGACTTCAAGGTGATGTCGAGCTACGGCCATATACGTGACTTGAAGAAGAAGGAACTGAGTATCGACGACGAAACCCTCGAACCAGAATACGAAATTCCCGAAGAGAAAGAAAAACTTGTAGCCGACCTGCGCTCAAAGGCAGAAAAGGCAGAGAGAGTATGGCTCGCATCCGATGAGGACCGTGAGGGAGAAGCCATCTCATGGCATTTGTGTGAAGTGTTAGGACTGGACAAAGACAAGACCAGCCGTATCGTATTCCATGAGATTACCAAACCAGCCATTCTGGAAGCCATTGAGCATCCGCGTCATCTGGATATGAACCTGGTGAATGCCCAGCAGGCACGCCGTGTACTGGACCGAATCGTAGGTTTTAAACTCTCACCAGTGCTCTGGCGTAAGGTGAAACCCGCCCTCTCAGCAGGTCGTGTGCAGAGTGTTGCCGTACGCCTGATTGTAGAGCGCGAGCGTGAGATCCAGAACTTTAAGAGCGAGACCTATTATAATGTGAATGGCGTGTTTGCCATCACCAATGCCGACGGCTCTGCCACAGAGGTCAAAGCCCAACTCGGTAGCCGTTTCAAGAATGAGGAAGAGGTGCAGGCTTTCCTGGAGAAGTGCAAAGATGCCACCTTCAAGGTGGAGAGCATCACCAAGAAACCCGTGAAGCGTACCCCCGCACCTCCTTTCACCACTTCTACCCTGCAGCAGGAAGCCGCCCGTAAACTCGGTTTCACTGTCAGTCAGACGATGATGGTGGCGCAGCACCTCTATGAGAACGGACGTATCACCTATATGCGTACTGACTCGGTCAATCTCTCAAAGCTTTGTCTCGGAGCCAGCAAGGAGGAGATCATCCGTCTCTATGGCAATGAATACAGCAAAACCCGCCAGTATCATACCAACGCCAAAGGTGCTCAGGAAGCTCACGAGGCCATCCGTCCCACCTATATGGATCAATCTGAGATTGAAGGTACTAGTCAGGAGAAGCGTCTGTACGAACTGATCTGGAAGCGTACTATTGCCAGTCAGATGGCAGATGCCGAGATTGAGAAGACCACTGTTAATATCAGTATCAGCGGCACCAATGAACAGTTTGTGGCCCAGGGTGAGGTGGTGAAGTTCGACGGTTTCATCAAGGTCTATCGCGAGTCATCCGACGATGATGATCAGCAGGAGGAATTCGGACATATCCTGCCCCCGATGAAGAAAGGTCAGGAACTGACACGTCGCGAGATTGTGGCTACAGAACGTTTCAGCCAGGGTCCCCAGCGTTATACTGAGGCCAGTCTCGTTCACAAGATGGAAGAGTTGGGCATCGGCCGTCCTTCAACCTACGCCCCCACCATCTCAACCATCCAGCAGCGCGAATATGTGCAGAAAGGCGATAAGAAAGGCGAGGATCATCCATACACTATCTATACCTTGAAGGGAAAGCAGATTACGCAGAAGTCCCGCAAGGAAGTGGTAGGTTCTGAAAAAGGGAAATTGCTGCCTACCGACATCGGTATCGTGGTAAACGACTTCCTGATGGATAACTTCAAGGATATCATGGACTATAACTTTACTGCCAAGGTAGAGCAGGACTTCGATAAGATTGCAGAAGGCGATGAGAAATGGAAGGACATGATGCGCGGCTTCTACAAGAGTTTCGAGCCCGCTGTGGAGAAGACCATCAACAGTCGTCAGCAGCACAAGGCCGGTGAGCGCAAGTTGGGCGTTGACCCGAAGAGTGGTCGTCCCGTATTTGTGAAGATCGGCCGTTTCGGACCTGTGGTACAGATTGGCACAGCTGACGATCAGGAGAAGCCACAGTTTGCCCAACTGCCTAAAGAGCATTCGATGGAGGCCATCACCCTCGAAGAAGCACTTGAGCTCTTTAAATTGCCACGCGCGGTGGGTGAGTTTGAAGGCAAGCCCGTGACCATCGGTTCAGGTCGTTTTGGTCCCTATATCCTGCACGACCGCAAATACACCTCCCTGCCTAAGGATGCAGATCCCATGAGCATCACACTCGAGGAGGCCATCGAACTCATTCGGGAGAAGCGCCAACAGGACAATCAGAAGCATCTAAAACTATTCCTGGAAGATACGAAATTGGAGATTCTCAACGGCCGCTATGGTCCCTACCTGAGTTACGAAGGCAAGAACTACCGACTGCCAAAGGCCATGCACGAGCGGGCAAAAGAACTGACCTACGACGAGTGCATGAAGATCATCCAGGCACAGCCAGTCAAGAAGAGCTAACGCATGACACGAATTATCCTGATAGGCTATATGGGTGCCGGTAAGACCACGATTGGCAAGGCACTCTCGAAGGATCTGGGCGTGATCTTTTACGATCTCGACTGGTATATCGAAAGCCGTATGCGCAAGTCTGTGGCACAGATCTTTGCCGAACGGGGAGAAGAAGGTTTCCGCAAGATAGAATACAATATGCTGCATGAGGTGGCAGAGTTCGAGAATGTCATTATCAGCTGTGGTGGTGGTACACCTTGCTTTTTCGACAATATGGACTATCTTAACCAACAGGGAAAAGTGGTATATCTCAAAGCCAGTCCGGAAGTGCTCTATGACCATCTGCTGATGGGAAAGACAGAGCGTCCCCTGCTGAAAGGCAAAAGTCCTGAGGAACTGATAGCCTTTATCCGCGAACAGCTTGAGAAGCGTGAACCTTATTATACCAAGGCCCAATATACTTTGGATGTCAGCCTGATGGATAATTACGAGAAGATCAAGATCAGTGTCGAGAAATTAAAAGAATTATTAGGTATATGAAGAAATGGACCATTGAGGACTCGAAGGAGCTCTACAACATCAACGGTTGGGGTACTTCCTATTTCGGCATCAACGAAAAGGGCGATGTCTATGTCACACCTTGTAAGAACAACACGCAGATAGACCTGCGTGAAGTGATGGACGAGTTGGCCCTGCGTGATGTCACGCCCCCAGTGTTGCTCCGCTTCCCCGATATTCTCGACAACCGGATTGAGAAGACATGGAGTTGCTTTAAGAAGGCAGCTGAGGAGTATGATTACAAGGGAGAGAATTACGTGGTCTATCCCATCAAGGTCAACCAGATACAGCCCGTGGTGGAAGAAATCATCTCCCACGGTAAGAAATTCAATCTCGGTGTAGAGGCAGGTTCGAAGCCTGAACTCCATGCTGTGATTGCCGTACAGTGTCAGAGCGACTCTATCAT
>ONNY01000037.1 GCA_900319305.1 uncultured Prevotella sp.
CGCCAGCGGAAGCCGAAGGGTCCTACAAAGAAATAATAGAAGAACCACACATAAAGTGCCACAATCACACCGCCGCCTATCCACCAACCCCAGGAAGGCACTTTCTGAAGGAGACGAATCAACAGCCCCGGACGTTTTCTCCTCCCAGGGCCATGATAAGTGTGGGTTGTATTGACTCCCTTACGTCTGACAGTTGCGCGTTTATGTTGTGGCATAAAAAAACAAAGCACGGACTACCATCACAAGTAGTCCGTGCCATCAATATGATTTACTTACTCTGTTCAAGAGCCAGTGTACGGGTTGGCTGATCGCAAACCTCTGTTGGACCCCAGTACTGGATTGGACCAGGATATACATAAGCAGTCTCACGAGCCCAACGATCACGCTGTGCAGCGAAAGCCTTGAATGGAGCACCATCGAGCTCTACGAGAGCCTTACGGATTACAGGCTTCATCTCACCTGCACGCTTCTCCATGTTCATCATCATAGTGATGGGCACACCACCAGCGATCCACTGCTCAGCAGGAGCTGTTGTGTTCTTAACGATAGCCATGTAACCAGTCTTGCCGTTAGCAATCAGCTGGGCAGCTGATGTACCAAGAGCGTAGCAGTAGTCGGCATCGAAGTTAGAAGGAGCAGCGCAACGTCCCTCGTAACCGAAGAAGTGGTGCTGAGCAGAGAACTTACCAGCATACTTGCCTTCCTTCTTCATCTTCTCGAGCTTCTGAGCTACCATTGTAGAGAGCAGCTTCTCAGTCTCGATCAGTGATACCTGTACGTTTCCGTGTGGGTCACGGTCGAGAGCCAGCTGACGGGCAACACCTGTAGGCAGGCTGTTGAATACAGCGAGGTTCTCCTCAGTGAGGTGAGCCTTTACGAAGTCGATTGACTCGTGGCGATCGAGGTTCTTTGCCTCAGGCAGAGCCAGAACGTCATTCAGCTGAGCAATCAGCTTCTTGATAGCAGGAATGAACTCGATAACACCCTCTGGGATGATAACAGTACCGAAGTTGTTACCATCAGCAGCACGCTGACAAACAGCGTTAGCGATGTATGTAACGATATCGTCGAGGCTCATACCCTTCTGCTCGATCTCCTCAGATACGAGGCAGATGTTTGGCTGAGTCTGCAGAATCAGTTCAGAGTAAGTCTTACAAGCAGTATCGAAACCGAATGAAGTCTCAATCTGATCGTTCTTCAGGTCACCGTCGATGGTCTTCGGACAACCGATCACCTGCACACCATAATTCTTGGCTGCATAGTACTCAGCCAGCACACAGGCGTTGGTGTTAGAGTCGTCACCACCGATAATTACAATAGCCTTGATGTCGAGTTCACGGATAATCTCCAGACCCTTCTCAAACTGGTCAACCTTCTCCAGCTTCGTACGACCAGAACCGATCATATCGAAACCACCAGTATTACGATAATCGTCGATGATCTCCGGAGTCAGTTCCATGTAGTTGTGGTCAACCAAACCGCCAGGACCCAGGATGAAACCGAACAGACGGTTCTCGGGGTTCAGCTTCTTGATCTGGTCGAAAAGACCGGTAATCACGTTGTGTCCGCCAGGAGCCTGACCACCAGACAGGATGATACCTACGTTCATCTTCTTAGTGTTGGCCTCTGTAGCAGGCTCAAACTCTACGATAGGCATACCATAGGTATTAACACTCTGGGTAGCCTTACCCTCCTTAATTTTCACAGCACCCTGCAGAGCCTTAGGCAGCTTTGGCTGATAAGCGGCTCTTGCGATTTGCAATGCACTTTTTTCCATAATTTATTAGTTGTATTTTGAAAGATAGTTGTTACTGTCGTGCAAAATTAGTGGATTTTTGGCAGAAATACGAAAGAAAAAACATCGAAAATCATCATTTTAATATTTTTTGGGGAAGAAACACTTGCAATCTCGAAAAAAATGATTAACTTTGCTATGTAAAAATGCTAATTCATATTCAAAAGGAGGAAATCATTATGGCGAACAAAAGAACACTCAAAAAGGCAATTACTTTTATTTGTGAGGAATTATTTGCAGAAGGCGTAGCCATTTCACTTTACGGTCCACGTCCTAAAAAAGATGTAGAAGCCTTACTCTTTTCCATCGTAAAAATGCAAGCCAATTACATTAAACGTATATCTCACCCTGAGCCCGGTATGAAAGCCAAGGCATATTTTAAGGACTTGCGAGAGAATTTCAGTGCACAGGTCGGTGAGATCTCTGATCAATTGAACTCATAGGCTTATGTGGCAACAATTTTGTAAATGGCTGCTATATAAGCGCTGGGGATGGACCGCAGAGATCACAGAGGACCATCCCGACAAGTATATTATCTGTCTGGCGCCCCATACCAGCAACTGGGACTTCATCCTCGGACAACTCTATTCCGGTGCAAGAGGCATGCAGAGCAATTTCCTGATGAAAAAGGAGTGGTTTTTCTTCCCCCTCGGCATCCTGTTCAAGCGACTGGGTGGCATCCCCGTGATCCGTCAGAAGAAAACCAGCATGACCGATAGTATGGCTGAGGCAGCAAAGGCTGCCAAGACCTTCCATCTGTGCATCACTCCCGAAGGCACACGCTCAGCCAATCCCGACTGGAAGAAGGGATTCTATTTCATCGCCCTGAAGGCAGGACTCCCCATCCTGCTTTACGGTGTCGATTACGAGAAGAAACTGATACAATGTACCAAAACCATTATCCCCACAGGCGACCTAGAGGCCGACATGCGGGAAATCAAACTGTATTTCAAGGACTTCAAGGGGAAGAAGCCCGAGCAATTCACGATTGGAGAGTTATCATGAAGAGAATCACAACAATTATCCTTGCAGCCTTGACAGCAGTCACTGTCTCTGCCCAGCAGGATATCAAAAACAAACTAGAAGATTACTTTAAGGGATATCGCGCTACAGGACAGCGTGTCCGTTCAAATGCCCATCTGAAGAGTCTTGAGGTCAACGACTCGTTGCGCACCATTGAAGTCTGTGCCGATACGCATCTGGGAGAGAACTGTTTCTCCCCTGATGCGGTAGATGATATATATAATAATGTACGAGGATTGATGCCCGACAGTTGTCAGGATTATCAACTGAGCATCAAGACGGGTGGTTGGGAACTCCGACAACTGGTGCCGCCACGCCTTCTTCGCACACCCGACCCTGCCCGTTCCTGGGGCGATATCAACTACGAGGGAAAGCCTTGGGTTCAGAATGCCTCCTTGCCTTACACCATCACCAATGGTCTTCAGAACCGTCATCTCTGTGTATGGGCGAGTCATGGCACCTATTTCCATATCGCCGATAGCGTCTGGAAATGGCAGCGTCCCCCACTCTTCGGAACGCGTGAGGATCTGTTTACCCAGACCATCGTCGTACCTTATCTGATTCCTATGTTGGAACGTGCAGGTGCCGTCGTGTTTACACCACGTGAGCGCGACTGGCAGCGGCATGAGGTGATTGTCGATAACGACAAACCCCGCAGCAACAGGGGTGTCTATCAGGAGACACATGGCACACATCACTGGGAGAAAACCGACTCAGCAGGTTTTGCCTTCCACGACGGATTCTATTTCGACGGAGAGAATCCGTTCCTGGCTGGCACCGTACGTCAGGCAAAGACGGTAGAGCACGCACGTCACGAGAGTCTCGCCACCTATCTGCCCACCATTCCTGAGGCAGGCCGTTATGCCGTCTATGTCAGTTATCAGACGGTACCAGGCAGCATCGATGATGCCCGTTACACCGTATGGCACAAAGGCATCGCCACCGAATTCCGTGTGAACCAGCAGATGGGCGGTTCCACCTGGGTCTATCTGGGTACGTTCGACTTCGATGCAGGCAACAGCACTCAGAACTGCGTCACACTCAGCAACCTCAGTGAACACGAAGGTATCGTCACTGCTGATGCCGTACGCTTCGGTGGCGGCATGGGTAACATCCGCAGAGGCTACACCACCAGTGGTATGCCCCGCTGCGATGAGGGCGCACGCTACTATGCGCAATGGGCAGGTATGCCTTACACCGTTTATTCCTCTAAAGAAGGTACCGACGACTATGGTGACGATATAAATGCTCGTAGTCTGATGGCGAAGTTATTGTCGGGCGGCTCCTGCTACGTACCCGACACCATCGGCAGAGGTGTTCCCCTCGAACTGTCGTTGGCCATCCACAGCGATGCTGGCTATACCTCCGACGGCAGGACCCACACGGGTACACTCGCCGTTTGCACCACCTATCTGAATGACAGCATCCTCAGCACAGGACTGACACGACTGGTTTCACGCGACCTCGCCGATGAACTGCTGACGACCATTCCTGCGGATATCCAACGGAAATACGGCAGTTGGCAGCGACGCGAACTCTGGGATCGTAACTACTCCGAGAGCCGCTGGCCGGAAATGCCGAGTGCCATTCTTGAGACCATGTCGCACCAGAACTTCGCCGACATGCGGATGGCACAGGATCCGAACTTCCGTTTCTTCTTTGCCCGTAGTATCTACAAGACTTTGCTCCGCTATGTCAGCCGGATGCACCATACCGACTACACCGTCAGTCCGCTCGCTCCTGATCGTCTCCGGGTGGAACTCACAGGAAACGGCGAGGCCCTGCTGAGTTGGAACAGTGTGGACGATCCCGACGAGCCCACCGCCAAACCAACAGGATTTGTGGTCTATACCGCTATCGGAAAGGGTGGATTCGACAACGGACGCTATGTGAAAGGCAATCATGGCAGTCTGAAGATTGACATCGAACCCGGACAACTCTACAGTTTCCGTGTGACGGCTGTCAACGAGGGTGGCGAGAGTTTCCCCAGCGAGGTGGTATCAGCCTGTGACATACCTGAGGCGCAGAAGACGATACTTATCGTTAACGGCTTCCACCGTCTGTCATCACCTGCCGTCCGCGACAACAGTGCGGAACAAGGCTTCGACATCAAACAGGATGCGGGCGTCACCTACGGACCAACGGCTGGTTGGGCTGGATTCCAGACCAACTTCAACAAGGCCAACATGGGTAAGAGCCTTGGTCTCACCAACGACTCTCTGGCAGGACAGATCATTGCCGGCAACGACTTCGACTATATCCGTACCCATGCCGAGGCCATCGCCTCCAGCCAGCGCTATAAGATTGCAAGTTGCTCTGTGGAAGCACTTCTGAGGAACGAGGTACGCCCCACCTTATATAATATGGTGGACCTGATCCTCGGACTGGAGAAAAACGACGGTTGGTCACTCCAGAAATACCAGGCCTTCCCCCAGATGCTCCGTCAGCACCTGCAGTTGTTCACATCCCGTGGCGGTGCCTTGCTCGTCAGTGGCTCCTATGTCGGTGCCGACATGACAATGCCTGCCGACAGGAAATACCTTGAGCAGGTCATGAAATGCAACTATCAGGGCACCAATGCCGACAGTCTCGCCCGTGACACCATCGAAGGTTTAGGCACCACCTTCACCTTCTACCGTCAACTGAACGATATCCACTATGCCGCCACCCATCCCGATGTGCTGCAGCCAGTGGCACCCGCCTTCCCTGCCATGACCTATGCCGACGGCTATCCAGCCTGTGTGGCTTACGACGGCACCGACTATAAGGCGATGACCCTCGGATTCCCCTTCGAGTGCATCAAGGAGGAACATAAGCGCGAGGTCATCATGAAGGGCATACTCCGATTCTTATTACAAACCCAATAAATTAAAAATCGTACAAACATGAAGATTCAATCCAATGCCTCCGGTACAAGGAGTATCGAAATCTCTGACACACATCTTGAGACCATTGAGAAGTATCAACTGCTTCGCGACCTCATTGATTCATCAGGTTACGTAGATGAGCAGGTGCTCGACAAACTGAAACTCAACATCCGTGCGCTGCTCGAAGGACAGGCAGGACTCGATAAGGATCTGCTCGACCTCTGCCTCGACGTGATCTACCATCCCAATATGAAAGCCTTCGGGCTCCAGCAACTTGTATTGCTTTACATCAACTGGAAGAACAAGGCAAACAACGACCTCGGTATGACCACACGTTCTTTCCAAGGAACACCGTTTAATTAATGGAGTATAGATTAACAGATTTTCTACCGACAACCAAGAAAGAACTCGACCTCCGCGGATGGACGGAGGTCGATGTGATATTATTCTCGGGTGATGCCTACATCGATCACCCCTCGTTTGGTGCGGCTGTCATCGGACGTACCCTTGAGGCAGCAGGCTATCGGGTGGCGATTGTGCCCCAGCCCGACTGGCACGGTGATTACCGTGACTTCAAGAAACTCGGGCGCCCTCGGCTGTTCTTCGGCATCGCCCCGGGATGCATGGACTCGATGGTGAACAAATACACCGCCGCACGCCGTCTGCGATCAGAAGATGCCTATAGTCCCGACGGTCGTCACGACATGCGCCCCGAATACCCCACCATCGTATATGCTAAAATTCTGAAGGAACTTTATCCCGATGTGCCCGTCATCCTCGGAGGCATCGAGGCCTCGTTGCGCCGCGTTACCCACTACGATTATTGGAGCGACGAGTTGAAGAAGTGCCTGCTTTGCTATTCGCCTGCCGATATGATTACCTACGGCATGGGTGAGAAAGTGACCATCGAACTGGCCCGCCGACTGGCTGGCGGCGAAAGTATTCGCGACATTCGCGACCTGCCGCAAACCGTTTATCTCTCACGTAAGGAAGATATCATCGGCGGCATAACCGATCGAGACATTGTGCTCCATTCGCACGAGGAATGTCTGAAAAACAAGAAGGCTCAGGCAGAGAACTTTAAGAACGTAGAGGAGCAGAGTAACATGATGCATGCCCAACGGCTGCTGCAAGGCGTCGATGGCCGCTATGTGGTCGTGAATCCACCCTATCCTCCGATGACCACCGAGGAACTCGACGCCTCGTTCGATCTGCCATATACCCGCATGCCGCATCCTAAGTACAAGGGCAAGCGCATTCCGGCTTACGACATGATAAAATTCTCCGTCAACATCCATCGGGGCTGTTTTGGCGGCTGTGCCTTCTGCACCATCTCCGCCCATCAAGGCAAGTTTATTTCCTGCCGCTCGAAAGAAAGTATCCTGCGCGAGGTGAAACAAGTGATCGAGATGCCCGACTTCAAGGGCAACCTCAGCGACTTGGGTGGTCCGTCGGCTAATATGTACGGTATGAGCGGACGTAACAAAAACGCCTGCGAAAAGTGCCGCCGCCCATCATGCATCCATCCCCAGATTTGTCCGAACCTGAATACCGACCATTCCAAACTGCTGGAAATCTATCGTTCAGTCGATGCACTGCCTGGCATCAGGCACAGTTATATCGGTAGTGGCGTGCGCTACGACCTGTTATTATATAAGAGTAAGGACGAGATCAGCAATAAGGCTGCGATGGAGTACACCAGAGAACTTATCACCCGTCATGTGTCGGGACGCCTGAAGGTAGCCCCCGAGCACACCAGCGACCGGGTGCTCTACCTCATGCGCAAGCCCTCGTTCCAGCAGTTCTACGAATTTAAGCGTATCTTCGACCGTATTAATCGTGAGGAAGGTCTTCGCCAGCAAATCATCCCCTACTTCATCTCAAGCCATCCAGGCTGTCAGGAAGAGGATATGGCCGAACTCGCTGTCATCACCAAGAATCTCGACTTCCATCTCGAACAGGTACAGGACTTCACACCCACGCCGATGACCAATGCCACCGAAACCTGGTACACTGGTTATGATCCCTATACACTTGAGCCCGTGTTCAGTGCCAAGACGCCGCGTGAAAAACTCGCCCAGCGCCAATACTTTTTCTGGTACAAGCCCGAGGAGCGTCGTGGCATCGAACAGTCGCTGCGTCGCATCGGCCGCCCCGATCTCATAGGCAAACTCTACTCAGGCATGCCGCCACAAGGCAGTTATCACCCAGTGGCCTATGGCAAGCCCAAATCATACAATCCGAACTTCAAGAATGAAAATAATAGAGCAAAGCATCATTCCGAAGAACCCCGCGAAGAAAAGCGAGGACGGAATCGTCGTCACAAATGATTTCATCGCCGTCATCGACGGATCCACCTCGAAGACCCCCTACCACCATTGCCCGGGGATGAGCAATGGGCGCTATGCGATGCACCTCGTGAGCCGCTATATCCGCCGCATGCCTGCCGACACCAGTTGTCAGCAGTTCTGCAAGGGCGTCACCCATTCCATCGCCCGACACTACTGGCTACGGTTCCCCAAACAGCGCATGGCAGAACATCCCGAAGAGCGACTCACCGCCTCGGCCGTCATCTACAGCCGACTCCGACGCGAGGTGTGGCTTGTGGGCGACTGCCACTGCCTCATCGGAGGGCAGTATTATGACAATCCCAAACCATACGAACAACCCTTGGCAGAAATGCGTGCCGCGAAAGTAGTATCCTTATTGGCAGAAGGCTATACGGAGTCACAACTGCGCCAGTCTTTCGACCCTGCCCGAGAGGTGATGATCCCTACTATGCTGGAAGACATGAAGAATCAGAACGTCACCTATGCCGTCATCGACGGATTCCCCATACCCCAGCAACTCGTACCAGTCATCACACTCGACTTCCAACCCTGGGAGATCGTACTTGCCAGCGACGGCTATCCCTTCCTGGCACCGACACTCGCCGAGACCGAATCCCTGTTGGAAGAGCAGCGCAAGAACGACCCGCTGAACATCGGAAAGTTCAAGGCCACGAAGGCATTTGTAGAGGGAAACAACTCGTTCGACGACCGCTCCTACATCCGATTTATGGTATGAATCATGCAATAATGGTGATTTTATTTTGTAGTCTCAAAAAAAAGAATTACCTTTGCAGCCGATTTTTATCAACTATCACTTTTAGAGTGGGTCTGGTAGCTCAGCTGGATAGAGCAACTGCCTTCTAAGCAGTAGGTCATGGGTTCGAGTCCCATCCGGATCACAGGAAGGGAAAAGGTGATTGACTCGTAGGAGGCAGTCACCCTTTATTTTTCGCAAGGAATGACTATTACCTAAGTCATTAATTTTAAGCCAGTTAAGGTCAAATTTTATGTTGAATTCCGCGTTTCATTTGGAATGAATTGGAATGGTTTGGACTGGCTTGGATTGGGTGTAGCCCTTTGCCCCTACTCCATCGTAGTCGGCTATGATGGGGAACTGGCAGCATAGATCGCTGATGGCATCGTCATCGAGCGCAACGGTTAACTCCAGTTCAATAGCCATGCGTCGCTCGTTGTAACTGAGATTCCAGATGCTTTCTCCCAGAACGGCATTAACGACCGTTCTTATTTCATCTTGCGTGCGCCATATGGAATCGTAGTCAGTCATCGAACAATCTTTGCCTTTTGCAGGTTATCGAGCCGACATGAGCATTGGTAATGGCGATTTCGCCATTTACCAACTTAACCTCAATACGCCTGTTTGCACCGTATTCAGGCTTCGTCTCACGCAGCTTTTGGTACAACGCTGAATCGCTGTACTGCTCAGAATCCACTGAATTGATAAGTTCACGTAGTGTCATAGAGTCCTGATAACTTTGCAAGGATTACCCACTGCAACAGAGTTCGAAGGAATATCTTTCGTTACAACACTACCAGCACCGATGGTAACATTGTCGCCAATGGTCACACCTGGGAGGATGGTAACGCTGCCACCAATCCATACATTATCGCCAATGGTGACTGGTTCTGCCCACTCCCTACGGCTGTTGCGCTCCACGGGGTCTATACTATGGCATGCCGTGTAGATGCTGACATTCGGACCTATAAAACAATCGTCGCCGATGGTGACTGGAGCCTCGTCGAGTACCGTAAAATTGAAGTTGGCAAAGAAGCGTTTGCCTACGCTGATCTGCTTGCCGTAGTCGCAGCAGAAGGGCTGGATAATCAATATCTCATCGTCGGCGATGTGTCCCAAGAGACCTTTCAGGATCTCCCTTGCTTTCTCCTTCTCCGACGGGCGCAACAGGTTATAGTCGTGAATGATCTCCTTCACTTCCGTCAGTTCTTCTATCAGCTGCGGGTCAACGGCGGAATAAATCTCACCCGCCAGCATTTTCTCTTTCTCTGTCATACTCATGCGATACCTAACAATTCAATTTCAAAGATAAGCGTCGAACCACCAGGAATGCCTGGCTGCGAGAACTTGCCGTAACCCATTTCGGCAGGGATATAAATCTCCCACTTGTCACCAATATGCATCTGTTGGATGGCGATAATCCAGCCTTCGATAAGGTCACACAAGCGACAAGCCAGAGGCACACCGCCACGACTGCTATCAAACTGCTTGCCATCAATCGTTCTGCCTGTATAGTGCGCTGTGATAATGCTACGAACCGTCGGCTTCGTACTCGCTTGATCGCCCTCATTCAGCACCTTGTAATAAATGCCCTTGGGCAGAGCCTTTACGCCATCCTCTTTGGCTTTCTCCTCCAGCCAATCCTTGTTGGCTTGTATATACTCTCGTTTTGCCATGTTGTCTGCTTTATCTGATAAAATTGGTTCTCAAGGGACTCTCCACTTCCGGATGACCATCCTCACTGACATTCAGTTTATGAATCATCCAAGCCATGTTACGACCAAGCGTCCGCATAGTTCCGATGTTGATGATCTCCGTCTCTACACCCTCTTCGTTCAAGGTCTTTGCCACTTCGTTCAGAGCAGTAAACGTATTGCCATGTTCTCTGGGGCTACCGTTAATCAAAAGAACCTTTGCCATATTTCAAAACCAACATTTGTTAATAGTGAGTGCAAATATAATAATATCTCGCCATTTTTGTGTACTTTTGCCGATGATTTTAATAAGAATTGTGATATGGACTACCTGCCGAAAGATCCTGCCATACTGGTTTCGAGCGTGAACATGCTCCTGAGAGATGAGGAGTTTGACACGCTGGAATCACTGTGCTATAACTTCGGGACGGAGCCAAAAGAGATAAAGAACTACCTATATGGGCACGGATTTGTGTACAGCGAGAAACAGAAACAATTCCGCCCGATAGGATATGATAAAGTAACAAAATGATAACAAAGGATAGTATCGAGACCGCCTACAGTTTCCTGCATCAAAAGCAGAGGATCTATGTCCATTCCACGCTCGACTGGCAGAAGGATGACATAGAGTTGGCCATTTCTGACTATGCCAATGACATGAGCCAGGAGCTGTATGATGCTATCAGTGGTGGCAGGGCCGACTTCCTCCGCGACCACAAGCGGTTCCAGGAGGATATCACCAAGGCTGTCGAGATACTTGAAAAGATGCTATAACAAATATGGAGAATTTTGAAGAACAATTGAGAAACGATCTGCATCAGTTTCTGCTGAGCATGAAAGAGGTAGATGAACGGATGCCCGAGTGTCCCGATGTTGAAGATAAGTGGGAAGAGATTGCCAAGGCCTATATCCCCGATGGCATCCGCGAGTTTCAGGACTTCCCATCTGCCTCGCTCGGCTGGATGATGTATATCGGCATGGCCGTGGCGAAGATGTGGGATACGGAATGGGAAATATACTCTAAGATCGAAGACCTCTATGCCTATATGCGCGACAAGCGGGGCTATGATGCGATGGACGAATACATCCGCGAGGAGGTGCTTCTGTTGCAGGGCATGGACTACACTGTTCTGGAGAAGGTTACTGGCGAGTGTGCCTCACGTGTCTATAATGCCCTGATGCACCAACGGCTCGAACCCGGTACGAAGGAGGCCTTCAACGGCTACGTCGCCTGCCTGCACCAACTCTACCTGTTTGGAGCCGCCATGCAGTTGAATCGTATGGGCTATCACATGACGAAGATGAACTGAAATGATGACCATTGATACATCCAATATGTGCTCGCACCTGCAGAAGAAGCTATTTGAAGAGGATGGCATCTATCATCCTCTATGGATGGCTATGCAGGACAATCCAGACCTTACGGCTGTAGTCCGCTCCCGCCAGCTTCATGTCTACCGCAATGGCAAGAAGGTTTTAGTGCTGGCAGGTAAGTCCGCTCCAAAGGTCATCAGAGCTGATAGGATCTGCAGCATGCTTCCTGTCAACTATGCAATTGAGCGGATTACACAGATGGAGCATCATTTCGAAAAAGCATTAGCCGTCATTAAAGAGCCTACAAAAACGTCTAAAATGCTTGAGGAATTAAAGGAGAACGTAGCAATTCTTGACGAGTACTATGGCAGTGAACTATGGAAACAGGACCTAGCTGATGACGAAGCAGGACGATTCCTTAAAGATCTGAAACGAGGTGTACTCTCAGAGGACGGGATATGGAATCTGCTCTCAGACTATCGGGACCTTAATAGCAATAAGAATTAATATACATACAAATATACGAGAACCCCGACCTGCAGTCATGCAAGCCGGGGCTTCTTTCGAGATTTTATATGGAATGGAGACTATGCCACTGCGTGCCTGATATGGCGGGATGAAGTGATCTTTGCATCGTAGAGGACGGTTATCTCACGTGTGCGGGGATTGTACTTAACATCTGCCACACCATGGATGCGCCCTGCTCTTGCCATTGCTGCACGTGGAGAATCGAAACGGCTCAGATAGACTGCGCAGATTCTCATTTCAGGATGTGGGGCGTGGTGCCTATCGAAGTGAGCCGCCCGCTTGTCGAAGTGAGGACCACCCTTGTGATGTACTACTACAACAACATTCTTGTCGTGATGCTTGTGGTTGTTGTGATGTCTGTTACCTGCCATTGCCGGCATTGCTACTGTCATTGCCATCATCACCATGGCTGCTATCATCTTCATCATAATCGTAATCTTTAAATTGTTAAACTTCTGTTTCGTGAGAGGCTCTTATGTCCTTTTCACAGTGCAAAGATAGGGCGAATCTCTGGGATTTGAAAATGAAAATTCCTACAATGAAGGGGTGAGATTCCTAAAACTAAGTAGGGAATTTCCCATGTCCCCACCCTCGCTATACTTTGTTTTCGAGAAAAAATCACGTGAAAATCAAACTTTTTTGTACAAAAGCACCACAATTATAAAATAAACTACGGTAAACATTGCGGCCAATTATTTAAACTCGTTTAAACATTGACAGTTCAGAAGATGGATGCTACCAATGAATACAGGTAACTGCCGAAGCTGACGAGTGCCCATATCATCAGGGCTATGAGCAGCAGAAGGACAATAAGGACGATGGCAGACTGCCAGGCTCGTTGGTTCACCTGTTTGATGATAGTCTCGTCGCCGTCAACGAAACCCTGAATCATCT
This sequence comes from uncultured Prevotella sp., assembly GCA_900319305.1. Classification (GTDB taxonomy): domain Bacteria; phylum Bacteroidota; class Bacteroidia; order Bacteroidales; family Bacteroidaceae; genus Prevotella. Next base: position 13,200 of record ONNY01000037.1, read on the forward strand.
GCATGTTCTGGATGTTTGCACGATGGAAGAAGTCGATAACGTCGCCGACAAAGAACGGAATCATACCCATCAATACGTCTCGGAGGGCATTATTCAAGACGGCAAGCGTCAGAGGGATGCTCTTGATGACCCTCGACGAGAAATAGACGAACGGCACGACGCTGAGCAAGGCAATGGCATCACCCCAGCCAGGAATGATGCCAATGAGTGCATCGAGATAGTATCTATCCATATAGCGCGTCAGGCCGTTCATCGTCTGATAGGCTTTGTTGTCCATCAGACGCTTACGCCGCAATTCACGTTTCTCGTCTTTGTTCATAGGCTATACGACTTCCATGCCGAATGGTGACAGGGCATCCATCTCTCTGCTTGCTTTTCTCATTGTATATTCAATATTAATTATTATCTTTGCACTCGTTAACAACATCAAGGAAGTGGAATAAGGCCGCTTACTCATTCGTCATAAGACAGTAAAT
>ONNY01000101.1 GCA_900319305.1 uncultured Prevotella sp.
TCTCTGCTTGCACCCATCATCACAGTCGCACAAGGCTGGGATGAGGTAAAGTATAAGCAGATTGAGCAAAGTATCCGTATGCCGAAGTTTGCGGAAAAGGCCTTTCCAATCACTAAGTTCGGCGCTAAAACAACTCACACTGCTGCACAAAACCAGAAGGCTATCCAAAAGGCGATTGATACCTGTTCTAAAAAAGGTGGTGGTAAGGTAATCATCCCTGCTGGTGAGAAATACCTCACTGGTGCCATTACACTGAAAGACGGAGTGAACCTCGTTGTCGAGGAAGGTGCAACACTCGAGTTTGCGTTCCAGCCTGAACTCTACCCCATCGTGGAGACCTCATGGGAAGGGTTGGAGTGTTTCAATCTCTCACCATGTATCTATGCCTTCAAGGCAAAGGATATCGCCATCACAGGTAAGGGTACGATTGATGGTGGCGGTTCCAACGATACCTGGTGGCCTTGGAACGGTAATCCCCGTTTCGGATGGAAGGAAGGTATGATCAGCCAGCGCATTGAGTCACGTCCCCGTCTGCTGAAGAACGGTGAGGATGGTATCCCTATGTATAATGAAAAAGGTGAACGCACGCCCGAGCGCGTATTTGGTCCGCAGGACGGTCTGCGTCCGCAGCTGGTCAGCTTTAACAAATGTGATGGTATCCTTTTGGAAGATGTGACCCTGCTCCGTTCGCCCTTCTGGGTGATTCATCCCCTCCACTCTACAGATATCACGGTGCGTCGTGTCAAAATGATCAACGACGGTATCGCTATCAAAAGCGGCAGAAACCGTGACGGTCGTGAGCGCAATATGCCTTCAAAGAACATCATCATCCGTAACTGCGAGATGAAGAACGGACATGGTGGTGTGGTAATCGGCTCTGAGATCTCCGGTGGTTGTCAGAATGTGTATGCCCACGACTGTGTGATGGATTCTCCGGAGCTGGAGCGTGTGCTTCGTATCAAGACGAATTCCTGTCGTGGTGGTATCATCGAGAACATCAACATGCGTAATGTGAAGGTGGGCGTCTGCAAGGAATCGGTATTGAAGATCAATCTCGATTACGAGCCTAAGGAGATCTGTTGCCGAGGCTATTATCCGACAGTTCGCAATGTCTATATGGAGAATGTGACCAGTGAGTCATCTCAATATGGTGTGCAGATCATTGGTCTGGAGGAAGACACATTTGTCTATGATATCACTGTCAAGGACTGTAAGTTCAATGGTGTCAAGGATGGCAACTTCATGTCCGGCAAGACCCGTAACGTGAACTTTGACAACCTGTTCATCAACGGTAGTCTCTCACTGCTGAAAGCACCATATGAGCACTATTCTGAGTGGCTTACCTATTCAGAGATGAAGCGTGTGCCGAAGAGTTTTCTGCTCGACTTCTCAAAGAGTCCCAAATGGAGCTATGTAATGGGCATCGAACTCGAAGGTATGTTGGATACTTATCTCACCTATGGTGGTGACGATATCCTCAAGTACTGTCAGGAATATACCGATACGATGATCAATGAGAAAGGAAACATTCGTGGTTATGACCTTCTGGAATATAACCTCGACAATATCCGTACAGGTCATTTCGTGACACGTATGTACAACCTCTATCCTGAGGTTAAGAACAAGTTGGCCATCAATACGATGATGAAGCAACTGCAGAACCAGCCGCGCACCATCGCCGATAAAGTATTCTGGCACAAGGCGATCTATGCTTATCAGGTCTGGCTCGACGGTATCTTCATGGGACTCCCCTTCCGTTGTCTCACCGCTTCTACTCAGTTGAAGTCGAAAGATGCCATCAAGATTTACGACGATGCTGTAAACCAGCTGAAGATCACCTACGAACGCACCCTTGATCCAAATACAGGTCTGAACCGTCATGCCTATGACGAGACACGTGCTGCCTTCTGGAGCAATCAAGAAACAGGACTCTCACAGCATTGCTGGGGACGTGCCCAAGGTTGGTACTCTATGGCACTTATCGAGGTGCTGGATGCACTACCGGAAGATTATAGCCGTCGTGGAGAGGTGCTCGACCTTCTGCAGAAAGATCTGGATGCTGTCATCAAATGGCAGGATCAGGAGTCAGGCACTTGGTATCAGGTAATGGATGCACCAGGTCGTGAAGGAAATTATCTGGAGTCAACCTGCAGTTCCATGTTTGCCTACGTGCTGTTGAAAGCCTACAACAAAGGCTATCTCGGCACAAAATACCGTGATGCAGGTATCAAAGCCTATCAGGGCATCATCAAGAACTTCATCCGCGTGAATGCCGATAAGACCATCTCCCTGACACAGTGTTGTTCAGTAGCAGGTCTTGGCCCTGCAGCCACGCCACAGGTAATCGCTGCCATGAAGAAGATCAATCCCAAGGGCAGTGTAAAAGAGGATAAACATCGCGACGGAAGCTATGCCTACTACCTGTCTGAACCCATCCGCGACAACGATGCCAAGGGCGTCGGTCCTTTCATCTGGGCATCGCTCGAGATGGAAAAATTGTCTCACTAAAACAAATGATATTATTCTATATTTTTAACCTAATTAAGTGATATGCAAAAAAGAAAAATCTTTTTAGCCATGCTATTCAGTATGCTGTGGCTAACGGGCTTTGCCCAGAATGACGTCACTGGTGTCGTAAAAGACGGAACCGGTGAACCTCTGATTGGTGTAAGCGTGATGATTAAGGGTTCCACTACAGGAACAGTAACTGACTTCGACGGTAACTTCACAATGAAGTCGGTACCTTCATCCGCACAATTGCAGTTCTCTTACATCGGCTTCCAGACTCAGGTAGTCAATGTAGGCAACACTACTAATTTCAACATCACCGGTTATGGTACGATGAAGCGTAAGGATCTGACCGGTTCAGTATCATCTGTTACCGGTGACAAGCTGGCTGCCGTTCCTGTATCCACTGTCTCAGAGGCTCTGCAGGGAAAGCTGTCAGGTGTTAACGTTACCGCACAGGATGGTCGTCCCGGTGCAGCCATGACAATCCGTGTACGTGGTGGTGGTTCTATCACCCAGAGCAACGACCCGCTCTTCATTGTAGATGGTGTTGCTGTTAGTTCAATCGACGACATTCCTGCTGACAATATCGAGAGCATCGACGTACTGAAGGATGCTTCATCAACGGCTATCTATGGTGCTCGTGGTGCTAATGGTGTTATCCTGATCACCACCAAGGGGGCAAAGGAAGGTAAGGCTGTGGTGAAGTACAACATGTACTATCAGATCAAAGCCAAGCCAACTCTCATGAAATCACAGGACGCCTATTACTATGTTCGTGACAGATGGGAGTATATGCAGGCTGTCGGCTATGGCGACAACATGGCAAGATACTATGGACTGGGTTCTGAGAATGGCAACCACTTGAACGATTACAAGAATGTTTCTTCACACAACTACATGGACGATGTCTTCCAGGGCGGTCACATGTGGAACCACGACCTGTCAGTAAGCGGTGGTACAGACAAGACCAAGTACTTTGCTTCTGCCAACTATACCAAGGATGCTTCAACGATGAAGAATTCTGGTTTCAACCGTTGGAATATCAGCCTGAAGTTACAGCAGAAGATTGCCTCAAGCCTGAAGTTGGATGTCGAGGCACGCTATAACGAGACGGCTACCACTCAGAACAGATTCTTTAGCGGTTCTACTGCCAACATCAACAACACCCTGGTATATCCTTGGATGTTCAACCCGATTGACGGTCCTCTTGGAAATGCTGCTACAACAGAGTTTGGTGAAGGTAACATCTTTGCTGAGCCCCAGTACAATCCTATTGCAGTCATCAACGACAATGATTATTTAACCAAGAAGCAGCGTGTTGGTTTGAACACCGCTCTGACCTGGGAGATTGTCAAGAACCTGACTGCCAAGACAGAACTCGCCTTGGCACGCAACTGGAGTAAGACAGAGACATGGACAGGTCCAAATACTGGTCGTGATCTCACTTCACAGGCCAAGTTGGCTCAGGGCGATGGCTACAGCACCGCATGGACAACCACTTTGAATTACGACTTTGCTGATCTTTTTAAGAGTGATGCTCACTCTTTGAACCTGTTGATTGGTAATGAAGTCCTCGGTAGCCGTTCTAACACATCTACGATTCTTGGTTATCAGTATCCTACCAGTTGGGGCAAGGAGACTGCATTTGGACAGATTCAGATGGCTCAGGACCGTAACCAGAGCTATTTCACGAACAATATCGGTGTTGCTTCACACACCATTTCTTGGTTCGGCCGCGCCAACTACAACCTCTTAGGTAGATACATGCTTACTTTCACCATGCGTGCTGACGGTTCTTCCAAGTTTGCAGAAGGTAATCGCTGGGGCTACTTCCCCGCAGGTGCTTTTGCATGGCGTATCTCTGACGAGCCGTTTATGGCAAGCGCACAGAAGTGGCTTGACAACTTGAAGCTTCGTGTATCATTCGGTACATCTGGTAACGATGGTATCGATGCAAGTGCTTTCATCGATCAGTGGGTATCTAAGCAGCAGGCCGATGGTAGTTTCAACTACACCACTGGCGACTTAAAGGGTAATCCTGACCTGACATGGGAGAAGACCATTTCTCGCAACATCGGTATCGACTACAGTTTCCTGAATGGTAAGTTCAACGGTGCTATCGATTTCTATTGGAACACCACGAAGGACTGTCTGATGCTCGTGCCCATTAACTCTACCTCAGGTTTCTCTTACAAGTTCATGAATGCTGCCAAGACCTCTAACAAGGGTATCGAGTTCGCATTCAACTACAATATCATCGATAAGGCCGACTTCAACCTCAGTTTCGGCATTACCTATAACTACAATGTGAACAAGGTTGAGGAAGTTCCTGCCGATGCAAACATGGATGGTCAGATGAGATTTGCCTCTACAGCCATGAACCCATCAAAGCCTTACATTATCAGAGAAGGCGAGCCTGTAGGTCTGATTATCGGTTATCAGGCAGATGGATTCTACAAGGTGGATGATTTCAACGTAGTAGATGGTGTATGGACACTGAAGGACGGTGTCAAGGACTGCGATGTAACAACCTATCATGGCAGCGAAAACTACACGCTTGCTGATGGTCAGAAAGCATTCCCCGGTATGCCTAAGTACAAGGATACCAACGAAGACGGCAAGATCGATCAGAACGATGTAACTATCATTGGTCGCATGGCTCCCAAACACACTGGTGGTTTCAACTTCGCTGGTCGCTATAAGGCCATTGATTTCAACGCTAATTTCGCATATCAGCTCGACGGCAAGGTATTCAATGCCAACTTCGCCCGTTCGGTACACAGCGGAAACAACACAAAGTGGGCTGCTATGAACCGTCTGGAGTCTAAGTTCGACAACCACTGGAGAATGTACGATCTCGACGCAAATGGCAACCTCTACCCCGTTACTGATCCTGCTGAACTTGCAGCACTTAATGCTGGTGCCGAGTACGGACTGTTAGGCTACGTTTCAAACGATGCACCTGTTGTCAGCGACAACTACATTGAGAGTGCTGCTTATCTGCGCCTCCAGTCACTGACCATTGGTTATACATTCCCCAAGACGCTGATCAGTAAGATCGGTCTCAGCAATGCTCGCGTTTACTTCACAGGTGGTAACCTCTTCTGCATCAGTGGCTATAAAGGTCTTGACCCAGACGTAAACACCAACTCTGCAATGGATCCTAACTACTCAGGTTTCCCAACGCCGGGCTTTGACTATAACTCATACCCACGTAGCCGTACCTTCACATTCGGCCTTAATGTAGCATTCTAAAACAATATCTAAAAAATAAGTAAAATGAGAAATAAAATATTAGGTATCGCCCTATGCACAACAGCAGTTCTCTCCTTGAACTCTTGCGGCGATTATCTCGAAACAAATTCTCCGTCAACGGTTACTGCCCAGTTGGCAACCTCATCTATCGATGGTTGTCAGACAACAATGGACGGTGCTTACGCAAATTTTCATGCGGCACTCAGAGACCAGATTTTTGGCAACGGTTTATTCTACACCTTGGATGCCGCAGGATCTGATATCGAGCGTCATGGTGGTGAACAGAACACTGGTCGTCTGAAAGCAGAGACTTTCTATAATGGCGGCGCCTCTGACGTCATCTCTACATTCACCGTTCTGCAGGACCTTGGAACTGCTGATGACAAGACCGCTTTCGCACTACTCTATGGTATTATCCCCACTATGAACGTCCTGACCGACGGTATTACAGACGAGATGATGCAAGACGAGAAGTACGGCGAGCAATATGCAGAGATTTACGGACAGGCCCTCTGCATGAAGGCCACTTGCTATCGCGAGCTGATTAAGTACTATGGCGATGTTATGTACGTTTTCTCTCTCAACGATGTTCCTACCAACTTTACCTCACGTATTGACATCTACGACAAGTTGATTAAAGACCTGAATGTTGCCAAGGAACTGTGTCCTGAGCTAACTCCTCTCAACAAGACCAAGTTCACGAAGCAGTATGCTTACGCCCTGCTGGGTCGTATTGCAATGGAGGCTGCAAGTTATCAGACCTATCGTCTGGATGTGACCGATGCTTCACGTTTGGAGAAACACCCGGATTATACGGATATCAATAATGCAACATACGCTCGTCCCACGAATTATAAGTCATATTATGATATCGCCTACGATGCCTTCAAGTATGTGGCTGAGAATCCTGGCGGTGCCAAATTTGATGCCAACAACTACTCAACCTTCTTCACTCAGCTGCACGCTCTTGACGGTAGTGTTGCCGACGAGTCGATCTTCGAGGATGAGAATGTGCAGGGTTCGTCAACCACTGGTAACTGCGAGCGCCCCTATGCTATCGGCCGTCCCGCTACCAGTTCTAACAAGTTCGGTGTATGTAAGTCATACGGTCAGGCTCGTATCAACCCCGCCTTCTACTATGGTATGTTTGATCCCAAAGACGTACGTCGCGACATCTCTTGCACCGTTACAGGTTCTTATCTGAAGGCTGGTACCGCTGGTATCCGTGACGACCTGAAAGCAGCAGGTTACGACGGTAAGGGCTGCTGCTATGAGGTGATTCTGGGCTTCAACATGAAGACCTCTGGTGACGGTGGTGGTATCGCTTGTGGTAAATTCGACGAGAACCGTCAGGTTAATCCGTATATCACCAAGCAGCGTATGTCAGGTATCAATGCTCCTTATATGCGTATATCTGAGGTTTATCTGGGTCTTGCAGAGGCAGCTCTGATGAAGACATCTCCCGACCAGAGCACTGCCGACACATACTACAACCTCACCCACAAGCGTGCAGGTCTTGGTACGAAGAGCGGTGTTACACTGGAGGATGTTGTCGATGAGCGCGGCTTCGAGTTCGCTGGTGAGGGTGACCGCCGTTGGACCCTGATCCGTACCGGTTTCATTGGCAAGAAAGTAAAGGCCGTGAAGGAGCTGACCAAGAAGATGATCGATGGTCTGAAAGCTAATGGCTACTATACCTTCGAAAATGGTAACACCATCGGTAACTACATCTATTATAAAGGTGTGGATCCCACAGCTATGGGTCTGAGCTCTCGCGTGACAGCTCCAACACCTGAGGCTATGCTGAAGGCTGGCTACGAGCCCACTACCGATCTGGAGGCTACACGCTTCCCAGGCTGGCGCGGTCAGCACGACTGGGATGCATACAAGACTTATCAGAATGGTAAGTTCCCCAATAGTAATATCGCCATCAAGGGTCTCTTCACCAATGTCACAGCCACACCTGCTGGTTACTATCAGAAGGAATGGGGTAAGGCTATCGTGAAGCAGGAAGAGACTAACGGTTTCTATTATGAGGATCTCTTCAAGGGTTGGGACTTCAAGTCTGCTCCTATCTATCTCGTTCCCATTTCACAGAACGGTCTGATTGGAGGTCTTACCAATGGTTACGGATTTACAAGCGAATTTTAATCCTACACCTCAAACTTAATCATAGCGGAAAACCTGATGGTTTTCCGCTATTTTCTTTCTAATTATTTGGTTGATTCGCAAAAAGTTCGTATCTTTGTAACCACAACAAAAACTGATAATCATATAGCATATGAGAAAACATCTATTAACAACCGTTTTGAGCGTCTTCGCCATAATGGCTACGGCTCAATCCCTCCCCTATCAGAATGCCTGCCTCAGTGCAGGCGAACGTACTGATGATCTGCTCAGCAGACTGACACTCGAAGAGAAAGTGAGTCTGATGATGGACACCTCACCCGCCATCGAACGGTTAGGTATTCCACAGTTCCAGTGGTGGAACGAAGCCCTACACGGCATCGGGCGCAATGGTTTTGCCACCGTCTTTCCTATCACGATGGGCATGGCAGCCTCATGGGATCATGGGACGACGCTCTACTCCACCGCGTGTTCACCGCCGTCAGCGATGAAGCCCGAGTAAAAGCCCGACAAGCCAAGCGTAGTGGTGACATCCAACGCTATCAGAGTCTCTCGTTCTGGACACCGAACATCAATATCTTCCGTGACCCTCGCTGGGGACGCGGTCAGGAGACCTATGGTGAAGACCCGTACCTCACTGCCAAGATGGGATTGGCTGTGGTGCGCGGACTACAGGGCGTGGGTTATAACGGTGAAGACCTGGGCATCAGCAAATATCGCAAGCTGCTGGCCTGTGCCAAGCATTTTGCCGTACACAGCGGTCCGGAGTGGAACCGTCATGTGAATTCGATGTGGAGAATCTGCCTGAACGTGATCTCTGGGAAACCTATCTGCCTGCCTTCAAAGCATTGGTACAGGAGGGAAAGGTAGCTGAGATCATGTGCGCCTATCAGCGTATCGACGGACAGCCCTGTTGTGCTCAGACGCGTTACGAACAGCAGATCCTACGCGACGAATGGGGCTTCGATGGCCTGATCACCAGCGACTGCGGTGCCATCACCGACTTCCTGCCCAAGTGGCACAACGTGGCCAAGGATCCTGCAGAGGCATCGGCCAAGGCCATCCTGGCAGGCACCGATGTAGAGTGCGGATCAGAATACAAGAACCTGCCCGAAGCCGTGCGTCGTGGAGAGATTAAGGAGGCAGACCTTGACAAGAGTCTGCGCCGTTTGCTGATAGCA
>ONNY01000096.1 GCA_900319305.1 uncultured Prevotella sp.
TTATAAAAATAACTGAAATGGTCGCACTTTTATTAATGTTTTTTATGGTTTTTAGAAATCAGTTTAGAGCATAGGAAATGAATAAAAATACAGAAAGGGGCATAGTCGTGTTAAAGTATCTTTAATTAGTGGGCGATTCCAACCAACTTTAGTATATTTTTTGTAACTTTGTAATAAATTGCAGGATTTCTTTATATAAAGGCAGTTTGGGGAATTGAGGAAAAATGGGGTTACGATTTGGAGACCGTTCTCAATTCTACGTTCTGCTACAAATTGCATTCAATGAACTCCGACTTTGAGCCACCAGCCTTTTCTATGACTCTCTTTCGGGTGCAAAGGTACAACAAAAAAATGAAAGGACAAAGGAAATTCCTATTATTATTGAGTTTGGACGGAAATCTGTAGACATATAAACCAGTGGGCATATACAAAAGGTAAGAAATAAAGAGGGAATCTGTAGCCGACGTGTCAGCACAGACATCCTTTTTTCATCTGTCCAACACCTTTTCATCATTTCACCCAATCGGTATTCTTTACTACGACAGACGATAACATACGAAAGTCGTTTTTTTATTGGCGAAGCCGATACTGAGATGAAGTTTACGTCAGATAGTTTCCACCCAAAATAGATATTGCACGAATGGTAACTCTTTCGTAACTTTCACCACCTGTCCGAAGATTTCATAGCAGCATCATTGCAGTGGCCGTCTGCACGGCTTCCATCGAATTGTCAACGCTCAGTTTCTGGAGGATGTTTTGGCGGTGAGTGTTCACGGTGTGGATGCTGATGTGGAGCGTGTCGGCAATCTCCTTGCTGAGTAGGCCCTGCTTGATAAGCAGCAGGATTTCCCGCTCGCGCTTACTCAAGATATTGAAACGTTCTTCATAGAGAGCCAGTTTTTGCACGGCACCAGTCTCTACATTGATAATACTGGGATTGATGCCGTGAATCGGTTCTTGCTCTGGCGACAGTTCGTATAGGCAGGTAACGAGTCGCATTAGTCCGTCGGCATCGTTCATCTGGATGCGGGTCACATTATGAATATAGGTATAGTCGCCATTAGCCTTCTGCATCCTGATGCGGCAGGTGGCGTGGTATTTCAGCCGTTCCTCGGCCCTCATGTCATCCACCATCTCGAAGTAACGGAGTTCGAGCATCCGCTTGTCCACCAGGTCCTCAGGGTGGATGCGCCGATAGATGAAGTCCTCGTCGATGTCAATCAGTTCCTCCTCCGGCACCTCGCCGTGCAGCCCTAAGATGTCCACCAGCCTGCCAATGGCAAAGTAACTGCCGTTCGTGGCCAGATCGCTCAATATGGCGCACCCCTGACTGATGGCAGTCGATGCACCGATAAACCGTCGGCAGGCCTCGATGTCACCTTCATCCAGTGCCGATAGCCGGAACTCATGCCGGTGGAACACTGTCTGTAACTCCTTCCTCAGTACATCCATATCCTCTACACTTTTGGTTATAAATCAGTATTGCACGGTTCAAGGAATCCTTGTACCTTTGCACCGCACTTTCTCAAGTGCAAAGGTACGAAATAAAAATCAAATCAAAACCGAAATATGGATAATACAACAACGACAAAAGGACAAACGATTGACAAGCACAAGTTTGTCACACCACCCAGACACATTAACTTCCATGCCAAAAGGCTTTTTGGCGAGATGGGACGTATCCTTGACGGGGCTATTGCTTATATAGACCTCAATGGTGGAGGGCCAACGGAACTGCACACCCATGAGCATGACCACCTCTTTATCGTGACCGAGGGCGAGGCTCGTATACAATTGGGTGACCGCGAGGTGATTATTGGGCAAGACGAAGCATTCCTCGTTGACGGGCATATTCCTCATGCCGTCTGGAACAATTCGGATGGTATCACCAAGATGATAGGTATTTCAGTCATAAAGTAATATGAGCAGAATTTTAATATTGGTGGGCAGTATGCGTCGAGGCGGGAATACCGAGATGCTGGCGCAGGCATTTGCGGAGGGAGCCCGAGAACATCATGAGGTGGAGATTATTTCTGTGGCTGATGTCAAGGTCAATCCCTGCATTGGATGTAATTCCTGTTTTAGCAGAGCTGGTAATGCCTGTTCACAAAAAGATGATATGACAGCGATATACGCAAAGTTGAGGCTAACGGATGTCCTCGTCCTGGCCTCACCCGTCTATTTCTACGGCATCAGTGCCCAGCTAAAGGCTGTAATAGACCGACTGCACACGCCACTTCGAAACCATTTCCCTATCCGATGCCTCGCCCTGCTGTTAGTAGGTGCGTCCACCCTGCCAGAACTGTTTGATGCTATCGTGACCCAATACCGGCTCACCCTCAATTTCTTCCATATAGAGGATGCTGGCATGGTACTGGTTAGGGGAGTAAAAGACAAAGGTGACATCAAAACCACGGATGCCTTGGAACGAGCATATCGGTTAGGACAAAACATTATAGGATAACTATTAATTACCAAGATTATGAATGTAAAACAAAAGAAAATGTTATTGACGATGCCAAGCATCATCCTTATGTCAGTCACATGGTGGCTCGTATTCTACAACCTCTGTCACATGCCAAAGGCATTCTGCTTGGCAACTGTGGCGTTCGTGATTCTCTCAGCTTTCAGCAAGGCGATTGTTCCTGCCGAGATGAAGAGGCCGAAAGACATACTGATAAGCGCTATTTGGGCTTTGGTATGGTTTCCGTGGCTCTGCTACGAACTGCTGTTGAGGCATGGAGTTTTAAGAAATGCTATGGCTATAAGTGTCTTCTGCTGTATGGTCTTGTCCACAAATGCGGCAGTTAAGATTGACCGTATCGAACCGACAGACTGGTATGTTGGGATGAAGAACACCTCGCTCCAACTGATGATCTATGGCAAGGATGTGCGTAATGCCAATGTCACGACAGACTATTCTGGTGTTGCCATCGACTCCGTCGTCCGTTTGGACAGTCCCAACTACCTGTTGGTCTATCTGAATATGGCAGAAGCCAAGGCAGGTGAGATGGTACTGAAGATAGATGGCAAGCGAGTCAGGTATCAGTTGAAGCATCGGGAGAAACGCGGCGAAGAGCGCATTGGATTTACCTGCGCTGATGTGCTCTACCAACTGATGCCCGACCGCTTTGCCTCTGGCATGGTGGAGAACGACCAACTGATAACGATGAATCCCTATCAGTGCGACCGCTCCAACCCCAACCTTCGTCATGGTGGCGACTTGGAGGGAATCCGTCAGCATCTGGACTACTTCAACGAACTGGGCGTAACCGCCCTTTGGTTTACACCCGTCTTGGAGAACAACTCACCTGACCGCGACGGTTCCAGCACCTACCACGGCTATGCGCCAACTAACTACTACCGCATAGACCCGCGCTTCGGCAGCAATGAGGACTATCGCATGCTGACCGATGAGGCTCACAAGCATGGACTGAAAATGGTGATGGACATGATATTCAACCACTGCGGCTTTGAGCATCCGTGGGTGGCAGATATGCCCTCATGCGACTGGTTCAACTGCCCGGAGTGGTTGACCGATGCAAATGGTGAACCGACTGCCAACGAGAAATATCAGCAGACGAGTTACCAACTGACGCCCGTCCGCGACCCATACGCCTCGAAGATAGACCTGCACGAAACGCTGGAGAGTTGGTTCGTGCCATCGATGCCCGACCTTAACCAGCACAATCCCCACGTGCTGCGCTATCTCATTCAGAACTCCATGTGGTGGATAGAGACTATAGGCATCGACGGCATCCGTATGGACACCTACCCCTACGCTTTCGGAGATGCCATGTCTGAGTGGATGCAGGCTATCAACGAGGAGTATCCCAACTATAACGTCGTCGGAGAGACGTGGGTGACGGAGCCTGCCTATACTGCTTCCTGGCAGAAGGACAACTGGCTGACCAAGGAGAACAGCCACCTGCCTACCGTGATGGACTTTGCTTTCTACGACCGCATGGTACAAGCAGCGGGTGAGAACACCAACGACTACGGCAAAGGCCTCAACCGCATCTATAACTCGCTGGTCTATGACTACCTCTATCCCAATCCGTCGAGTGTACTGGCTTTCATAGAGAATCACGACACAGACCGCTATTTAGGAAACGGAACGGATACTCTCGCACTGAAACAAGCGTTGGCATTACTGCTGACCATCAATCGCATTCCTCAGCTTTATTATGGTGTGGAAATCCTGTTGAATGGCACGAAAGCACAGGGCGACGGCAATGTGCGGCAGGATTTCCCTGGCGGCTTCTGGGATGACAGCCGAGATGCTTTTACAGCTGAAGGGCGCACAGATGCGGAGAACAGCATGTTCCGTTGGCTCAGCCGTCTGCTGCACTGGCGACAGGGTAATGAGATCATCAGCAAAGGCACAATGACGCAGTTTATACCGTATCGAGGCATTTATGTTGTTGCCAGACAATACCGAGGACGAACGGTTCTTATCATCCTCAACGGAACGCCCGACGTCACCACCTTGCCTGTCAGCCGCTATAAGGAAGTCATCGGACATCACCGACAAGGCCGAAACGTCATTTGCGGCTGTGCTGTTGATCTCAGCAGAGAGATAGAACTCCAACCCCGTGAATCACTCATCATAGAATACTGAATAGCGTATGAAGCCACTGATATTGAAACAAGACCTGCTGGCGGCATTCCATGAGTTGGGAATGCACGAGGGAATGACGGTGATGGCGCATACCTCATTGAGCAGTATGGGGTATGTATGCGGAGGCGCACCGACGGTGATAGAGGCACTGTTGGAAACTGTTGGGAAGGAAGGGACGATTATGATGCCGACACAATCGTGGAAGAACCTTGATCCCGATGTGGGCGTGCATCCCGAAGTGAGCGAAACAGATTGGCAGATAATACGCGACTACTGGCCCGCCTACGACAAACGGACGACACCGACGCAGACGATGGGAGTCGTCGCAGAGTTGTACCGTCAGTGGCCTGGCACGCTAAGAAGCGACCACCCTGCCCGCTCCGTATCGGCTAATGGGAAGATGGCCGGCTTTCTTACTGGGCACCACGACCTGTCGAATATCTTCGGAGACGGCTCACCCATAGGGCGGCTCTACGACATCGACGGATACGTACTGCTGATTGGTGTGGGTTATGACAAGAACACCTCTCTGCATTTGGCTGATGCCCGTGCCGAATATAAGAGCAAGCACACCACGATAGAGCATAGTGCCATCATGGAGAATGGGTGTCGTGTCTGGAAAGCTTACGAGACGCTCTACGTCGATGGCAAGGACTTCACTCAAATAGGCGAGGCCTTTGAGCAGACGCATCCCGTCGCTAAAGTCCGGCTGGGGAATGCCGTACTCCGACTGATGTCTCAAAGGCAACTCGTAGACTTCGCCGTGAGATGGATAGAAGCACACAGAGACTGAAAATTCATCAGTTTTGGGTATTGCACAAATGGAAAAATCGCCGTACCTTTGCAGCGCAAATTCAAGATACATATGCAAAGAAGATATAAAAGACATAGGTTCTTGCAGAGCAAGCGGCCTTTGGCCGAGCGAGTAGCCATAGACATCCGTCGGGAGAGGACTTACAGCTGTAGGTCCTCTCTTTTTTCTGAACGGTTTTGATTATTGTTCATTTTTGAAGAGATAGAGACTATGCAGATACAAAAGGAACATACACGCGAGCAGATACTACAGGCGGCAGAGCAGGCTTTCCACCAACAAGGCTTTGCCAAGACCTCGATGCGCGACATTGCCCGGCTATCGGGCGTGGGTGTGGGAAATCTCTACAACTATTTCCCA
>ONNY01000067.1 GCA_900319305.1 uncultured Prevotella sp.
TTTGTTTGTACCGTATAACTGATAAGTTCTTTTATGCAGAAGATTGATTTGAATGGTAAGACCATCTTGGTGACAGGAGCTGCGGGATTCATCGGCAGCTACCTGGTGAAACGGCTGAAGAACGACCTGAAAGGGGCAACGGTCATCGGTATCGACAATATGAACGATTACTATGACGTGAGCCTGAAGGAGTGGCGGCTGGAGCAGATCAGGGAGATCAGCGACAGACGCGAGGCGAAGTTCCGTTTCATCCAGGGCGACATCGCGTCTAAGGAAACCATCGACGGCATCTTCGAGGCCTATCAGCCACAGGTGGTGGTGAACCTGGCTGCGCAGGCTGGCGTGAGGTATTCGATTACGAATCCCGATGCGTATATCACGAGCAATCTGATCGGCTTCTACAATATCCTGGAGGCGTGCAGGCACTGGCCCGTGGAGCATCTGGTCTATGCGTCGAGCTCGAGTGTGTATGGCGGCAATAAGAAGGTGCCGTTCTCGACCGATGACCGCGTGGACAATCCCGTGAGCCTCTATGCCGCCACGAAGAAGAGCAACGAGCTGATGGCCCACTGCTATTCCAAGCTCTACGACATGCCCACCACAGGCTTGCGCTTCTTTACCGTTTACGGGCCTGCCGGAAGACCCGACATGGCGTATTTCGGCTTTACCGACAAACTGCTGAAAGGTGAGACCATCAAGATCTTCAATCACGGCAAGTGCAGCAGGGATTTTACCTATGTCGATGACTGCGTAGAGGGTATCGTGAGGGTGATGCAAGGTGCACCCGACCGGAAGACGGGCGACGACGGCCTGCCCATCCCGCCATATGCCGTCTATAACATCGGTGGCGGGCAGCCTGAGAGTCTGTTGGACTTCGTGCAGATCCTGCAGGAGGAACTGGTGAGGGCAGGGGTGCTGCCACAGGATTTCGACTTCGAGGCCCACAAGCAGTTGGTGCCGATGCAGCCTGGCGATGTGCCCACGACGTATGCGGATGCCACCGCCCTGGAGCGCGACTACGGATTTAAGCCGAAGGTCACCCTCCGAGAGGGTTTGAGGAAGTTTGCAGAGTGGTACAAGCGCTTTTATCATTAAAAAATATTTTTTTATTTTGTAATTTGCCCGCTTATTTGTAACTTTGCACACGATTTATAGAATAGAATAAATATGGCAAAGAAAATTGCTTTTCTGTTGATGACGCTTGCTGTGGTGGTAAGCAGTTGTAACAATTATGAGACCTATGGAGACAAGAAGGATAAGGAGCGTAATGCCATCTCCAAGTACATCTCAGATCACGGCATCACCGTCATCAGCGAGGATCAGTTCAATAAGCAGGGACATACAACCGATGTCTCAAAGAACGAGTTTGTGAAGTTCGACAGAAACGGCGTGTATCTTCAGATCGTGCGTCAGGGCTGTGGCTCAGAACTGGAAGACGGAGGCCGTGGCACCCTGGTGTGCCGTTTTGCGGAGACCAACATGTTTGCAGATTCGGTCCAGACGTGTAACAACACCCCAGGATATGCCGCTACGCCCGACAGGATGTTCATCTCTCGTGCGACGAGCGTCTATAGCGCACAGTTCCTGGATGGCGTGATGAGCAAAGTCTATGGCGCGACAGTGCCTGCCGGATGGCTGGTGCCGATGCCCTATATCAAGGTCGGCCATCCTACGTCGGAGAACGAGATGTGCTCGAAGGTGCGTCTGATCGTGCCCCATACCCAGGGACATGCCTATTCGTCGAGCAATGTGATCCCCTATTATTATGAGATCACCTACGAAAGAGAAGTATAAAAACATAAAGTATGACACTGATAAAATCTATTTCGGGCATTCGCGGAACGATCGGCGGAAAGACCGGCGATACGCTGAATCCCCTTGATATCGTAAAGTTCACAACGGCGTATGCCACCTTTATCGGCAGCAAGAAGCACGAGAAGGGAGCAGCCGACGGCGAGAAACCGCTGATCGTTGTGGGTCGCGACGGCCGTATCTCAGGCCTGATGGTACGTAACGTGGTGATGGGAACGCTCATGGGCATGGGCTATGATGTGATCGACATCGGCTATGCCACAACGCCTACCACAGAGC
Source organism: uncultured Prevotella sp. (assembly GCA_900319305.1). Taxonomy (GTDB): domain Bacteria; phylum Bacteroidota; class Bacteroidia; order Bacteroidales; family Bacteroidaceae; genus Prevotella. The sequence goes on from ONNY01000067.1 coordinate 2,092, forward strand.
TGGCCGTGAAGATGGCAGGTGCCGATGGCGGCATCATCATCACCGCCTCGCATAACCCACGCCAGTGGAACGCCCTGAAGCTCCTGAACAGCGAGGGCGAGTTCCTGACAGCAGCCGATGGAGCCGAGGTGCTCCGGATAGCTGAGGCTGAGGACTTCAACTATGCCGAGGTGGACCAGCTGGGACAGTTGACCATCGACGATACATACAACCAGCGGCACATCGACGCCGTGCTGGCACTGAAGCTCGTGGATCGTGAGGCGATCAAGGCCCGTAAGTTCCGTGTGTGCGTGGATACCATCAACTCCGTGGGAGGCATCATCCTGCCAGAGCTCTTCAAGCAGCTGGGAGTCGATTACGAGATCCTGAACGGCGCCTGCACAGGCGACTTCGCCCATAACCCGGAGCCCCTGGAGAAGAACCTGCTGGGCATCATGGACAAGATGAAGCATGGCGGCTTCGACCTGGGAATCGTCGTGGATCCCGATGTCGATCGCCTCGCCTTTATCTGTGAGAATGGCGTCATGTTCGGCGAGGAATATACGCTCGTGTCGGTGGCAGACTATGTGCTCTCTCATACGGTGGGCAATACCGTGTCGAACCTGAGTTCTACCCGTGCCCTGCGCGATGTCACGGAGAAGCACGGCGGTGTCTATACCGCTGCGGCAGTGGGAGAGGTGAACGTCACCACGAAGATGAAGGAGGTAGGAGCCGTGATCGGCGGCGAAGGCAACGGTGGCGTGATCTATCCTGAGAGCCACTATGGCCGTGATGCTCTCGTGGGTATCGCCCTGTTCCTGTCGAGCCTTGCCCAGAAGGGCTGCAAAGCCAGTGAGCTGCGCAAGACCTTCCCCGACTATCAGATAGCCAAGAACCGCATCGACCTGACGCCGGAGACCGATGTGGATGCCATTCTGGTGAAAGTGAAGGAGCTGTTTGCCCAGGATTCTCGAGCCAAGGTAAACGATATCGACGGCGTGAAGATCGACTTCCCCGACAAATGGGTTCATCTGCGGAAATCGAACACAGAGCCGATCGTCCGAGTGTATAGCGAAGCCCAGACGATGACCGAGGCGGATGAGCTGGGAAAGAAACTGATGCAGGTCGTTTACGATATGAGATAAAGAAAAAAGCGTTCCGGAATAATTCTCCAGAACGCTTTTTTTTTAATTTACTGCCATGCAGGGTTATAACTCATACATGATACCGCTCCCAGTGCCATGCCACAGGACTACAAGAACTTGCGGTCGGTAGCTATTTTAAATTATTGGTGAAGAACTCTTCCAAATTGTCCCAAGGGATCATGTTTTTTGCTTGACCCTTACCAGCTTTTTCCTCATAGCCGCCGTCGTAGAGATCGCAGTGAGAGGCATCGGGTATGATGAGCAGCTGCTTGTTCTCGGGATTGGGGTTGGGCTCACCAACAAACTTATATCCCTCGGCCTTTCCGTCCACCATATAGTGATAGGCAGCCTCGCCAAAGTAGCGTGAGTGGGCGTCGGCACCGTGCATCACGAGAACAGCGGAGCGGATCTCGTTGATGTAATAGAGGAAACGGCTGTTGGCATAGGCCTGAGTACCGATGACACGCCAGCCGTCGTTGGAGTTGCCTGAACGCTTGTGATAACCGCGAGGAGTTTTGTAGTAGTCGAAGTAGTCGTGCACGAAGTTGGGGGCCTGTGGTGGCACAGTGTCCAATACACCGCCAGCCATTGCGTTGGGGTCGGCAAGACGCTGCTTTGAAAGATTCTCGCGGTTCTTGTGGCGCCACTGCTCATTGTCGAAAGCATCATTATAGTCGTTACCACTGACGCGTGTCATATCATACATCGTAGAGGCTACGGTAGCCTTGATGCGAGTATCGGCAGCGGCAGCATTCAGGGCGATGCCTCCCCAACCGCAGATGCCGATGATGCCAATCTTCTCGGCATCCACATTGTCCTGCTTCGACAGGAAATCGACAGCTGCCATGAAGTCCTCTGTGTTGATGTCAGGTGAAGCTGTGCGACGCGGTTCACCGCTGCTCTCACCAGTGTAAGATGGGTCGAAAGCCAGTGCCACAAAACCACGCTCGGCCATCTTCATGGCATAGAGACCGCTGCACTGCTCCTTCACGGCTCCGAAAGGACCGCTGACGGCGATAGCAGCCAACTTACCTTTGGCATCTTTTGGCGTATATAGATCAGCAGCCAGCGTCAGTCCATACTGTGTTTCAAACGTCACCTTCTTGTGGCTCACCTTTTCGCTCAGGGGGAACACCTTGTCCCACTCCTGCGTCAATGTTAGTGTTGTATTCATACCTTCGTTGTTTTGATTGTTATTACTCTTCTGTGTGCAGGCTGCGAGCATTCCACCCGCCAACGCTGCGGCTAATAAGATTTTTCTCATTGATATTGAGGACTATTTCGTTATTAAATTGTAGGTTGCATCATCCACAGGCTCGCACCACTCGTTGCTGGCACCTTCCTGCACATCTTTATGATAGGTGAGGTGCTGGAACCATGAGTCCTTCTGGGCTCCATGCCAGTGCTTCACCTCGGCAGGGATGGCGATGACGGTGCCGGGAGTCAGTTCAACAGGAGCCTTGCCCCATTCCTGATACCAACCACGACCAGCCACGCATATCAACACCTGCACCTGCTTGTGATGGATGTGCCAGTTGTTACGGCAACGGGGCTCGAATGTTACGTTCATCACACCACCGCCGACATCTGCCAGATAACTCTGACCAATGAAGTACTTGCCGTAAGGATTAGGTTCGCCCTTAGGCCACTTGGTGCTGAGGGTGTAGCCCTCGTTGCAGAGCCAAGCACAGAGTTCATCCACCAGTTGCTTCGAGTTGCCCATGTTCACGGCACCCTGCTTGTGGGCGGCGAGTTGGGGAACAACGCCTTCGAGACCACTCAGAGCTGCTACAGTAACAATCTCGCGGTCGGCAGCAGAGAGCTGGTCGCCAGCGAAGATGTCACCAAAGAGGTGAGACTTCAGATAGTAGTCATCCTGCGGACAGAACTCATAGTTGAAAGGCATTCCTGAAAGCTGAGTCTGGTTTTTGGTGCCCAGTTCGTAGGCATTTTTGGCATCATCCCACTCAGCAGGGCGCTTCCAGGGCTTGCCTTCCTGCCAGTTAGGCTGTTTGTCCTCCAACACCTTATTCAATACTCCAAGTGCGTTCAGTGAACGTGGAAATCCTGTGTAGGCATAGAGTTGTGAGAAAGCCTCCTTCAGTTCGTTGATGGTTACACCCTTGTCAAGTGCCATACGCACGGCAGGCTCCAAACGATTCATATCACCCTGTGCCATCAGGCAGGCACATGCTGCCAATCCCTGCTGACGCTCAGTCAGCGTTTGTGCATCTATTTTAGACATAGTCATGATTGCGATTAATAATAAAACGATTCTTTGCATTATAATATTACCTTTTTACCATTTTTTATATATAATCCCTTGGATGGATTATCAACTTTTACACCATTCAGAGAGTAATATGCTCCATCTTCCAAACGATGACCATTGATACTCTTGATGGCAGTTGTGCCAGATGACAGCGATAAAGTCACGCTGATGTTGCTTTGGCCAGCTTTCAGGAATGTGCGCAACTCGCTCTCTGACAGATTGTCGATCTTTCCCAGACGAGTATAACTCCATGAGTTAGAACTGTAGAAGATGCAGATATTGCTGCCGTTATAGAGCACGATGTCTCCAGGTTGAGCTGTCATCTGCTCATTATTCGTTGTCAGAGATCTGCCCAACGGTCCCCAGATCTCGAAATTGTTATCGTTGAGCGTGACGGTTATGGGGGCGTTCTGAAGTGCGGCAACTAATTCGTGTGTCGCGTTATTGTCAACCAGTGTTACGCTTTGCGTTTGTCCACCGATAGTGATATAAATTTGATTCATAGTAGGTACCTCTGCCTTCACTTCGTTGTCTGCAGAACAGCTGCAGAACAGCATGACTGCTAAAAATGATAGAATCTTTTGCATTGTTATCTCTGTTTTTTGAATATCAGTTTCATCGTCTCTGGGTCGAGTGGCTTCATGGTGGGTAGCTTGAGGTCTTTCACCATGTGGAGCGTGCCCTGCTTGTACTTCAGAAAGTGAGGGGTCTTCAGATGCAGCTGGTAAGCTTCCTCGGATGCATAGATTTCAAGGATGCGAATCTGACATGAGTCCTCGGCACTCTGCATGGGGAACAAGCAAATAACGCCAGGCTCGCGCTCTATACTGAGGCGATCCACCTCGTTGGCGAAGGCTAAGTATTCTTCCAAATACTGTGGGAACACCTCAATCTCAGCAATGCGTACAATCATATTTGCTGTAGCAGTTGCTGCTGATGGCTTTTCCCCTGTTTGTCCCAACAGCCACTTCGCATTTTTCCACAGAATCATTTCCTTGAATGGTGCGAGATCGGGCTCTTTCGAGAGATAGTCCTTCATCCTCGCCAAACTCTGCTTGAGCACCTGTGGAGCGACGTAGGGATAGTCGGATCCGTAGAGCAGATGGTCGGGCGTGGTGATGGTGAGCAGCATGCGGATGACCTCAGGAGAGTGTGCACCAGCCAGGTCGTAGTAGAGGGCACGGAGGTTGGCCTCGTAGTCAATCACGCCCTGAGCGAAACCGTTTGCTGCTATCATAAGACTTAGCAATAATGCTTTAGCTTTCAATTCTCAAATTCTTTAATTCTTCAACTCTTCAATTCTTAAATCTTTCAATTCTTTAATTCTAAAGGCTCTCCTTCAAAACTTGTACAACCTCGTCACGATTCAAGATGTAGTAGCCACCCTGACAGATCGGGCAGGCATCAGCCATACCCTCAATCAGTTCGGGCTTGGCACCGCAGTCGGTGATATTCATCGCCAGTCCCAGTTCGCGCATCCACTGTTCCATAGCCTCCAGACCTTCCATTGCCACCTGCTTGTCAGTCTTGACCTTCGGTCGAGCCTGCTCACGCTCGGGATAGTTGATGCGAGCATCACTCTCCTCTCGCTCAATCGCAGTCTTGGCCTCTGCAGAAACATTCCATACGTTCATAGCCAGACGCTTGAACTTCTGTACGGCATCGTCCGACTTGTTGATGAGCAGACGGTAGTAGGCACCGCTGACGGCAGCAAGGGTGTGACCATGTGTGGCATCGGTGAAGGCAGCCACAGCCTGACCAAGCATGTGAACCATCCAGTCGGTAGCCTTTGCACGATCAATCAGAGTGTTCAGTGCCCAAGTGGCTGTCCACATAATGTTCGAGCGGGCCTCGTAGTCCTCAGGGTTGACAATAGCCTTGCCTGAGCTGACGATGAGTGAGCGCATCAGACCCTCTGCGATGTAGTCGCTGGTGTTGTCGTCGGTACCTGAAAGATACTGCTCCAGAATATGACTCATGATATCGTAGATACCTGCCACCATCTGATACTTCGGAACGGTAAACGTGAAGCGGGGATTGAGAATGGCAAAGTCGGGGTTGCGGAAGTTATAGAATAGCTTGCGGTTCTCTGAGTGACTGGAGATCACCGAACAGCTGTCCATCTCAGAACCAGTGCCGGCCATTGTCAGCACACAGCCTACGGGAATCCAGCGACAGGTCATCGGCTGCCAGTTTTTGAAGTAATACTCCCAGGGGTCGCCGTCGTACCAGGCACTTCCGGCTACGGCCTTACAGTAGTCAACGGTAGAGCCGCCACCCACACCGAGGATGAAATCCACATTCTCCTTGCGAGCCGTGTGAGCACCCTCTAATACCTTTTCTATAGTGGGGTTAGGCATCACGCCAGCAATCTCCACCACCTCGCAGCCAGCCTTCTTCAGCTCGTCCATCACCTGATCGTAGATGCCATTGCGCTTAATACTACCACCACCATAGCAGAGCATCACCTTCTTGCCATAGTTTTTCAGTTCTTCACTCAGTTTGC
>ONNY01000052.1 GCA_900319305.1 uncultured Prevotella sp.
GGTGATCACGCCTACCACGGTGATGGAGGCCCAGACAGCCTGGCTCCAGGCTCAGTCGCAGAAGATTGATGCCGAGATTGATGTCAAGATGTCGCAGGTAGATCTGCAGAAGGCACTTGGTACATTGGAATAATTGAAAATTAATAGTTAAAAGTTTATAGATATTATGTCAGCAAAAAGTCAACATAAGAACATCATGCTTGCCGTGTTGGGATTCGCGGTAGTGGTAGTGATCGTAGCAGTGATTGGACTCATCGCCCTCGACCGTGATCCGGATATCATCCAAGGACAAGTGGAGGTGAGTGAGTATCGTGTGTCAAGTAAGGTGCCTGGACGTATCCTCGAAATCCGTGTGAAGGAGGGAGATTACGTGAAGGCTGGTGATACCCTTGCTATTCTGGATGCACCGGAGGTGCGTGCCAAGATGGAACAGGCCCAGAGTGCAGAGAGTGCGGCTGCCGCCTTGGAAATGAAGGCGAAGAATGGTGCCCGCAAGGAGCAGATCCAGGGTGCTTTCTCCGTGTTACAGCAGGCGAAGGCTGGTTTTGAGATCGCAGAGAAGTCGTATAATCGCGTGCAGCGTCTCTTCGACGAGGGTGTGATGAGTGCCCAGAAGCGTGATGAGGCCTTTGCCAACTATAAGGCGATGGAAGCTCAGATGAAGGCTGCCCAGAGTCAGTATGACATGGCCGTGAACGGTGCCCGTATGGAGGATAAACTGGCTGCCTCTGCCCAGGTGGGTCGTGCCAGAGGTGCCGTACAGGAGGTGAACTCCTATATCCATGAGACTGTTCAGATTGCCCAGAAAGAGGGTGAGGTCACAGATATCTATCCGAAGGTCGGTGAACTGGTGGGTACGGGTTCTCCCATCATGTCGATAGCCATGATGGACGATATGTGGGGTACCTTCAACGTGCGTGAGGATCAGTTGGACGGCATGCAGGTGGGTACTGAATTTACGGTATTCGTGCCAGCCTTCAACAAAGACGTAAAGATGAAGGTCTATCATCTGAAGGATCAAGGCTCGTTCGCAGTCTGGAAGGCCACCAAGGCCAACGGTCAGTACGACCTGAAGACCTTTGAGGTGAAGGCTCGTCCTGTGGAGAAAATGGAAGGTCTGCGCCCAGGTATGTCATTGGTAATTAAGAAGTAAGAATTTAGAATTAAGAGTTTAGAGACTTTGAAGTATCTCAATAACATATGGGAAGTAGCCAAGCGTGAGTGTAAGATCCTCTATGTGAATCGCATTTACGGCTACTGTATGGTGGTGGCTCACTATCCCTCTGTGGCGGATGCACGTAAGGCGATGCAGGAAAACGAGATCTACGGCTTCCTCTACCTGCCGAAAGGTACGACGGAAGAGCTGCTTGCCGGCAGGCGCCCTACCATCTCGTTCTATTACAGTCAGACCACGTTGTCGGCTGGTTCGATGGTGATGAAGGACCTGAAGACCACTGCCACGCTTGGTGCGATGGGTGTAGGTCAGGCTACGATGCGTGCGAAGGGACTGACCGACAAGCAGATTCAGACGCTGTTGCAGCCCATCCGTATCGACCTCCATCAGATCGTGAATCCCTGGAGCAACTATAATATGTATCTCTCAACGGTCTTCGTGCCTGGTGTGATGATGCTCTTCATGTTCCTGATCTCTGCCTATTCGCTGGGTATGGAGTTGAAGTTCGGTCGTGGAAAGGAGTGGTTGGCAGCGGCTGACAATAAGATTGTCGTTGCCATTCTTGGCAAGTATCTGCCTCAGGCACTGATCTTCTCTGCCATCATCTTCCTCTATGAGTTTTATATCTATGCCATCCTGCACTTCCCCCATGAGGGCAGTCTGTGGAAGATCCTGTTGCTGATATTGCTTCAGGTGGCTAGTTCGATAGGCTTTGGCATCTTCATCTTTGGTCTGATGCCGTCGCTCCGTATGTCGATGAGTGTCTGTTCGCTTTGGGCGGTGCTTAGTTTCTCGATGGCAGGTTCAGCCTTCCCCATGATGGGCATGGACACGCCGTTGCAGTCGTTGACATGGCTCTTCCCCTTGCGCCACTATTACATGCTCTATCAGATAACGGTGTTTAATGGTTTCCCTTTGGCTGACGCATGGTTCCACCTGGTGGCTCTCGTGGCTTTCACGCTGACGCCTTGGTTTGTTCTCAGTAAGGTTAAAAACGCAATGCTCAACTATGTCTATATTCCATAATATCCTAAACTGGCTCGATGATGTCGCCTACGTATGGCGAAAGGAGTTGAAGCATGTGTTTCGTGATGAGGGCGTGCTGATATTCTGCATTGTGGTGCCTTTAGTCTATCCCTTGCTCTATTCCTGGATATATAATAATGAGACGGTACACGAGGTGCCTGTAGTGGTCGTTGACCAGTCTAACTCTCAGGAGTCGCGTGAGTTCATCCGTATGTGTGATGCCTCGCCTGATGTGAAGGTGGCATATCATGCCGTTGACCTCGACGATGCCAAGTCGCTCGTATCTCGGCAGGTGGTGAAGGGAATCTACTTTATTCCCGAGGACTTTGCCACCAGACTGAATCGTTTGGAACAGGCTACGGTCAGCGTGTATTGCGATATGGCCCTGATGCTGACCTATAAGGCGATTTACCAGACAGCCCTGGCGGTGACGACAGAGATGGGTGTTACGATCAAGAAACACCTGTTAGGGAACTATACGGCGCGTGACGACCTGGTGGCCACCAGTCCGCTGCATATAGAGGAGGTCTCTATCTTCAATCCTTCGGGTGGCTATGGCTCGTCGGTGCTTCCAGCTGTGCTGTTCCTGATTATTCAGCAGACACTCGCCTTGGGCGTGGGACTGGCTGCGGGTACGGCTCGTGAGCGTAGCCGCTACAGTGATCTTGTGCCTATCAACAAATGCTACTCCAGTGTGGGCCGTATCATCTGTGGAAAGTCGTTGTGCTATCTCATGATCTATGCCGTGATGTGTACTTATCTGGCTGTCGTCGTTCCGAGGATGTTCAACTTCATCCATATAGCCACTTGGCAGAGTCTGTTGGCTTTGCTGGTTCCTTATCTGCTGGCTTGTGTTCTCTTTGCCCAGACCGTTTCCTGCTTGGTGCATTACCGTGAGAATGTGATTCTGTTGATGGTGTTTGTCTCAGTGCCGCTGCTGTTCCTCAGTGGTGTGTCCTGGCCTCAGTCGTCTATCCCCAGCTTTTGGCAGGGTGTATCGTGGATCTTCCCAAGTACGTTTGGCATCCGTGCCTTTGTGCGACTGAACTCGATGGGGGCTACTCTGGTGGATGTGAAGCATGAGCTGATTTGCCTGTGGCTCCAGGTGGGCTTCTACTTCGCTATGGCATGTATCGTATATGGTGTAGAGATGAGTCATGCCAGACAACATGTGAAGGAGCGCTTGGAGGTGCTGCGAAAGAAACGCGAGGTGCGCCTGCTGCTCAAAGCAAAGAAAAAAGGATCCGAGAGTTAGTTTCGGATCCTTTTTTTGTTTGCCTTCGGGTTATGGGTGCATACCAACAATTTTTGTCTCAGGCTGCTCTTTGTTGCGACGATTGGTAACGGTAACCACAGCCTGGGCTAAGTTGATGAATGCCAATCCTGTGGCAGTCTCACTGCTGAGGGCTGCTGGGGTACCTGCATCGCCATTGTCACAGATGCTCTGTACGAGAGGGATCTGTGCCAAGAGGGGTACCTGCATCTCTTCTGCCAGTTGCTTACACCCTTCCTTGCCGAAGATATAATAACGGTTCTCAGGCAGTTCGGCTGGCGTGAACCAGGCCATGTTCTCGATCAGTCCGAGGATGGGCACATTCACCTTCTCGTTCCTGTACATGTCGATTCCCTTGCGGGCATCAGCCAGCGCCACCTGCTGCGGGGTTGATACGATGACAGCTCCTGTGATGGGCAGGGTCTGGAGCAGGGTCAGGTCTGCATCGGCAATGAGCTGTTTCAGGGCACTGGTAGCCATACCGCCACGCCAGAGGGTAGCCGTGGTAGGGGATACGAAGAAACCGATGGAGAGCAGTTTCACACCATATTGTTCGACAGGTACGATGAGGTCGCGACCATCTTTCTTGATGGCATAAGGACGCTCGTCTTCGACGTTGAACATCTTCGGCATGGAAGGTCCGAAGATATCTGTGTCGAGCAGTCCCACCTTGTAACCTAAGCGGGCCAGTGCGATGGCAAGGTTGGCAGAGATGGTACTCTTACCCACACCACCTTTGCCTGAACTGACGGCAATGATATTCTTCACATCTGGGAGCATCTGTCCCACTTCAGGACGAGGGGCTGTCTTGAACTCCGTCTCGATGGTCACCTCCACCTCTTGTCCACAGTGGTATTTGATGGCAGCTTCGGTTGCCTTGACCGTAGATTTCAGGAAGGGATCCGTGTCGCGTGGGAAGGTCAGTACCACTTTCACCTTCCAGGGGTCACCCTCCTTGGCAGGGGCAGCCACCGCTGGGGTGTCAGCCACCATCTCACTTTCTATGAGGTTCTTCTTCGTGCCGGCATACGTCACCGTCGCCAGCGCGTCTAGGATCATCTTAGGAAACAATACTTTATCCATAATCTTATTTTTTGCAACGGACTACACGACTTTTACGATTTTTTTTATCAGTCCTTTAAGTCCTGTTGTCCGTTGCCAATTATTTACTTCGCTTTCTCTAGGCTGCTGCGCTTGGAACGGTGATAGGAGCGATAGTCATCGAGTTCGATCTCCACCTCAGGCTCTTCGAGTACGCCCATTCGTGGCAGTTGCCATTTCATATATTTGATGTTCAGTCCGCGCGCTATCCACATGCTTTCGTAGTAGGTTTGGATCGCGAGGATTTGCTTCGTGTCTTCGTCGATGCGCGCATCGTGATAGAGGTCTTCTGTCCTGAAGAGCACAGGCAACTGGTTCTTCTCCACCATATAGGTTGTATAGGTGAAGAGAAAGTTGGAATCGGTCTTCAGGTGAATGATACCGCCATCCACGAGGAACTGGCGATAACGCGCCATGAAATAGGTCGATGTCAGGCGCTTGCGTGGGTTCTTCATCTGCGGATCGCTGAAGGTGAGCCAAATCTCTTGTACCTCGTCTTCTGCAAAAAACCGTTCGATGATCTCGATGTTCGTGCGGAGGAACGCCACGTTCTTCAGTCCTTCATTCAGCGCCTGCGTAGCCCCTGTCCACATACGGGCACCCTTAATATCTACGCCGATGAAATTCATGTCGGGGTAGAGCTTCGCCAGTTCCACGGTATATTCTCCCTTGCCGCACCCGAGTTCGAGTACGATGGGATGATTGTTCTTGAAATACTGCTCGTGCCAGTGGCCCTTCATCTCAAAAGGCACGTGTTCCACCACCGAATAGGGGTACTGGAACACGTTCTCATAGGTTTCCATGTCGGCGAACTTCGCCAGCTTGCCTTTTCCCATTTACGCTGCTTTAATATCTTCGTAATAATGGGCAAAAGTGGTATCCATGTAAGGAGCCAGGAAGAAGAAACCGATACCGAGGGTCATGATACTGAGGATCATCCAGCCAATGAAGCTGAGGCCCAACCAGAACAATCTCATCTTGTGACCTTTGGTCATCTCCCAACTCTTCTTCAGGGCATCCATCGCACTGATCTGTGGATCGTCCTTCAGAATATAGGGAGCCATCACCAGTCCGACGGAAATGATGATACCAGGAATGATGAAGAGGCAGAAGCCAATCATCATAGCGATGACATAGAGGAACTCCAACAGGAAAGTACGGGCAAAGTCCTTGTAACCATCGAACAGACGCTCATAGTTGAAGTCTTCCCTGCGGAGAAGGTTCAGGAAGAACACGGTATAACCCCATTGAAGAGGCAGACAGAGCAATGACCAGATGCTGTTGATGCTCATGCCTATGGTGAAATCATTGCCAAATGGCAAGGAAACAACACTGCTGACACCACCTGAGATGAGCGCAATGATCAGCGTGGCGATGGCTGCTGTGCCCCAGTTGCCTTCCAGACTCCCCAGAGCCTTATTCTTATAATACTGATTCGAGCCCATGATTACTCAATCACTACGGTCGTCCAACCATGCTTGTCTTCAATCTCGCCATACTGGATGCCACGCAGGGTGTCGAACAGACGCTTTGACTGAGGACCTGGCTTGTCGCCAAACGAGTAGCGCTTGCCTGTGTCGAGGTCGTCGATATAAGAAATAGGACTGATCACGGCTGCTGTGCCACAAGCACCTGCCTCCTCGAAGGTTTCGAGTTCCTCCTCAGGGATGGGGCGACGCTCCACCTTCATGCCCAGATCCTCGGCCACCTGCATCAGCGACTTGTTAGTGATAGAGGGCAGGATAGAGGTTGACTCAGGGGTGACATAGGTGTTGTTCTTGATACCGAAGAAGTTGGCAGCACCGCACTCGTCGATATATTTCTTCTCCTTGGCGTCGAGATAGAACTCGCAAGCGTAACCCTTCTCATGAGCCAGGTTGTTGGCAAAGAGGGAAGCGGCATAGTTACCACCTACCTTATACTTACCAGTGCCGAGTGGAGCCGAACGGTCATAGTCGCGAACGATCACGTAAGGATTGCTGGAGAAACCACCCTTGAAGTAAGGACCTACTGGCGTTACGAAGATCAGGAAACAGTACTCCTTAGAGGGATGCACACCTACCTGAGCGCTGGTACCGATGAGCAACGGACGGATATAGAGGGTAGCGCCACTCTCGTAAGTGGGGATCCACTCCTGATTCAGGCGAACCACCTTCTTCACCATCTCTGTGAAGAGCTCTGTGCTCACCTCAGGCATCATAATACCACGACAGGTGCTCTGTAGGCGCTTGGCATTCTCGTCCACACGGAAGATACGCACCTTACCGTCAGGACAGCGATAGGCCTTCAGACCCTCGAATGCCTCCTGACCATAGTGCAGACAGGTGGCTGCCATATGCAGATTCAGATACTCGTCGGAGCAGACTTCGATCTCGCCCCATTTGCCGTCGCGATAGTAGCAACGTACGTTGTAGTCGGTCTTCATGTAACCGAAAGACAGACTTGCCCAATCCAGATTTTTCATTGTCTTAATCTTGTTAAAGTTTCGAATTGCTTGCAAAAGTACACATAATATTGTAAATACGCAACAAAAAGCGCATAAAAGTGATAAAATGACAGTTTTTGGGACGAATGGATCAATCCTGAGCCAGAATTTTATGGATTTCCTCGTCTGTCTTCGTCAGTTTGTCCTTGCAGAGCTTAATCAGTTCCTGGGCACGTTTCAACTCCTCCGCCATCTGGTCGATGTCGAGTTCATCATTCTCCATCTTGCGCACGATGGTCTGCAGTTCCGCAAAAGCGGCTTCGTATTTCGTTTCTTTAGACATAATAATTTAATTTTAGACAGAAGAACATATTAACTTTTGACGATGGAGTGGATAAGGCCTTGGGCGAGATGCGTTTCGATCTCATCGCCGGCTTTCAGGGTGGTGGCATCTTTTACGGCACGGCCATTGTGGAGCGTGATGCTATAGCCACGCTTCAGGAGCAGTTGGGGGTCGAGGGCTTTCAACTTTTCCTCCATCAGTTGCAGGCGATGGTTCTCAGCCAGTAATCGACGTTCTATCAGCATCGGCAAACGTTGCTGGAGGGCGTCGATCTTTGCTTCCTGACGCGTCTTGACAATAGAGAAGAGACGCGGGATCGCTTCTGAAACGCTCGATAGTTGCGTGCTGAGTGTAGAGAGCTTCTGTTGAACCAGTCTGGTGATGCTGTTCTGCGCATTGTTGACGGTGTCGAGCACCTCTTTCAGATGGTCGATGAGTAGGGCGGCGGCAGCCGTCGGTGTCTTTACCCGCGTGTGAGAGACCATATCAAGGATACTCTCGTCGCGGTCGTGGCCGATACCAGTGATAATCGGTAAGGGGAAGTTGGCGACATGCTCCGCCAATGCTAACGTGTCGAAGCCCGACATGTCGCTGGTGGCACCTCCGCCTCGGATGATGACGACACAGTCAAATGGCTGATCATATATGCGCTCCAACGCATTGATGATACTCTGCTCGATGCTTTCGCCCTGCATGATAGCAGGGAATAGCTGTGTCTGGAACTGGAAGCCATAGGGGTTGTCGGCGAGTTGGTTGCAGAAGTCACCATAGCCTGCTGCCGTCTCACTGGAGATCACGGCAATACGTTGGCAGAAGAGCGGGAGTGTCAGTTCTTTTTGTAGGTCGAATACACCTTCTTCCTTTAACTGGCGGATGATCTCCTGACGCTTACGTGCCATATCACCCAAGGTGTAGGTGGGGTCAATATCCGTGACGATCCAAGAGAAGCCGAAGGCCTCGTGGAATTGGGGATAGACCTTCAAAAGTACCTTCATGCCAGCAACAAGCCGCTGACCAGTAGTGCGTTCGAAATACGGACGGACGAGTATCCATTTCGAAGCCCAGCACTTGGCTGATGCCTTTGCAATTGGTGTGGCGGTTTGTTCATCCTTTTCAATCAGTTCCATATAACAATGTCCTCTCAACTCGCGACATTCCGACAGTTCGGCCTCTACCCAATATTCATTGGGCATTTCGCATTCAATCGTCTCGCGCACCAGTCGATTCAGCTCAAACAGGGTATGGAACTTCTCACTTCTCACTTTTTACTTCTAATTTTCCCACCATATACGCCCGCCAGAAGTTGGGCATGCCATAGCCGTAAATATTGTCAGGACGCTGGTAGTTGTTGCTGGCTTGGCGAACCAGTTGGATGATCTCCAGTGCTGTCTTCTGCGGGAGTGCCTGCCAGAGACAAGCCACCAGTCCTGCTACCACAGGTGTCGAGAACGAGGTACCCATGTCTCTGACGATGGTACCACGACCAGAGATCAGGGCGGTCGGACTGCCCAGAGCCATGACATCTGGTTTCACCCGTCCGTCCTGGGTGGGGCCTACACCACTGAAAGGGGCGTTCTTCTGCTCTATGTTCAAGGCACCCACCGTCAAGATGTTGTCGGCATCGGCAGGAAAGGCGATCTTTTTCCAAGGTCCCATACCTGAGTTTCCTGCTGAGTTTACGAGAATCATCCCTTTCTGAGCCAGCATGGAGGCAGTGTGACTGATGAGAGCCGTCTGTCCGTCCAGGTCGCGCTGGTGGTAATAACCAGGGAAGTCATCATAGTCATTGTAGCCCAGACTCGAACTGATGATATCCGCCCCCAATGAGTCTGCAAACTCTGCTGCCATGGCCCAATAATCCTCTTCTACAGGCTGTTCCGACTGCTGGTCTTCGCAGCGCAACAGCCAATAACGGGCATCTGGAGCCGTCCCCACCAGCACCTGTGGCTCATTGGCGCCCATGGCAGAGAGCACCTTCGTACCGTGGTCCGTCTCCTGAAAGAAATAGGGACTGTTGGGGAACACGAAATCCTTCGTGCCTGCAATTGTGATGTGCTGCAAGGCTGGGATGGCGTCAGCATTCTGGAATCCGCCGTCGAGTATGGCAATGGTCATACCCTTGCCCTTCATACCGATATTGTGGAGCCGCTGTCCGAGCAGCATCTCTATCTGTTCCTTACCGCATCCGTAGAACTCCCCCTTCAGACTATCCCAGGGGTTGAAGGTGTCGTGGGCTTTTTGGCGGACCATCCGTGGGATACTGTCAGGCGATGTCCATACATGCTCTGCCTTACGCATACAGGTCAGGGCAGCAAGCCTTTGGAGCAAAGTCGTGTCGTTGGCGCGCACCAGTACGGTGTTGTTCCAACGGGAAGTCCCGATGATAGTCCACTCCGTAGAACGCTTCTTTTGTTCGCGGACGGTTTCTGCTGATGTCTTCTCAATCAGTCTCAGATAACGGTTGCTCACGGGCAGGTCGGTGGAGTCCACCTTCAGTCCTTGGCGTTTCCTGCGCTCAATACTTCTATGAGAGAGGAAACGTCCTGGATGTTCAATGGAGTAGGGGGAACCTTGTTTGTCCTTGAGGGTGTAACGCCAGATATAGTATCTCCCACCAGGATATTTCGTCTTCTGACTCGTGCGGGCCATGGCTGGTTGCGGAATGACCATTGTTAGCATGAGACATAGGATGAGCCAATATAAGTATCTGTTATGATTCATAGGTGCAAAGGTAGTAAAAATTATCATGTGAACCAAACCTTTCTGGAAAATTCTTGGAATGTTCCATTGATTGTTTGGTCATGTCGCAGAAAATATGTACCTTTGCATCGTCAAAAATAAAATAGGTGTAAATGGATAATAAGCAAGCCGCGCTTGAACTGGGGACGAAGCCTGTAGGACAACTGCTTTGGCAGTATGCCCTACCTGCCATCGTGGCCATGTCGGCGTCGAGTCTCTACAATATCATTGACCGTGCGATGATTGGTCAGATCGTGGGTCCTGAGGCCTTTGGTGCAGCGGTAGGTGTGGGCTCGTCGGCCTGTATTAGTGTGAAGTTAGGCCAGAAAGACTACCAGACAGCAGAGCATCTGTTGGGTAACACCATTACCCTGAACCTGATCATCGGTTTCTCGTTTATGGTGATCTGTCTGTTGTTTCTGGATCCCATCCTGCTGTTCTTCGGAGCCAGTGATGTGACATTGCCTTATGCCCGCGAGTTTATGACGGTGATCTTGTTGGGAAACATGGTTACCCATATGTATTTCGGATTGAACGCTGTGCTCAGAGCGGCAGGAAAACCTAAGCATGCCATGTACTCGGTACTGTTTACGGTGGCGATGAACATCATGTTGGTATTGATGTTCGTGTGGTGGTTCCGTTGGGGCATACGAGGTGCGGCATTGGCTACGGTGACCTCGCAGACGTTGGCGATGTGTTGGCAGTTGTGGCTGTTCTCGAACAAGAATGAGATACTGCACCTGAAGCGTGGTATTTATAAACTGAAGCAGCAGTTGGTCAGCAATATCATTGCTATCGGTATTTCGCCATTCCTGATGAATGTATGCTCGTGCGTGATCGTGATCTTTATGAACAACCAGTTCGTGCACTATGGCGGTGATATGGCGGTAGGTGCCTATTCGATCGCCAACTCGGTGGTGATGATGTTCTTTATGTTCGTGATGGGTGTGTGTCAGGGTATGCAGCCCATTGTGGGCTATAACTATGGTGCAGAGAAGTACGATCGTATGTTGCGCTGCTTGTTCTTAGCCATCGGATGTGCTACGGCCATCCTGTTGGTGGGTTGGGGTTTGTCGATGCTGTTCCCCAGAGAGATTGCCCGCATCTTCACCACTGATGAGACGCTGATAGAACTGTCTGCCCGAGGCATCAAACTCGACATGTTGGTATTCTTCGTCGTCGGTTCGCAGGCTACGATTACCCACTTCTTCCAGAGCATTGGTAAGGTGAAGGTGTCAATCTTCCTCTCGCTGTCACGTCAGCTGTTCCTGCTGTTGCCGATGGCATACGTATTTCCCATGTTCTGGGATCTGGATGGTGTATGGTACTCGATGCCGGCCAGTGACTTCGGATCGTTTGCCATGACGATACCCATGCTGATGTGGTATATGAAAAAATTCAAGAATCAATGAAGCATATGATTATTAATGTTGGCAGACAGGTAGGGGCTGGTGGTCAGGAGATAGGCCGGATGCTGGCAGAGGATTTCGATGCGAAGTTCTATGATCGGGAGCTGTTGAATCTGGCTGCGAAGGAGAGCGGATTCTCTGAGAAGTTCTTCAAACAGAACGACGAGAAGAAAGGCTTCCTGCGTGGTCTGCTGAATGTACAGACGCCCCACCTGAGTGGTGGTAACCTGTATGGCTCCAACTTCTCACAGGAGCGTCTGTTCCAGTTTCAGAGCGATGCCATCCGCAAGGCGGCTCAAGAGGGCAGTTGCGTGTTTCTGGGCAGATGTGCTGACTATGTGCTGAGAGACTTCGACAACGTGGTAAACGTATTTATCACAGCCTCGATGGATTTCCGTGTCCAGTTAGTGTCGAAAGTGAAAGAGCTTGATGCTGAACATGCCCGTAAACTGATAGAACATGTGGAGAGTCGCAGAGCGCAGTACTACAACTACTACACTGGTAAGAAATGGGGTGCTGCCGAGAGCTACGATTTCTGTATCGACGCCAGCATACTGGGATTGGAAGAAACAGAGAAACTCATAGCCGAGTTTATCAGAAAGAAGTTCAGACTATGAAGCGGATTGGTATTCTCAGCGACACCCACGCATATTGGGACGATAAGTATCTGCACTACTTCGAACCTTGTGATGAGATCTGGCATGCCGGGGATATCGGGAGCGTGGAGGTGGCAGAGAAACTGGCTGCCTTCAGACCTTTCAGGGCTGTCTGTGGCAACTGCGACGGGGGAGACCTTCGGCTGATGTATCGTGAGCTGAACCGTTTTAAGTGTGAAGATGTGGATGTGCTCATCAAACATATCGGTGGCTATCCAGGCAATTATGATTTCAGCGTACGCTCGACACTCTTTGCCAATCCGCCGCAGTTGTTTGTGGCTGGTCATTCGCATATTTTGAAGGTAAAGTACGATAAGACCTTGGGACTCCTGCATATCAATCCAGGTGCGGCGGGTATCCAAGGGTGGCACAAGGATCGTACGCTGATCCGCCTGACGATCGACGGCAAGGAATTTAAGGATTTGGAAGTTATTACATTAGGAGATAATAAAACAAGTTTATAAAATATGAAAAGAACAATCGTTATTACTGGTGGCGCAGGCTTTATTGGAAGTCATGTGGTGCGCCTGTTTGTGAACAAGTACCCTGAGTACCACATCATTAACCTCGACAAATTAACCTATGCAGGTAATCTGGCAAACCTCAAGGACATCGAGAACAAACCCAACTATGAGTTTGTGAAGATGGATATCTGTGACTTCGATGCTTTCTACAAGCTGATGCAGGATAAGAAGGTGGACGGTATCATTCACCTCGCAGCAGAGAGTCATGTGGATCGCAGTATCAAGGATCCTTTCACCTTCGCAAAGACGAATGTGATGGGAACACTCTCCTTGCTCCAGGCTGCAAAGCTTTATTGGGAGAGTCTGCCTGAGAAGTACGAGGGCAAGCGCTTCTACCATATCTCTACCGATGAAGTGTATGGTGCGCTCGAACTGACACATCCCGAGGGTATTGAGCCTCCGTTCACGACGACCGCTTCCAGTGCCGAGCATCATCTGGCTTACGGTGATAAGTTCTTCCTGGAGACAACCAAGTATAATCCTCACTCACCGTATTCTGCAGCCAAGGCTTCATCGGATCACTTCGTACGTGCCTATCACGATACCTACGGTATGCCTGTGGTGGTAACGAACTGCTCGAACAATTATGGTCCTTATCAGTTCCCTGAGAAGTTGATCCCGCTGTTTATCAACAACATCCGTCATCGTAAGCCGTTGCCCGTCTATGGCAAGGGTGAGAACGTGCGCGACTGGTTGTATGTAGAGGATCATGCTCGTGCGATTGACGTCATCTTCCATGAAGGCAAGATCGCCGATACCTATAACATCGGCGGCTTCAATGAGTGGAAGAACATCGATATCATCAAGGTGGTGATTAAGACGGTGGATCGTCTGCTGGGTCGCAAGGAAGGCGAGGATATGGATCTGATCACCTTCGTGACCGACCGTGCCGGACACGACCTGCGTTATGCCATCGACTCTACGAAACTTCAGAAGGAACTGGGTTGGGAACCCAGCCTGCAGTTCGAGGAAGGTATCGAGAAGACCGTTCGCTGGTATCTTGACAATCAGGAGTGGCTCGATAATGTGACCTCTGGCGACTACCAGAAGTATTACGATAATATGTATGCCAACAGATAAGTTGACTCGTGAACTTCACAGCTTTCTGGTTCGCATCGGCATGCAGCCCACGAGCATCTCACCTCAGATGGAACATTACTTAGAGCATCTGCTCTATCTGCTTCCACCAGAGGAGGAAGAGGCTGTGACCCACTATTATGGCATCTTCGGCACAGAAAGGAAATCACTGCAAGAGATTGCCTGTGAATTGAAGATGTCGCAGGAAGACGCGATGGCGCGGATCGACCAATGTGTCCGTAAACTCGCCGTCACCCCCGAATGGCAAATGATTAAACAAATACAAAAGTAAAGATGAAGAAGATTCTGTTATTAGGCTCAGGAGAACTCGGTAAAGAGTTCGTGATAGCCGCCATGCGTGCTGGTCAGTACGTGATTGCCTGTGATCGTTACGACAATGCACCTGCTATGCAGGTGGCCGACGAGCGTGAGGTGTTTTCAATGCTCGACGGTGATGCGCTCGAGGCTGTCGTTAACAAGCATAAGCCTGATATCATCGTGCCTGAGATTGAGGCCATCCGTACGGAGCGTCTCTTTAAGTTCGAGGAACAAGGTATCCAGGTTGTTCCTTCGGCCCGTGCCGTGAATTTCACGATGAACCGTCGTGCTATTCGTGACTTGGCTGCTAAGGAACTTGGTCTGCGTACTGCCAAGTATTTCTATGCCAAGACTTTCGAGGAGTTTAAGGCTGCAGCCGATGAGATCGGCTTCCCTTGTGTGGTAAAACCGCTGATGTCCTCTTCTGGTCATGGTCAGAGTTATGTGCATAATGATGGTGAATTGGAACAGGCTTTCAAGGAGGCGATGGAAGGTTCACGTGGTGATGTGAAGGAAGTGATCATTGAGGAGTTTATCGACTTCGACTCAGAGTTCACACTGTTGACGGTGACCCAGCAGCATGGTTGGCCTACGATCTTCTGTCCGCCGATTGGCCATGTGCAGAAGTCAGGTGACTACCGTGAGTCCTGGCAGCCGTATAAGATCAGCGACGAGGCACTGAAGCAGGCACAGATGATGGCCGACAAGGTGACCAAGGCTCTGACAGGTGCTGGTATCTGGGGCGTGGAGTTCTTCCTGACCAAACAGGGAGAGGTGATCTTCTCAGAACTCTCACCACGTCCACATGACACGGGTATGGTAACCCTTGGTCACACCACGAACCTCTCTGAGTTCGAACTTCATTTCCGCGCGGTGATGGGTCTGCCTATCCCTGCCATTCATCTGGAGCATGCTGGTGCGTCGGCTGTGATCCTTTCACCTACGGAGGCCAAGACACCTGTGGACCGTTCACTGCTGCCTTACAACCTCGATGAGGCTCTCAAGGAGGACCGCACCCGCATCCGTATCTTCGGAAAACCTGAGGCTCATAAGGGTCGTCGTATGGGTGTCGTGCTTTGTTACGGTGAAGTGGGCGATGATGTGAATGCCCTCCGTGATAAGGCGAAACGTCTTGCCAAGACCGTCCTCGGAACGGATCCCTATGCCAAACTTAGAGATTAGACGATATACGCCAGCGTTTGCTGACGAATGGAACCAGTTTGTAGCGGCGTCGAAGAATGGCACTTTTCTCTTCGACCGCCGCTATATGGATTATCATGCCGACCGTTTTCAGGATCATTCTCTGCTGTTTTTCCGTCGAGGGAAACTGTATGCGCTATTGCCTGCCAACGTGGATGGGGATACGTTATATTCGCATCAGGGATTGACCTATGGCGGCTTGATCATGAGTGACAAGACCACGGCGGCTGAGGTCGTGGATATCTTCAGACTGCTGAATGCAACGTTGCGTTCAGAGGACATCCGGAAAGTTCTGTATAAGCCTGTGCCATGGATCTACCATCAACAGCCTTCGGAGGAAGATCTGTATGCCATCGTAGAGGTGTGTGATGTCCGCCTCACCCGTAGTTTGGCTTCTACCATCACTAGGGAGCATCCAAATGCATGGTATCGCATTCGAAAGTGCGGTGCTCAGAAAGCGCAACAGTCTGGTGTGGTAATTGAGGAGACGGAGGATTATCAGCCGTTCTGGCAGATCCTGACAGCCAATCTGCAAGCGCGTTATGGACTGAATCCTGTGCATACGCTTGAAGAAATCACGTTGTTGCATCAGCGTTTCCCTCAGCACATCCGTTTGTTTGTTGCCAAGGAAGGGAATGAAACCATCGGTGGTAGTGTGCTTTACATCTCGAACCGAGTGGTACACTCACAATATATTGCAGCCAGTCCAAGAGGTAGGGAAGTTCATGCCTTGGACTGGCTGTTTGATGTGGTGATCCGACAGTCCTTAGAAAAGCATCCGTATTTCGACTTTGGCATTTCTACAGAGAACCAAGGCACCTATCTGAACGAAGGACTTATCTATCAGAAAGAAGGCTTTGGCGGACGGGGGATCTGCTATGACTGGTACAAGTGGAATCTATGACTCTACTCTGGCATGAGTAGGATCGTGGCGCTGCGCGCTGCCTGGGCGCCCATCACCAAGACCTGTGCGATGTCTGCCGTCTTTGACGGTCCGCTGATAAACGTGCCATAGCCATCGTAGGTCTTATCAAACTCAATGCGCTTGTAGGCCTCGTGCATATTGTTCACAATCTGCGACTTCGGCAAGAGGATGATCAGATTCTCGGAGATAAAGCAGACAGCCTTCTCCTTCATCTGTTGGGGAATCCAGACACAGGCATTCTCTGCCACGCCAAACTTACCGCGGATGATACCCACATCCGTGCCATTCAGGTCGCGGGCACGTCCCACCTCATCAGGATTCCTGGTGGCTATCTTTACCTCGGGTAAATTAGAGGCGATCTCTTTGGCATCGGGATAAAGCTCTCTGACGATGTCATTGATATCCTGTCCCTCCTTAACCTCAATCACATGACCACCTACACTCTCTGTCATCTTGATAAACTGTACCAGCGGGTCAGGGTAGGTGATGGCCTGGATGTCATCGAGCGACGGCATGTCAAACTTCTGACGTATATTCTTTCTGTAGTTAGACAGAATGGATTCTTTGCTACTCATAACTTTTCACTTTTTTACCTTTTTGCTTTTTTACCTTTACCTCACTTTTCCTTTCTTCCACAGTGAATGGAAGGTCTCTTTCGGGAATTTCATCATTTCATGACCTTCTGCCCATGGGTTGAGACTCAAGTTCATCAATGGCGAAGGGATGAGGTTGGCTAAGGGTGCCATGGACGTGGCAGCATTATAGATACCGCTACTGCCGTAGAGTGTACTCATGCCTTTACACATCAGCTTCTTCTGTGGGTTGGCTGTGCCGAACTCATCCAGTTGCTGACGCCACTGGTAGATCTGATCACCCAGGTTGACCTTGACAGGGCAAACCGTCTGGCAACTGTTACACAGCGAACAGGCACTGACATTACCGGAGTGTTTCTGGGCATCACGCAACATACCGAGGTTGATGCCGATGGGACCAGGAATGAAATAACTGTAACTATAACCACCACTGCGCCGATAGACGGGACAGGTGTTCATACATGAACCGCAACGGATACACTTCAGGGCTTCCCAATGTTCAGGATTGCCGATCCACTCCGAGCGACCATTATCCACAAGGATAATATGCATGGGGTGGGCTGTCGGACGAGCTTTGCGGAAATGAGAGGTGTAAGTGGTTGTTGGCTGACCAGTACCTGCGCGACAGAGCATCCGCTGGAAGACTGCCAGACAGTCGTAGTTGGGAATGATCTTCTCCAGACCGATGGCGGCGATGTGCAGTTTCGGACAAGAGGTTGACATATCTGCGTTGCCCTCGTTGGTGCAGACCACGATGTCACCTGTGGCGGCGATACCGAAGTTACCACCTGTCATGCCCGCGTCGGCCGTCAGGAACTCGTTTCTCAGACTCAAACGGGCGCGATAGGTCAGATAGGTGGGATCGTGATTGCCTTTCTCCGTTGAGATGCCCTTCTCTTCAAAGAGTTCCCCCACATCATCATGGTTCAAGTGGATGGCAGGCATCACGATATGACTCGGTTTCTGTCCCTTCAACTGGATGATGCGTTCACCGAGGTCGGTCTCTACTACCTCAATGCCACGAGCCTCCAGATAAGGGTTCATCTCGCACTCCTCGGTCAGCATCGACTTGGATTTTACCATCTTCTTGACATCGTGCTGTTTCAGGATGCCATAGACAATCTCATTAAACTCATTGGCATCTTTGGCCCAATGGACGATACAGCCGTTTTTCTCTGCATTTGTAGAGAACTGATCGAGATATTCGTCAAGGTGGGTGATGGTATGGCGCTTGATGGCGCTGGCCTTTTCGCGTAACTGTTCCCACTCATCAAGGCCGTATGCCATATTGTCACGTTTGGTGCGTACTGCCCAGAAAGTGGCATCATGCCATTTGGCGTATGTCTGGTTCTTTAAGAACGCTTTTGCTGCTATACTATGTCCTGTACTCATAATCCTGCTGCTAAAATTTGAACTACATGTTTAAACTCTATATTCAGGCCTTGTTTCTTGGCCACACCTGCCATGTGCATCAGACAGGAGCAATCCGGGCCTGTCACATATTCAGCACCCGTTTGGATGTGTCGTTCCACCTTGTCCTTACCCATCTGGGCACTGACAGATGTTTCTTCTACCGAGAACATGCCACCAAAGCCGCAGCATTCGTCAGGACGCTCAGGTTCCACGACCTGAATGCCATCTACGAGCGCCAGCAGATCCTTGATCTTATTAAACTTGTTCACATGTTCTTCGCTGGGCGAACTCAGGCCCAACTCACGTACACCGTGGCAGGAGTTGTGCAGACTCACCTTATGAGGGAAGGTGCCTAAACGCTGGTTCACTTTCACCACATCGTGAAGGAACTCCACGACATCCATCGCCTTTTTGGCGGTTTCACACTCATGATCCTTTTTCAGCAGACGCGGATAGTTCAGCTTGATGAATGCGGTGCAACTGACTGAGGGCGATACCACATAATCGAAACCTTTGAATTTCTCTTCAAAATTCTCTGCAAGAGGGATGGCCTGTGCTTCAAAGCCGGCATTTGCCATCGGCTGCCCGCAGCAGGTCTGATTCAAAGGATAATCTACGTCGAGACCAAGATGTTTTAGTAGCTTGTATGTGGCAACACCTACTTCAGGATAAACCACATCGACATAACAGGGGATAAATAGTCCGATTTTCATATATAGGCGTATTATTTATAGTTTATCTTGGGCACAAATATAGTGAAAAAGAATCAAAAATGCTAATAAATGGGTATTTTTCTCTTCGTTTTATGTTTTATTAAATGTAAATGTGTACCTTTGTGGCATCATATTTGCAGAATAGACATTGAATACGAATAAAAAAGAATGAGTATGAATTATAATGAACTAAATTTCGACGCCATGACACGTGAGCAAGGTCTCTCGATGTCGGCAGCCTTTCCTGCACTGATGCGAAAGGTATATGTTTGGATGGCTTTGGCATTGGTGATCACTGGTGCTACTGCTTATGGTGTGGCTACGAGCCCTGGCATTTTGACGGCACTTTTTTCTAACCAACTTCTTTTCTGGGGACTGGTCATTGCCGAGTTTGCATTGGTGATAGGCATCACTGCTGCCATCAATCGTCTGTCACTGACGACGGCCACACTGATGTTTATCCTGTATTCCGTGATTAATGGTGCCGTGCTCTCCTCGATCTTTGTGATCTATACGATGTCGAGTATTGCTAGTGTGTTCTTTATCACGGCAGGTACTTTCTCTGTAATGGCCCTGATAGGTTATACCACAAAGACCGATCTCACCTCTATGGGTAAAATCCTCTTTATGGCGCTGATTGGTATCATTATCGCTACGGTTGTGAATATCTTCCTGAAGAGTTCTGGTCTGGAGATGATTGTCAGCTATCTCGGAGTGCTGATCTTTGTCGGTCTGACTGCCTACGATTCTCAGAAGATCAAGCGGATGTTGCAGATGGCTCCCGATGCGGGAGAGGGTGCACAGAAGTTGGCTTTGCTGGGTGCTCTGACACTCTATCTTGACTTTGTGAATCTCTTCATTTATTTGCTGAGAATATTTGGACGTCGCGAGTAAACTATCGCGCGTACATTATATGTAATATATAAAGCGAACTTAAATTTGTAATGATTCCCGAAAACTTTCATGCTTTCGGGAATTTTTTTGCTTTAAAATTTGGATGGTATTGATATTTGTTGTACCTTTGCACTCGCTTTCGCCTAAAAATTGGCGATTTGCTTAAAAGAAAGAGTTCTTTGAAAGATTTACATAGACAGAAGTAGTACAAGAAGCG
>ONNY01000087.1 GCA_900319305.1 uncultured Prevotella sp.
TATATCTTCACCTTCCGCTTCTTCATCGAATACACCAAGGAGATCCAGGAAGCCTTCGAAGCCTCTCTCCCACTCGACATGGGACAGATCCTTTCGATTCCCTTCATCATCCTTGGAATCTATTGCATGATAAAAGCCAAGAAAGTTTAAAAGCAACGGACTACAGGACTTAAGGACTTTCAAATTCAAAAAAGTCGTTTTAGTCCTGTAGTCCGTTGCCAATTTATTTCCCTGATACAATCTTTTTTATATCGTTCAACTTATTCAGGGCTTCGAGCGGCGTGAGATTATTCACATCGATACCTAAGATCTCATCACGCACCTGACAAAGTACAGGATCATCCAATTGGAAGAACGAGAGTTGCATACCTTCGCGAGAGGCTGCGATCTCTGCTGTGGGCTTGCCAACGGTACCTACTGAGGCATTATCGGCTTCCAACTCTTTCAGAATCACATTAGCACGCTTCACAATCGAGCGAGGCATACCTGCAATCTCTGCCACGTGGATACCAAAGGAGTGCTCACTCCCACCCTTTTCGAGTTTACGCAGGAAGATTACCTTGCCATCCACCTCTTTTACTGAGACATTATAGTTCTTGATGCGCGAGAAGTTTTTCTCCATCTCGTTCAGCTCATGATAGTGTGTCGCAAAGAGGGTTCTGGGATGCCCTTTGGCATTCTCATGCAGATACTCCACTATCGCCCAGGCTATCGAGATACCATCATAGGTACTCGTACCTCGTCCCAGCTCATCGAAGAGCACCAAGGAGCGCGAACTGACATTATTCAGAATATTCGAAGCCTCTGTCATCTCCACCATAAACGTGGATTCTCCCAAGGAAATGTTATCTGAGGCCCCTACCCTGGTGAATATCTTATCCACCAGACCGATTCTCGCTGCCTCTGCTGGCACGAAACAACCTATCTGCGCCATCAGTACTATCAACGCCGTTTGACGCAACAGCGCCGATTTACCAGCCATATTCGGACCAGTAATGATAATGATCTGCTGTCGCTCATTGTCGAGCAGGATATCATTTGGCACATACCGCTCTCCCAATGGCAGTTCCTGTTCGATTACAGGGTGACGACCTTGTTTGATATCGATAACCTCTGACGAATCGATCACAGGACGGATATACTTGTTTTCTTCTGCTGTCTTTGCGAAACTCAACAGACAGTCGAGACGAGCGATGATATTCGCATTGATCTGAATCTGAGGGATAAACTCCTGCATACTCAGCACGAGATCATTGAAGAGCTTAGCCTCCAATGACAGAATCTTATCCTCAGCACCCAGAATCTTCTCTTCGTATTCCTTCAACTCCTGCGTGATATAGCGCTCTGCCTGAGCCAACGTCTGCTTACGAACCCACTCTGGTGGCACCAGTTCCTTATAGGTATTTCGTACCTCCAGATAGTAGCCGAACACGTTGTTATAGCCTATTTTCAGCGAACTGATACCTGTCTCAGCAGCCTCGCGCTCCTGAATCTTCAACAGATAGTCCTTGCCTGAATAGGCGATGCTTCTTAACTCGTCGAGCTCCGCATTCACGCCATCCTTTATCACTCCTCCTTTAGCTACCAACTGAGGCGGATCGTTCTGGATTTCTTTCTCTATTCTGTCTCTGAGCGACTCACAGAGATTCAGCTGCTCCCCTACCCGATTCAAGGCCTCGTTCTTCGCATAGAGACAAGCCGTCTTGATGGGTTGGATGGCTTGCAGCGCCACCTTCAACTGTACCACCTCACGAGGTGAAACGCGCCCTACTGCTGCCTTCGAGATGATACGCTCCAAATCGCCGATACGATGCAACTGATCATCGATACACTCACGGAACTCAGGCTCACGATAGTAATACTCCACAATATCCAGACGCGAGTTGATGGGTTTCTCATCTTTTAATGGGAACACCAGCCAGCGACGCAACAAACGTCCACCCATCGGACTCACCGTCTTGTCGATCACATCAAGCAACGACTTACCATCATCCTGCATCGGATGAACCAACTCCAGACTGCGGATGGTGAACTTATCCAGACGTACATACTTATCTTCCTCGATGCGAGAAATGCTGGTGATATGGCCTATCTGGGTGTGCTGGGTCTGTTCCAGATACTGCAAGATAGCCCCTGCAGCAATCACGCCATTCTGCAGATGATCCACACCAAAACCCTTCAGGTTCTTCACATTGAAGTGGCGCAACAGCTTCTGCTTCGAAGTCTGCTCCGTAAACACCCAGTCATCGAGTTGGAAAGTAAAGTATTTTGTACCGAAGTATCGTTCAAACTCCTGCTTCTTCGTTCTGTCGTGCAGAATCTCCTTTGGCGAGAAGTTACCCAAGAGTTTCTCCACATAATCTTGTGTGCCCTCGCCTGTCAGAAACTCACCAGTAGAGATATCGAGGAAAGCAACACCCAAAGAACCCTTGCCAAAATGCACAGCTGCGAGGAAGTTGTTTTCCTTATAGTTCAGCACATTATCCGAAAGAGCCACACCAGGTGTTACCAATTCTGTAATACCCCTTTTTACAAGCTTTTTCGTAAGTTTGGGATCCTCAAGCTGATCGCAGATAGCCACACGTTTACCAGCTCGGATGAGTTTGGGCAGATAGGTATCAAGGGCATGATGGGGGAATCCGGCCATCTCATCGCCTTTCACACCAGCACCATTATTACGATGGGTGAGGGTGATACCAAGTATCTTCGCAGCAGTAATGGCATCTTCGCAATAGGTCTCGTAAAAGTCGCCACATCTGAACAGCATCACTGCGTCAGGATGTTTCGCCTTCAAGTCGAAGAACTGCTTCATCATCGGGGTCAGTTCTTTCCCCTCTTTCTTCGCCATTACTTGTCTGTTTTTATCAGATTCTTCACTTGCTGCAACAAGGCTGCAGATGAGGCGTCTTTGCAGGGCTGCAGATACCAACGAACGGTCCAGTTCAATACTTCTCCAGGCTGCAGCGTTGTATAAGCACCCTGACTCTCCAGTTCGATATACGTCTTTCCTCTGTTGACATACACCTGAATCTCAGCCTCATCAGGCGCAGGCTGACTCTTGTCAAGATCCTCAAACTGCTTCACGAGCAACAGACCTTTCTCCTGATTCAGATAGGCCAGCCAACCCTTTCCGTCAGCATTCACCTTACGATTCTCATTGGCCTCATCAGGCTCATAGTAGGAGATACTGCCATCAGCCTTAAAGTTCATCAGACCAGCAGGCCAGATACTATCTACTGGCGCCTCGAAGAAGATCAGCCCTCCTTCGTTCTGCACACGAGTGATCTCCCAAGGTGCCACCTTGCGCGTCTCATCGCTCGCATTGATGATAGAGTAGGTGATAGCGATGGTCTGATTCGGCTCATCGACAGCAAACGCCTTACGGATCCTGAACTTCAGTTTCTCATTCACCTCACTGGTCATTGTCAGCACACCGTCATTTTCTTCGACCTGATAAGGCTTCTTATCGTATTCAGGCACAGGGGGCCAATACCACTCTTTCTGGGGACTGGTCCAGAAGGTGCTACCAAAGGCTTCAGGCCATTTCAACTGTGAGATGACTTCCTGATCACCATATTTGTAGGACAGGATCTTACCACCATTGGCTGCATCGATGGTCATCGACACGTTACCACACTTCAGGACATACTGACCTGCTTCTTCATTGGACACATCGGCTTTTGCTGTCGTTGTATCCATAAAAATCATGGCTATTGCCATGAGGAGTGATGTGAGAATCTGTTTCATAGTGTGCAAAGGTAAGAACTATTTCCTGAACCACCAAATTTTAAACTATATTTTTGGATTTACTTAATAATTCTCCAGAATCTGCTTCAGACGTTTGCGACGCGCCTCTTTGGAATTCTTGCGCCACTTCTTGGGAATCAGATAAGCCAACAAACTCAGCAGATTGCCGCTACTGGGGTCAATAGCAGCCAACTGTGCATCTTTCTTATCGACTTCCAACTGCTTCTTCAAGGCATCTGGAAGTTCTTGGCGCTGCCCATGTCCGAAGACGACAACTTCCTTGATATTCAACAACTTGGAAATCATGAAGACAGTATCGCGAACCTCGTTGAGATTCACCAGACGACTCTCGTAGTTGACGTGCGAGAAAGAAAGCGTCTTGCAACTGTCTGACACACTGAAATAACCTAAGGAGTCTGTCGTACAATTTCCATCTTTGCTGATCACATTGGCACCAACCACAGGAATCATTGTCTCCACATCGACAACCACCAGTCGCCTTTGTGCAAACCCCTGTCGCATTCTTGTCATCTTCAAAAACAAACGTATCGATATCGTCTGCAAAAATAATCAACCCCCACATTCCCTCCAAATGTTTTCAGACTATTTAGCGATTATTCAGACTATGAAAGAAAATCTGATTATATTACTTATGTAAAAGAATTGTGCCTAAATTTAACACTTCTGAATGGAGTAATCTAGGAAAAGAGTGGGGGAGGATATTGACGAGAAGTAAGCAAACTAGGCGTTCCCAGTAAGGGAACATGTTGTTAGGTTATGGAAAACTTACTGCATAGTTATGAAAAAATTGTTCCCTAGTGAGGGAAAAAGTGCTAGATTTAATGGTAGCAAGTGCCAGAATTAATAGGAAAAAGTAACTAAATGAGGTGCAAAACGGCACTTTTTAGGGCGATTTTCCGAAACCAAAAAAGAAGCGATTTTGTAAGCATCAGATAGTCAATAGTTTACAAAATTGGCCATAATTCGCGTATTTGAGACCCAAGTTTGGATTGGTGAATAACGTGCGAATCTCAGGCATCGGTTTGTAAAAAATCATCGCAGTATTGACAAGTGCTACAACTTCTCTCCGCAGTGGGAGCAATAGTGGTCTTCGTCGCGAACCATACCATCGCAACGCGGACAGTGTCCATCCTTCGGCTTTTCTTTAGTCTCGTCGATGATGTTTGCCGTTACGATACCAGTAGGAACGGCAATGATGGTGTAACCCAGTAGCATGACGAATGCCGATAGCAGGCGACCTATCGCCGTCACAGGCGTGATGTCACCATAGCCGACAGTTGTCATCGTTACAATAGCCCAATAGACTGAGGTTGCCAGATCAGTAAACTGGGTATTGGGTTCGCCGCTTTCTACCATAAACATCAACGTACCCAAGCAGATATCGAGTATCAGCACAAACAAGAAGTAAACGGAAATTTTGGTGAGACTCTTCTGAAGCGAGTGCATCAGTATGTAGCCCTCGTTGATGAAACTGAACAACTTGAAAATGCGGAAGATACGGATGAAACGGATCGATCGCAGCAGTATCATGTATCTCGCGTTTGGCAGGAAATAGGAGAGATAAGGTGGCAAGGTAGATAGCAGGTCGATGATACCAAAGAAACTCAGCACATAGTCGCGAGGACGAGGGGAGCAATAGACACGGGCAATATACTCAACTGTAAAGAAGAAAGTGAGCAGATATTCCAGAATCTCTAGCACAAACTTAAACGTATGTGCCAATGAGGGAATCGTCTCGACAAACGAGATGATGATACTCAGCGAGATAGCCGTTATCAGAGTGAGGTCAAAGACCCGACCTACCGGGTGCTCTGACTCAAACATGATCTTATAGAGATTCTCTTTCTCCAGCCAATGAGGTTTCTTCATCATTACAAATGTTTGGTATCAAGTTGCAAATTTACAAAAAGAGATTTTTATGATGAATGATCCCTATAAGCCAATAAAGAAACCCCACGGATGCTGGAAATGGTCTGGTTGTATGCTGACGATTGTCAGTGCGCTACTGATTGCTTTCTTCGTGTGGATGATTGTCGATAGCGAAAGGGAGATGGACAAGAGTCGTCAGGAATTCACAGCCTCGCAGATAGAGTACGAAGAAGCATTGAAGGCTTATGAAGCCGACTCTTTACACCTTGAAAAGCCGGAATTTCATCCACGAGGTCACATAGGAGTCAATATCGGTGCTGCTTTCCTTGTGGTGTTCATCTTGTTTTTGCTGATACCTTTTGGTATAGGCTTGTTGATACTGCTCTATTATTGGCTGAAGTATCGCAAGTGGCGAAATCATGAATTAATCCCAAAATAATTTGGCATTCTGCTCGATTTGCAGTATCTCTGGCTTCGCCGAAGATACTAGCGTTCGAGAATGCCAAAATGAAAAATTTTCTTTTTCTTTTGGCATTCTGCTCACTTATTCGTATCTTTGCAGCCCAAATATAATGTACGGAAACAATAAATAACGAAAATACAATGGATTACAATTTCAGAGAAATCGAACAGAAATGGCAGAAGCGATGGGTGGAGAATGGAACCTATCGCGTGGTGGAGGACAAGAACAAGAAGAAGTTCCCCCTCTGGGGCAGGCTTGCACGTGGGACATCCCTTAGGTTATATAGCCTCGGATATCTATGCCCGTTATAAGCGTCTGCAGGGCTTCAACGTACTGAACCCGATGGGTTACGATGCCTATGGACTGCCTGCAGAGCAGTATGCTATCCAGACAGGTCAGCATCCTGAGAAGACTACTTTCGCCAACATCGATCGCTATCGTGAGCAGTTGGATAAGATCGGCTTCTCATTCGATTGGGATCGTGAGGTTCGCACCTGTGACCCCATCTATTATAAGTGGACACAGTGGGCTTTCCAGCGGATGTTCAAGAGTTATTACTCTACCTCTTCACATAAGGCTCAGCCCACTATCAAACTGATTGAGCACTTCGAGCTGATGGGTACAGAGAACTGTAACGCCCTGGGTACTGAGGAGTTGCATTTCACAGCCTCTGACTGGGCCAGTTTCTCTGAGAAGAAGAAGCAGGAAGTGCTGATGAACTACCGTATCGCCTACCTGGCTGAAACGATGGTGAACTGGTGCCCGGCATTGGGAACTGTATTGGCAAACGACGAGGTGATCAATGGTGTCTCCGAGCGTGGCGGTTATCCTGTAGAACAGAAGAAGATGC
The DNA here is from genome assembly GCA_900319305.1 of uncultured Prevotella sp. Classification (GTDB taxonomy): domain Bacteria; phylum Bacteroidota; class Bacteroidia; order Bacteroidales; family Bacteroidaceae; genus Prevotella. The sequence continues at coordinate 6,951 of ONNY01000087.1, forward strand.
GCCAGTGGTGCCTGCGTGTATCAGCTTATGCCCAGCGTCTGCTCGATGGTTTGGAGGAGATCGACTGGACAGACTCTCTGAAGGAGACCCAGCGCAACTGGATTGGTCGCAGTGAGGGTACTGAGGTAGAGTTCAACGTCGCTGATTCAGACAAGCACTTCACGATCTTTACCACACGTGCCGATACGATGTTTGGTGTCACCTTCATGGTGCTGGCTCCTGAGAGTGAACTCGTGGCTGAGTTGACGACTGCTGATCAGAAAGCTGAGGTAGAGAAGTATCTCGACTACGTGAAGAAACGTACGGAGCGTGAGCGTCAGATGGATCACAAGGTCACTGGCGTGTTCTCTGGTTCATACGCCATCAATCCGTTTACGACTATGCCTTCGCCAAGCACTTCAACCTGCCCATCATCCCATTGATCGAGGGTGCTGATGTGAGCGAGGAGAGCTATGATGCCAAAGAGGGTATCGTCTGCAATTCATCCAGCTCGAAATTCTCACTCAATGGTCTGACTGTGAAGGAGGCTATTGCTGCTACGAAGAAATATGTGACAGAACACAATCTGGGTCGTGTGAAGGTGAACTATCGTCTGCGTGATGCCATCTTCTCTCGTCAGCGCTACTGGGGTGAGCCGTTCCCTGTTTACTACAAGGACGATATGCCTTATATGATCCCCAAGGAGTGTCTGCCTCTGCTGTTGCCTGAGATCGATGAGTACAAGCCTACGGAGACAGGTGAGCCCCCATTGGGACGTGCCAAGATGTGGGCTTGGGATACCAAGTTCGACAAGGTGGTGTCGAAGGATGAGATTGACAACAAGACAGTCTTCCCCTTGGAGTTGAACACGATGCCTGGCTTCGCTGGTTCGTCAGCCTACTATCTCCGTTATATGGATCCCAAGAACGAGAAGGCGCTTGTAAGTCGCGAGGCAGATGAGTACTGGCGTAATGTGGATCTCTATGTAGGAGGTACTGAGCACGCTACTGGCCACCTGATCTACTCTCGTTTCTGGAATAAGTTCCTCTTTGACTCTGGTTACTCTTGTGAGGACGAGCCTTTCAAGAAGTTGGTGAATCAGGGTATGATTCAGGGACGTTCTAACTTCGTGTATCGTATCGAGGACGAGGGCGCAGACAAGGGTAAGTTCGTGAGTCTGAACCTGAAAGAGAACTACAAGGAGGTGACACCTATCCACGTGGATGTGAATATCGTCAGCGCTGATGTACTCGACATCGAGGCCTTCAAGGCTTGGCGCCCTGAGTACGAGCATGCTGAGTTCATCCTTGTCGAAGTCGATGTTCAATGTGGTCAATCCGGATATGATCGTTGAGAAGTATGGTGCTGATACCCTGCGTCTCTACGAGATGTTCCTGGGTCCTGTAGAGCAGAGTAAGCCTTGGGACACCAATGGTATCGATGGTTGTCATCGTTTTCTGCGTAAGTTCTGGAACATCTATCAGAACGGCTTCGATGAGAACGAGGCAACAGCAGAGAATCTGAAGAGCGTTCATAAACTGATCAAGAAGGTATCTCAGGATATTGAGCAGTTCTCATACAACACCTCAATATCTGCCTTTATGATCTGCGTGAACGAACTCTCTCAGCAGAAGTGCAAGAACAAGGAACTGCTGAAAACACTGGTGATCCTCATTGCACCGTTTGCACCTCATATTGCAGAAGAGCTCTGGGAGATGCTGGGTGAGCAGGGTAGTGTCTGCGATGCTGAATGGCCTAAGTGGGATGAGAAGTATCTCGTAGAGAGTCAGGTGAAGTTGGGTATTGCCTTCAATGGTAAGAACCGCTTCGAGATGGCATTTGCTGCTGATGCTGACAACCAGACCATTCAAGATGCTGTGCTGGCAGACGAGCGTTCGCAGAAGTATCTCGAAGGTTTCCAGGTAGCAAAGGTTATCATCGTCCCTAAGCGTATGGTGAACATTGTGCTGAAGAAATAAAAGAGACTATTTCTTTATAGCCATTGGCCTCTTACTCTATACCATCGCCTTCACGGTGTTCCTGATGCCTTATCAGATCGTGGCAGGAGGCGTGACAGGTCTTTCGGCTATCATCTACTATGCCACAGGTTTCCATATTGAGAATACCTATATTATCATCAATGGCATCCTGCTGGTAGTAGCCTTGAAGATACTGGGTGTGAAGTTCCTGATGAAGACCATCTTCGCCATCTTCACCCTCTACTTCATGCTGATGTTTGCACAGGAGATACTTCCAAAACAGGAGAATGGTATGCCTTTCAAACTGATGGGTGAGGGTCAGGATTTCATGTCGATGATTATTGGCTGTGTGATTACTGGTATCGCTTTGGCTACTGTCTTTCTGAACAATGGTTCTACGGGTGGTACTGATATCATTGCAGCCTCAGTGAACAAGTTCCATCCTAATGTATCATTGGGAAATGTACTGATTGCTGCCGACTTCTGTATCATTGGCTCATGTATGTTCTTCCCCCAGTTTGGCGACTATATGGAGCGCGCCCATAAGGTGATGTTCGGCTTCTGCGTGATGACGATGGAGAACTATGTGCTCGACTATGTGATGAATGCACGTCGTCAGTCTGTACAGTTCTTCATCTTCTCCAGTAAATGGCAGGAGATAGCCAATGCCATTGGTACAGAGATGAATCATGGTGTGACGATCCTTGATGGTCACGGCTGGTACACAGGTCATCAGATGAAGGTGCTCTGTATCCTGGCATCAAGATGATCGATCCTCGTGCCTTCGTATCACAGTCGAGTGTCATCGGTGTCTATGGTGAGGGTTTCGATGAGATGAGAGTGAACGTAAAAAAGAAGAAAATGAAAATAGTCTTTGCCACCAACAACCTCAATAAGCTCACGGAGGTTCGTAAGATTTTGGGTAATTCGTTTGAAGTACTTTCACTGAAGGATATCAACTGCAACGATGATATCCCAGAGAAAGGACAGACGCTGGAGGATAATGCCAAGATGAAGGCAGAATATATCTACAAGAAGTACCATATCAACTGCTTTGCTGATGATACAGGTCTTGAAGTCGAGGCATTAGGTGGAGCCCCAGGTGTGTATAGTGCCCGTTATGCCTCAATGATGGGTTCTGGCAATGCCCAATCTCATGACTCTGGTGCTAATATGACGCGTCTGCTGCAGGAGTTGGAGCAGAAGGATAACCGCAAGGCCCGTTTCCGTACGATCATCGCCTTGATCATCGATGGAAAAATCACCACCTTCGAAGGTATCGTCAATGGTGAGATTATCCGCGAGCGTAGGGGAGGAGAGGGCTTCGGTTATGATCCTATCTTCCAACCTGAGGGTTATGACCAGACATTTGCCGAACTGGGTACTGGTATTAAGAATCATATCAGTCACAGGGCTAGAGCCGTTCAAAAACTCGCAGACTATCTGTTGAAAAGGTAAAAAGGTAAAAAATGAAAGCTGTATTTTTCAATAGTAGCAGATTGGTAAAATGGTTTCTACCCTTTTACCTTCTTACCTTTTTACCTTTACATGCCCAGGTAGGTATCTGGGAAAATTACCTGGCTTATCATGAACTGCAGAATATCTGTGCAGCTTCTAATAACCAACTCTTTGTCTTAGCTTCCAACTCACTCTATCAGTATAACCAGAACGATGAGAGTATCACCACTTATGATAAAGTGACTGGGCTTAATGATACCTACATCACTCATATTGCCTGGAATCCTAAAGTACAAAAGCTGATAGCCGTCTATCATAATTCAAATATCGACCTGATAGACACGAAGGGAAATATCACCAATATCTCTGCGCTCCTGACGAAGATCATGACAGAGAGTAAGACTGTGAAGCGTCTGATCATTGATGATATCTACGTATGGCTGGATTGCGATTTCGGCTATGTGAAGGTGAATATGCAGAAAGCAGAGATCACGGATACTTACTGGCCTAATAATCCTGATTATCCTAGAGATCTGCCTATCTACGATGAATATAAGGATCTAAAGACCTACAGACCTGTTGTAGAGAAACTGAATCCTATAGGTCCCAAATACAACCACTTCTATGAGTCAGTGTTTCTGAACGGAAAGCTATACACCACTGGTGGCTATTTCCTGTCAGGTATGAACGACTATAACTATCCTGGAACTATTCAGGTGTATGACGGGAATGACTGGATGATTTACGAGGACAATCTGTCGGAGAAGACAGGCTATCCTTATCTCGACATCAATTGCATCAGTGTGGATCCTACGGATGAGACTCATGTCTATGCTGGTGGCAGATGCGGACTTTATGAATTCAAAGACGGACGATTGCTCAACTATTATAATAAGGATAACAGTCCGCTAAGACCTGCTATCGATCGTGGTACTGAATTAGGTAATGATTACGTGCTTATCAATGGTATCCAGTTTGATCAGGCAGGAAACCTGGTGGTGCTCAACAGTCAGGCAAAAGGCACCAATATGCTGTTGCTTTCCAAAGATCATACTTGGACGAGTTATCATCAGGAACTGTTGGATAACTCTGATGGTATTTCGCTTTCAGGACTCAGAAGTATGTTCTTCGACAGTAGAGGACTTCTTTGGTTTGTCAATACCTCATGGATGGACCAGTCTGTATGTTGTTATAATCCTTCTACTGACAAGCTTTTCAAATACAGCAATTGGGTTAATCAGGATGGTATCAGCTATTCTCTCACTTTCGTGAACAGTGTCTGTGAGGATAAGGAGAAGAATATCTGGGTAGGCACCAATATGGGGCCGTTTATGATTAAGAGCGATGAAGTAGGGCAGGAGGATGTGACATTCTATCAGATCAAAGTACCTCGTAACGATGGTACTGATTATGCCGATTATCTGTTATATGGCGTCAATATCAGTCATATCGCTATTGATGGTGGTAATCGGAAGTGGTTTGCCACCAATGGTGCTGGTGCTTTCCTGATAGGGGCGGATAATATCACACAGATTTCAAACTTCAAGGAAGACAACTCCTATCTGTTGTCAAATACCATCAGTTCCATTGCCGTCAATCCTAAGACAGGTAAAATATATTTCCTCACAGATAAGGGACTCTGTTCTTATCAAGGCGATGCTACAGAACCTTCTGAAGAAATGACAAAAGACAATGTCTATGCCTATCCAAATCCTGTGACACCAGACTATACAGGACTGATTACCATTACTGGTCTTACTTACGATGCTGACGTAAAGATCACTTCATCCAATGGTGCCCTGATAGCACAAGGACGAAGCAATGGTGGTATGTTCACTTGGGATGGAAATGATCGTCAGGGTAGACGAGTGGCAAGTGGCATTTATTTCGTCATAACAGCCACTTCTGAAGGCAATAGCGGTACCGTTTGCAGAATCGCTGTTATTAACTGAAAAAGTTGCTAGCATTAATGGTAGCAATTTTTTCCCTTAATGGTAGCAAAAAAATACTGGAGTGATTAACTCAACTCCAGCATTCTATTGATTGGTTTCACAGCCTCTTTTGCAATATCAGGATCAATCTCTATTTGAGGCGATTTGTTCTTCAGACAATCATATACCTTTTCGAGTGTATTCAACTTCATATACTGACACTCGTTACAACTGCATTCCAAGCCGCTCTCGCTGATTTCAGGAGGCACAGGGATAAATTCCTTATCAGGACAAGTACGCTGCAGCTCATGCAGGATTCCTGCCTCTGTAGCCACAATAAACTGCTTGGCTGTATTGCTCTTCGCCTCACGAAGCATATCAGCTGTACTGCCCTTGATATCAGCTACAGCCAAGACTGGAGCCTTACACTCTAAGTGAGCCATCACGATGGCATCAGGATACTGCTTCTTCAATTCGATGATCTTCTCAACAGAAAAACGCTCATGCACATGACAACCACCATTCCATAACAGCATATCACGACCTGTTACCTCATTAATATAATTACCAAGATTATAGTCAGGTCCAAAGATCAGTTTGGCATCTTTTGATAACTGATCTACTACCTTCTTGGCATTACCACTGGTGACAACAACATCTGTCAAGGCTTTCACAGCTGCTGTGGTATTCACATAAGAGATGACCTGATAACCAGGATGCTCTTTTTTGAATTTCTTTAAGTCTTCAGCCTTACAACTGTCTGCTAAAGAACAACCGGCATTTAAGTCTGGACATAATACCATCTTGTCAGGTGAGAGCAGTTTACAAGTCTCTGCCATAAAGTGAACACCACACATCACCATGATTTTCGCATCCGTCTCTGCTGCCTTACGGGCCAAAGCCAGAGAGTCGCCTACGAAATCAGCGATATCCTGAATATCACCAATCGTATAGTAGTGAGCCAGGATAATAGCACCTTTTTCTTCACACATACGACGGATCTCAGCTTTCAATTCTTCTGTTTTCAACATCACAATATATTTATTTTTTCTTTTAATCTTTTCTTAAAAATAGAAATAAGTAGTATGATATGCCGTGAATATCTTGATAACTTTCTGCCCTTTTTCTTGGCAGATTGTTTATACACTCAGAATTTCAGGTTATCAATACCTGCTGTGGATTCTTTCTCTCTGATAATGAGTTCATAAGATCATTTATCCACAATTTCCAATTTTGGTGCAAATATAATAAGTTTATATTATTTTTCGGCAAAAAACGGTGGAAATCTTTCGAAAAACTCGTGAATAACCCTGTGGATATCCCTATATAGAACAGGGCAATAATGATTTTGTGAGTAATCCACAACGTTTTCCACACAGTTATCCACATTTTTTCCACCGTAATAATTTGGTAGTTTGCCGACTTAATCGTAACTTTGCAACCACGATGAAAAAATTAAGGACGATAGAAATGCAGCGCCTCTCTGTGGAGGAGTTCAAAGAGGCAGATAAATTACCATTGATAGTGGTATTGGATGATGTCCGCTCGATGCATAATGTGGGAAGTGTATTCCGTACTGGTGATGCTTTCCGCATTGAAGCCGTTTATCTGTGTGGTATCACTTCCACACCTCCGATGGCAGAGATTCATAAGACGGCCTTAGGTGCAGAGGATAGTGTCAATTGGAAATATTTCCCTACTGCTATGGAGGCTTTGGAAGCACTGAAGACTGAAAGCTATGAGATCTATGCCATCGAACAGGCACATGGCTCTACGATGCTGCAGGATTTCAAGCCTGAGACTGATCGGAAATATGCCGTCATACTTGGTAATGAGGTAAAAGGGGTTCATCAGGAGGTAGTGGATGCCTGTGATGGTTGTCTGGAGATTCCTCAGTTTGGTACGAAGCATTCCATGAATGTCTCTGTGACTGGTGGTATTGTCATCTGGCACTTTGCAAAAACAAAACTTTAGAAAGATATATGAGTCTCCTGGATATTATCCTTCTGGCCATCGCGTTGGCAATGGACTGTTTCGCAGTCTCTATCGTCAGCGGAGTCTTGACTCGAAAGAGATGGTTGCCACGAATGGCTTTCCTCTTTGGATTCTTTCAGGCGTTGATGCCATTGATAGGATGGATTGGTATCAGTTTCTTCCGTAGTAATATTGAGGCCTATGACCACTGGATTGCCTTTGCCTTATTGCTAATGATTGGAGGAAACATGATTCGCGAGTCTTTTTCACCAGAAGAAGAGCATTTCTTCAATCCGCTCCGGCTTCGTACGCAACTGATATTGGCTGTTGCTACGAGTATTGATGCTATGGCTATCGGTATATCATTTGCCTGCACAGGTTTTATTGAGATCTCACAGCTCTTCCTTCCTATTATTATAATAGGTATAGTCTCTTCTGTCTTCAGCATTATTGGTACACGACTTGGTGCCCGATTCGGACGGGCCATAGCCAGTCGTCTGAAACCAGAACTTTTAGGTGGTCTGATCCTAATAGCAATAGGCATTAAGATTCTCATCACACACTTGATTGAAGAGTCATGATAAAAAAAATGGTATAAAATTGTACAACTTAAGAAAAATATTTGTATTTTTGCACCACAAACATGAATGTTGAAACGATAGTACTCAAGGAACTTGGCATCGGTTATCCTTCGAAAAACGGTGTGAGAGTAGTCGCTGAGCATATCAACGGAGCGATCCGAAGTGGTGAGCTTACCTGTCTGCTTGGTGCAAATGGTGTTGGTAAATCCACATTGTTGCGTACACTTTCCGCCTTTCAGCCGAAGATAGCAGGAGAGATCCTGTTTACAGAGGATAATGGTTTGCAGAGCAGAGAAATCTCGGAGATGTCTGACAAGGAATTGAGTCATAAGATCGGTGTGGTGCTGACGGAGAAACCTGATGTCAGGAATATGACAGTTCGCGAACTGGTCAGTCTTGGGCGGTCTCCATATACAGGATTCTGGGGCACCTATTCGAAAGAAGACATGCAGATCGTCGATGAGTCGATAGCCCTTGTGGGTATCGAGTCGCTTGCCAAGCGGATGGTGCATACGTTAAGTGATGGTGAGCGTCAAAAGGTGATGATAGCTAAGGCTCTGGCCCAGCAGACACCAGTGATCTATCTCGACGAGCCCACAGCCTTCTTGGATTACCCTAGTAAGGTAGAGGTGCTGCAGTTGCTTTGTCATATCAGTCGTCAGGCAGGAAAGACCATCTTCCTTTCCACGCATGATGTGGAACTGGCTCTACAACTGGCTGATACCATCTGGTTGATGACCCATGAAACAGGAATGACCATTGGTACACCGCAGGAATTGGCACAACAGGGTGCCTTAGGTAGATTTATCGAGCGTGAGGGAATCGTTTTCGATCCAGAGACACTCTCTATCAGAATAGTAAAGAATAACTGATAACTAAAGACAGAAGACCATGATATACGGACATGGTGATGATGCTTTTCGCTACGGCGATCAATTGAAGCTGAATTTCAGTTCCAATGTCTATGCTTAGGAACACCTGATGCAACATTTCGAGGTGGTCAGTCATTATCCTGAGGCTGAACCGTTGTCTTTAGAGAAAATGCTGGCTGAACACTTAGGTGTACCAGAAAATACGGTGTTGGTGACGAGCGGTGCCAATGAGGCCATCTATCTGATTGCACAACTTTATAAGAATTGGGCTTCCATCATTCCGCAACCTACATTCAATGCCTATGAATCTGCTTGTAAAACATTCGATCATCTCATCTCCTACGATCGGAAAGATCAGTTGGAGGTGATGCCTGAAGACAGAATCTATTGGATCTGTAATCCGAATAATCCTACAGGTAATGTATTGGTGAAGCCTTTGGTGAATCGTATCATCCGTCAGAACCCACGCTTTCTTTATGTCATTGACCAGTCGTTTGCTGATTATACCCTGCGTCCGATGTTACAGCCTCGAGAGATGGTGGACTGCTATAACATGATGCTGATAGGTTCTCTTTCCAAAAAATTCTGTATTCCTGGTTTGCGCTTAGGTTATATCTTCAGTTCTCCGATTATAATAGACCGTCTGCGCCAGATCCGTCAGCCTTGGACAGTAAATGCGATGGCGATAGAAGCAGGAAAATATCTGGTAAGCAATAATCCCCAGATGATTCCCGACTTAAAGGGTTATCTCGCTGAAGCGCAACGATTGCGCAGTGAGTCAAGGTCTTGAAGACAGACACCAATTTCATGTTGGCATTCATTGACTTTGCCGATGCGCTGGAATTGAAACATTGGCTTATTGATAAATATGGTATTCTGATTCGTGATGCTTCTGATTTCAGAGGTCTTGACAGTCATTATTTCCGCATCGTGACGCGTACAGAAAAAGATGACAACCAGTTGGTGGCTGCCATCCGTGAGTTTAAGAAGTGGAAAGAGGATAATCCTTGATTACAAAGCTTCGTCAAACGGAACTGCTTTGACGCATTTCAGGTTCTTCTCCAACTGTGAAGTGCTGCTGGCGCCTACGAGTACGGAAGTGACAGCTTTCTGATGTAGAATCCAAGCCAAAGCCATTTCTGCCAATGTCTCGCCACGATCCGTTGCTACCTTATTATAATAACGCAGTTTCTCTAAGAGTTCTGGTGTCAGCATCGAACTCTTCAAGAACTTTTCCTTTGCCATACGACTGTCTTCAGGAATACCCTTCAGATAACGGTCTGTCAATAGTCCCTGTGCCAATGGTGAGAAAGCGATAAAGCCAATACCTTTTTCTGCACAGAAGTCTGTGATACCTGTTTCCTGAGGTTCACGATTCAGCATATTCAGACGTCCTTGATAGATAAGTAGAGGCACATCATGGGCTTTCAGATATTCATAACCAAACTTCAAGGGTTCCAATGGCCAGTTAGAGATACCCACATAGAGCGCCTTTCCCTGACGAACGATGTCAACTAGAGCTTGAAGTGTTTCCTCCAGGGGTGTATCTGGATCGTAACGATGACTATAGAATAGATCCACATAATCGATCTTCATGCGCTTCAGACTCTGATCCAATGAGGCCATCAGATATTTCCGGCTTCCCCAGTTACCATAAGGTCCAGGCCACATATCGTAGCCAGCTTTTGAGGAGATGAAGAGTTCATCACGATAAGGACGGAAATCCTCATCCATCAGTCTGCCCATCGTCTCTTCCGCTGAGCCATAGACAGGTCCATAATTGTTGGCTAAATCGAAGTGGGTGATACCATGATCAAAGGCATAATGGGTGATCTCACGACTGCGCTCATAGGGGTCAACACTTCCGAAATTATGCCAGAAGCCAAGGCTCACTTTGGGCAACAACACACCAGAGCGCCCACAACGCTCATATTCCATTCCATTGTCGTAACGGCTTTGATCCGCAAAATATAATTCCTTCATAGGGTCATTGTTTTTAGTTGGACGCTGCAAAGATACAAAAAATCCTTAATTTATCATTCATTATTCATAAATATTTCGTAACTTTGCGCCGTAAACCATAAAACTATTCATTACAATGGTATATAACGAGTTAGGAAATACTGGAATGAAAGTGTCGAACTTAGGTTTTGGCGCCTCGTCGTTGGGTGGTGTGTTTCACAACATCCGCGAGGAAGAAGGCATCCAGGCTGTTCACACTGCCGTCGAGAATGGAATCAATCTGATAGATGTCTCTCCCTATTATGGTCATCTGAAGGCAGAGATCGTTTTGGGCAAGGCGTTGAAGGATATTCCACGAGAGAAGTATTATCTTTCCACCAAAGTAGGTCGCTATGGTAAGGATGGCGTCAATACTTGGGATTATTCAGCTCAGCGAGCCACAGAGAGTGTCTATGAGAGTATGGAGCGCCTGAATGTGGATTACATTGACTTGATCAATGTGCATGATATAGAGTTTCAGGCGTCTCTTCCTGGAGGACTGCAGAAGGTGGTGGATGAGACACTGCCTGCACTCGTAGAGTTGAGAGAGAAAGGTATAGTGAAGCATGTTGGTATTACTGACCTTCAGCCAGAGAACCTGAAATGGGTCATCGAACATTCTGAGAGTGGGGTAGTGGAGAGCATCCTGAACTTTTGCCATTACTCATTGAATGACACTTTATTAGTGGATTATCTTGGCTTCTTTGAACAGCATAACGTGGGCATAATCAACGCATCGCCATTCTCCATGGGGTTGCTTTCACAGCGTGGTGCACCTGCATGGCATCCGGCAGGCAAGGATTTGCAGCGAGCTTGTGCCAAGGCTGCTGCCTATTGTCAGGAGAAGGGGTATCCGATTGATAAACTTGCCATTCAGTTCTCCACCAGTATGAATCCGCGAATTGCCTCTACTTTGTTCAGTAGCGCTAATCCGCAGAATGTCCTGAAGAATATCAAGTATGTGAATGAGCCGATCGATGAACAGCTCGTCAAGGAGGTACAGGCTATCATCGGCGATCAGATGTTTGTTAGATGGAAAAACTCATAATCGATGCCCACAGCCATCTGTGGCTGAACCAGGATACGATTGTTGACGGACAACCGATCCGTCAGCTAAAATCCAACCGTAGTCGTTCCCTATTCTTTGGTGAGGAGCGACAGATGTTGCCGCCTTTTATGACGGATGGTCAAAATACGGCTGAGCGCTTCCTGTCAAATATGGATTATGCACAGGTGGCTGCGGCTGTGGTGACACAGGAGTTTATCGACGGACTGCAGAACGATTATTTGATGCAGGTAGAATGCCGTTATCCCAATAGATTCTTTACGTTTGGAATGGCCGACTATCGCAAGCCAGGTTTTCTGAATCATGCCAAGGAATTAATGAACAGCTTTAAAGGTATCAAAGTGCCTGCAGCCCGATTGCCCCAGCAGTTCCTGAACGACGAGATGATGCAGATGATGCACTTGATGGAGGAACAAGGTATCATCTTGGGTATCGAACTGAAGGATGGCGATGCACAGGTAGGACAGATGGAAGAGATTATCCAGGAGTGTCCAAAGTTGAAAATCGCTATAGGTCATTTCGGCATGGTAACACGCGAAGGGTGGATGAGTCAGATACGTTTAGCCCGTCATGAGAATGTGTTTGTTGAGAGTGGTGGTATCACGTGGCTCTTCAATGATGAGTTCTATCCTTTCCCATCGGCCGTTCGTGCTATCAAGGAAGCAGCAGACGAGGTGGGTATGGAGAAACTGATGTGGGGCAGCGACTATCCACGTACCATCACTGCCATCACCTATAAGATGTCTTACGACTTCGTGGAGAAATCCAACGAGTTGACAGCGACAGAGAAACGTCTTTTCTTAGGCGAGAACGCCCAGCGTTTCTTCGGCTTCGGCGAATTGCCAGAATTGCCGTATATTAAAAATATGAGTGAGTAAATAGTTCAATATAAGATGAAAGCAATACAGATTTCTGGTTTGCGTCAGATGCAAATCGTGAGTGTTCCAGAACAGGAGTTACATGCCGACGAGGTACTTCTGCGTCTTGAGTATGTCGGCTTTTGTGGTTCTGACCTCAGTACCTACCTGGGCAAGAATCCCATGGTGAAGATGCCTGTGATCCCAGGTCATGAGATTGGTGCAGTGATTGAGAAGGTGGGCGCCGATGTACCTGAAGGCTTGAAGCCTGGTATGACGGTTACCTGTAACCCTTATACCAATTGTGGTAAATGCGCCTCTTGTCGTAATTCACGTGTCAATGCCTGTCAGCATAATGAGACATTGGGTGTGCAGCGCAATGGTGCCATGCGCGAATATATCGTTCTGCCTTGGGAGAAAGTGATCCCTGCAGGTCTGCTGACGCCTCGTACCTGTGCACTGATCGAGCCGATGAGTGTAGGCTTCCATGCAGTCAGTCGTGCCCAGGTGACAGATATCGATGTGGTACTGGTGATTGGCTGTGGTATGGTGGGTATGGGTGCTGTGGTCCGTTCTGCCCAGCGTGGTGCAACGGTGGTGGCAGCAGATATCGACGATGAGAAACTTGAACTTGCCAAACAGATGGGTGCCAGCTATACCATCAACACCAAGACGGAAGATGTGCATGCCCGTCTGTTGGAGATGACCTCCGGCTTTGGTCCTGATGTGGTAATAGAGGCCGTAGGCAGCACGCAGACTTATCAGATGGCTGTCGATGAGGTGGCCTTTACGGGTCGTGTGATCTGTATTGGCTATGCGAAGACTGAGGTATCGTTCCAGACGAAGTTCTTCGTGCAGAAGGAACTCGATATCCGTGGTTCGCGCAATGCCCAGCCTAGCGATTTCCGTGCTGTCATCCATTATCTGGAACGTGGCACCTGTCCTGTCGATCGCCTCATCTCGAAAGAGGTATCTCCTGAAGAAGCGCCTGATGCGATGCAGCAGTGGGCCGAGAATCCTGGTAAGACGTTCAGAATCTTAGTGCGTTTCCAATGAAAAAGACCTATCTGATACCCTTCATCCTCGTGACGTTCTGCTTTGCCCTCTGGGGCTTTGCCAACGACATCACAAACCCGATGGTGAAGGCGTTCTCGAAAATCTTCCGTATGAGCGTTACAGATGGCTCATTGGTTCAGGTGGCCTTCTATGGAGGCTACTTCTGTATGGCTTTCCCGGCTGCCATCTTTATTCGCAAATACAGTTATAAGGCAGGTGTGCTGATGGGACTCGGCCTCTATGCGACAGGTGCTCTGCTCTTCTTCCCCTCTAAGAGCATTGGTCTCTATGGCTGTTTCCTGATCGCCTATTTCATCATGACTTGTGGTTTGTCGTTCTTGGAGACATCCTGTAACCCTTATATCCTGGCGATGGGACCAGAGGAGACTGCTATACGAAGACTGAATTTGGCACAGTGTTTCAATCCCTGTGGCTCTATCATTGGTATGTTTGTAGCCATGAACTTCATTCAGGCTAAACTGAATCCGATGAGTAGCGATGAGCGTGCCCTGTTGAGCGATGCAGAGTTTGAGACGTTGAAGAATGCCGATCTCGATGTACTCATCTCCCCTTATCTCGCCATTGGTGCTGTCATCGTACTGATGTTCTTCATCATCCTGTTCACAAATATGCCGAAGAATGGTGATAAGAACCATGATATTCACTTCCTGGTGACGATCCGTCGCATCTTTAAACTGAGATATTATAGCGAAGGTGTCATAGCCCAGTTCTTCTATGTTGGTGCACAGATCATGTGCTGGACCTTCATCATCCAGTATGGCACCCGTGTTTTTATGGCGGAGGGTATGGGAGAACAGGAGGCAGAGGTGCTGTCGCAGCAGTTTAATATCTATGCGATGGTGTTCTTCATCTGTTCGCGCTTCATTGCCACCTTCCTGATGCGCTATGTGAAACCTGCCATGCTGTTGGCCATCTTCGGCGTGTTGGCAATGATCTTCACTTTAGGTGTCATCGTCTTCCAGAACCGTTTAGGTCTCTATTCGCTGGTGTGTGTCAGTGGTTGTATGTCACTGATGTTCCCCACCATCTATGGCATTGCCCTCGATGGGATGGGCGATGATGCGAAGTTTGGTGCCGCAGGTCTGATTATGGCTATTCTGGGAGGTTCTGTCCTTCCGCCTCTTCAGGCAATGATTATCGACAAGGGTGTAGTC
>ONNY01000062.1 GCA_900319305.1 uncultured Prevotella sp.
TTCTGCAAGGCTTCACTCATCGACTTCATACCAAACATCAAAAGGGCGAGTGAACCCAGAAGTTTAAAAATAATCCAAATCGACATAAAGATTTGCTATAAAATTGATATTTCGGGGACAAAGATACAAAAAAAAAATAAAAAATGCGAATGAAGATGGAAGAAAATTATTATCTTTGCAGAAATTTCACCTAAAACTAACAAGTAAAGATATGGAAAAAACGATTCAGGTTCACTGTCAGAACAACGGGAAAACGATCGAGGTGCCTATTGGCTCAAACCTTGAGGAAATCTATAAGAAGTCAGGTTTGGAGATACAATACGGTCCCCTTAGCGCGCACGTAAATAATAAGGTAGAGGGAATGCACTATCGCTTATATTCCCCAAAAGACGTGGAGTTTCTCGACATCACCACCTCCAGTGGTATCCGCGCCTACACCCGCAGCCTGTTCTTCGTGCTCTGCAAGGCAGCCCATGCACTTTTCGATCCCTGTAAGGTGGCTATCGACATCCCCGTATCTAATGGCTATTATGTCAATCTGAACATCGGCCGTCCTGTCACCATCGAAGATGCAGGTGCCATCCGCCGGAAGATGAAAGAGATCATCGATGCCGCCATGCCTATCCATCGCCACGAGACATCCACCAAAGAGGCCATCGAGCTCTTTGACAGTCTGCATAACCGCTCAAAGGTCAAACTGCTGAAGAGTACAGGAAAGCTCTATACCGTCTATTACGATATCGACGGCTATGTGGATTACTATTATGGTGCATTGCTCACCAACACCTCACAGCTCTATCTCTTCGGACTGGAGAAATATTACGACGGTCTGTTGCTGCGCCTGCCCTCACGCGAGCATCCCGACGAACTTGGTGAGATGACACATCAGGACAAGATGTTCGGCATCTTCAAGGAGCACCACCAGTGGCAGAACATTATCGGCCTGCGTACCATCGGTGATCTGAACGGGGCTATCATCAGCGGAAAATCCTCACAACTGATTCAGATCAGTGAGGCCCTGCAGGAAAAGAAGATAGGTAGGATAGCAGACGAAATTGCCCAGCGCGTTAATCCCCCCGCTTCCCTCGGTTTGGGCAACAGCAAGGGCGTGAGACTCGTACTCATCGCCGGCCCGTCATCTTCAGGCAAGACCACCACTTGCAAGCGACTCAGTGTACAGCTGGCTGTCAACGGCATCAAACCCATCGGCATCTCACTCGACGACTATTTCCTTGATCGCGAAAAGACACCACTCGACGAGAAGGGCGAATATGACTTCGAGCATCTGCATGCCCTGAATCTGCCACTCTTCAACGAGCAACTGACCAAACTCTTCAATGGCGAGGAGGTGGAGTTGCCCCGTTACGACTTCCCCACAGGAAAGAGTGTGATGAGTGGTAAGAAACTGACACTGCACGACGATGAAGTGCTGGTGGTAGAAGGTATCCACGCCCTCAATCCTGAACTAACGGCCCAGATTCCCAACGATCAGATCTTCCGTGTGTATGCCTCAGCGCTGACTACCATCCTGCTCGACAACCACAACTATATCCCCACGACAGACAACCGCCTGTTGCGCCGCATCATCCGTGATCATAAGTATCGTGGCGTTTCAGCCTTGGAGACCATCCGCCGCTGGCCTTCAGTACGCGCTGGTGAGAACAAGTGGATCTTCCCCTATCAGGAGAATGCCGACGCCATGTTCAATACAGCCATGCTTTTCGAACTGGCTGTTATCAAGAGTCAGGCAGAGAGGCCTACCGCCTGTTGAAGTTCCTGAAGTACATCAAACCGATTCCAGAGACGCAGATTCCGCCAACATCATTGCTGCGCGAGTTCCTCGGCGGTTCGTCATTCGAATACTAATCGATAACGCATACTGAATAAAAACTGCAAGAGAAATGCATATTTGCATGAATTTACAAGAATTCACAAGCAAATATGCATTTTTTAAGTATTTCTTTTGGTATTTAGGTCAAAAATGAATAATTTTGCAGCGCATTTTGTGAATGCGCTGCAAGAACATTAGTTAATTATTAAGAATATGGCTGAAAAATTAGAAGTGAAGGAGCTTGACCAGGTGGTCGTACGCTTCTCGGGTGACTCTGGCGACGGTATGCAGCTCGCTGGAAACATCTTCTCTACGGTCAGTGCCACCGTTGGTAACGGCATCTCTACATTCCCCGACTATCCCGCTGACATCCGCGCCCCGCAAGGCTCGCTCACTGGTGTGTCTGGCTTCCAGGTTCACATCGGTGCCGGCAAGGTCTATACCCCTGGTGACAAATGCGACGTGCTGGTAGCCATGAACGCTGCTGCGCTGAAGACGCAGTACCGCTATGCTAAGCCGGGTGCCACCATCATCATCGATACCGACTCCTTCGGTCCCAAGGACCTGGAGAAGGCTCAGTTCCAGACTGAGGACTACCTCGGAGAGATGAATATCGACCCGGATCGCGTGATCCAGTGCCCGCTCACCACCATGGTGAAGGACTGTCTCGCTGACTCTGGCATGGACATGAAGGCCATGATGAAGTGCCGTAACATGTTTGCCCTGGGTCTCGTCTGCTGGCTCTTCGATCGCGATCTGAACCTCGTAGCCAACTTCCTGCGCGAGAAGTTCGCCAAGAAGCCTGCCATCGCTGAGGCAAACATCAAGGTGATCCAAGCAGGTTACGACTACGGACACAACACCCACTCTTCTACATCACTGGTAACAAGGCTACGGCCTACGGTTTCATCGCCGCTGCTGAGAAAGCCGGACTGCGTCTCTACCTGGGTTCCTATCCTATCACCCCTGCTACTGATGTGCTCCACGAACTCTCCAAGCATAAGTCATGTGGTGTCATCACTGTTCAGTGTGAGGACGAGATCTCCGGCTGTGCCTCAGCCCTCGGCGCTTCGTTTGCTGGCGCTCTGGGTGTCACCTCTACCTCTGGTCCTGGTATCTGTCTGAAATCTGAGGCCATGAACCTCGCTGTGATTATGGAACTGCCACTTGTGGTACTCGATGTACAGCGTGGTGGCCCTGCTACAGGTCTTCCCACAAAGTCCGAGCAGACCGATCTCCTGCAGGCCCTCTTTGGCCGCAACGGTGAGAGTCCCATGCCTGTGATGGCTGCTACCAGTCCTACCGACTGTTTCGATGCCGCTTATCAGGCTTGTAAGATGGCACTTGAGCACATGACGCCTGTCGTGCTGCTTACCGATGCCTTCGTGGCTAACGGCTCTGGTGCCTTCAAACTGCCTGAGATGGCAAAACTCGATCCCATCAATCCCCCATACGTTCCAGAGGAGTTGAAGGGTAAGTGGACACCTTATATGCGTGCAGAGAACGGCACCCGCTACTGGGCTGTGCCTGGTCGTGAGGGCTTCACCCACATCCTTGGCGGTCTGGAGAAGGACTCTAATACTGGTGCTATCTCTACCAATCCCGAGAACCACGACTTGATGACGCGTCTGCGCCAGCAGAAGATTGCCAATATCCAGGTGCCCGATCTTGAGGTGGATGGCGACGTGAACGATGCCGATCTGCTGATCGTGGGCTTCGGTTCTACTTATGGCCATCTGCGCTCTGCGATGGATGAACTCCGTGCTAAGGGCTACAAGGTGGCTCAGACCCACTTCAAGTATCTGAACCCGCTGCCGAAGAACACTGCTGCCGTACTCTCTAAGTATAAGAAGGTGGTAGTGGCTGAGCAAAACATGGGTCAGCTCGCTGGTTATCTGCGCATGAAGGTTGATAACTTCGTACCCTTCCAGTTCAATCAGGTGAAGGGCCAGCCTTTCGTTGTAGAAGAGTTAGTGAACGCATTTGAGGACATTTTAAAGAAGTAAACCGTTATGAGTTATACAGCACAAGATTTTAAGAAAGGCCAGCCCCGTTGGTGCCCTGGTTGTGGCGACCACTTCTTCCTGGCTTCACTCCATAAGGCTATGGCCGAGATCGGCGTAGCCCCTGAGAACGTCGCAGTCATCTCTGGTATCGGCTGTTCCAGCCGTCTGCCTCACTACATGGCAACCTACGGTATGAACACCATTCACGGACGTGCCGCTGCCATCGCTACAGGTGCCAAGGTGGCAAACCCCAACCTCACCGTCTGGCAGGTATCAGGTGATGGTGACGGACTGGCTATCGGTGGTAACCACTTCATCCACGCCAACCGTCGTAACATCGACTTGAATATGATCCTCTTGAACAACCGTATCTACGGTCTGACCAAGGGTCAGTACTCTCCAACCTCACCCCGTGGTTTCGTGTCTAAGTCATCACCCTACGGAACCGTTGAGGATCCCTTCCGTCCTGCAGAACTCTGCTTCGGTGCCCGCGGACATTTCTTCGCCCGTTGTGTGGCTACCGATGCCAAAGGCAGTGTAGAGGTACTGAAGGCTGCTTATGAGCACAAAGGTGCCAGCGTGACTGAGGTACTGCAGAACTGTGTGATCTTCAACGACCACTGCCATGATGTAGTTTACAACAACGAGGGTCGTAAGAAGAACGCCATCTATGTAAAGCATGGCGAGAAACTCGTCTTTGGTGAGAACAATGAGTTCGGATTGGTTCAGCAAGGCTTCGGTCTGAAGGTTGTAGAGATCGGTAAGGATGGCTACACCATCGACGATGTACTCGTTCACGATGCTCATTGTGAGGATAACACCTTGCAGTTGAAGTTAGCTCTGATGGGTAACAACGATGGATTCCCCATCGCTCTCGGTGTAATCCGCGACGTGGATGCGCCTACCTACAACGACGCTGTCTATGCACAGTTGGAAGAGGTTTCTGGCATGAAGAAGTACCACAACTTCTCCGAACTCCTGGAGACTAACGACATTTGGGAAGTGAAATAATCTTTTAAATCATTAAGGTTATGGCAACAATTATTCTCATCATTATTGTAGTCCTTGCCGTTATGGTAGTAGGCTATATCATCACAACGCAGCGTGAACTCGTCCATCTGGATGAGCTCTGCAAGAACGCTACGAGTCAGATCTCTGTACAGTTGAACTCCCGTTGGGATGCTATTACGGCCCTGGCTAAGACCGCTGCCCAGTATGCCAAGCATGAGTCAGAGACGCTGATCAACACTATCAGTGAGCGTCGTATAGGTAATGTCACCACAGCTGAACAAATCAATGAACAGCAGGGGGCCATCTCACAGGTGCTGGGCCGACTGATCGCCATCGGCGAGGCCTACCCCGAGTTGAAGGCAAATACGCTTTACCAAGAGGCAATGGACGGTATGCGTGACTATGAAGAGAAGGTACGTATGAGCCGTATGGTTTACAACGATACCGCCACAAAGATGAACCGGATGGTACGTCAGTGGCCCTCTTCGTTCGTAGCAAACCTGTTGCACTTCACTGAGCGCGCATATCTCGAGCTCGATGATGCCAAGAAAGCCTCATATCCCGATCTGGACGAGGCCTTCAAGAAATAAGTTAGTTGCTTATTCCCAATACATTATAAAGACTACGCCCCACTGGTGGCGTAGTCTTTATATTATCACCACTTTGCAAAGTCCACATAACAATCATTGACCAGTAAATAGCACAGAAACGTCATTTTTGGATTTTATGCGTATTTTATACACCAAATAATTCGCGCAGGCGAAGGTGATATCGGAAAAACTTCGTAACTTTGCACGCGGTTTTCCGAATAAACTCAATAAAAATCTAAATAATTATATGTTTCATATTTACGAAGGCTTTCATCTCGTTGAGACGTACCACAAGATGCGTCATCAGCGGAAGTATAACCCCGACACCAAGCGTGCCGTGAAGATTGCCCTTGTGGCATTAGTAACCCTCTTACTCTGGAACATGCCAACCGAATGGTTTGGCATTCAGAACCTTACCGTTGTCCAGCAGCGTGTTATCGCCATCTTTGCTTTTGCCACACTGATGTGGATACTCGAGATTGTTTCATCATGGGCTACTTCTATTGCCATCATGGTACTGATGCTGCTTTTCTGTACGGATAGTGGTATTGCCCCAATGGTCAATGAGGAAGAAGTAGGTAAGCTATTATCTTATAAAGGTGTAATGGCCTGCTTTGCCGATCCTGTTATCATGCTGTTTATCGGTGGATTCGTACTGGCTATCGCTGCGACGAAGACGGGTCTCGATGCTCAGTTGGCAAAGGTGCTGCTTCGTCCCTTTGGTACAAAGAGTGAGATGGTGCTTTTGGGTTTCCTGCTGGTAACAGGTCTGTTCTCAATGTTCGTATCTAACACGGCTACCGCAGCTATGATGTTGACGTTCCTGACGCCAGTGTTCCGTCAGTTGCCTCCAGAGGGTAAGGGTCGCATTGCTTTGGCAATGTCGATTCCTGTAGCCGCAAACCTCGGTGGTATGGGTACGCCTATCGGTACACCTCCAAACAATATTGCCCTGAAGTATCTGAACGATCCTGAGGGATTGAATATGGGTCTCGGTTTCGGTCAGTGGATGATGTTCATGTTCCCACTCGTTGTCGTTCTGCTATTCATTAGCTGGCGCTTACTGCTGAAGTTCTTCCCATTCAGTCAGAAGACTGTTGAGTTGAAAATCGACGGTGCCATGCAGAAGGGTTTCCAGTCAAAAGTGGTCATCTTCACCTTCATCCTCACCGTTGCACTCTGGTTGTCAGACCGCTTTACCGGTATCAACGCCAACACTGTAGCTATGGTTCCATTCTGTATCTTCGCCCTGACGGGTGTGATTAACAAACGTGACTTGGAACAGATTAACTGGAGCGTCATCTGGATGGTAGCCGGAGGTTTTGCCCTCGGTTATGGTCTGAATGCTTCTGGTCTGGCTGCCAATGCCGTAGAGAGCATCCCCTTCGGCGAGTTCTCGCCACTGCTCATCCTGATGCTCGGTGGTGCTATCTGCTATCTGCTGTCAAACTTCATCTCAAACTCTGCTACTGCAGCTTTGCTGATGCCTATCCTGGCTGTTGTCTGCGGTGCTATGGGCGACAAACTCGCTCCTATTGGTGGCACAGGTACCGTATTGATTGGTGTAGCTATCGCAGCATCATCTGCCATGATTCTGCCTATCTCTACCCCACCAAATGCGCTGGCTTTCGCTACTGGCTATGTAAAGCAGGGCGACATGTCGAAGGTTGGTATCATCATGGGTGTTATCTCAATGGTACTTGGTTTCGGTCTTGTTTACCTGATGGGAACACTCAAGTTGATTTAAGACTGATTGAAATAAGCAAATAATAAATCCCCGCTGACTGGCGGGGATTTATTATTTTAGGCTAAGAGCCGACGGGCGAAATACCTGACAGGATACCAGACGGCGAGGAATCCGACGATAAGGACTGTGAGGAAGATCAGCAGTATATCCTCTGGATGGACACTGACAGGATAAGCATCGATAACGAAATTACCTGTAGTGGAACCAAGTCCCACCAGTCCATATTGCTGCTGAACCCAACAAAGCACCAGACCAATGACAATACCTATCACAGCACCTATGGCAGAGATGAGACGACCTTCAAAAAGGAAGATACGGATGATCTGACGATCACTGGCGCCGAGGTTACGCAGGGTGACAACATCGTCTTTCTTATCGATGATCAACATAGAAAGTGAGCCGATGATATTGAAACAGGCCACCATGAGAATGAAGGTGAGGAAGATATAGGCAATGAACTTCTCGATCTTCATGATCTTAAAGGTGTCATCCTGCTGTTCGAAACGGTCGCGCACAACGAACTGCTCACCACAAAGTTGTTGAATCTCCGATTTGACGGCATCAAAGTTACTGCCAGGCTTGAGACGCAGTTCCAGTGAGGACAGCATGCCTTGCTGACCGAAGATGCGACGGGCAAAGGCAAGGTTGGTGATGATATAATTCTTGTCGTATTTCGCTTGTTTCACGTTGAAAAGTACACCTGGCGAGTAGAGTTCGTCTTCCTCGAAGGCCTCCTCTGGGTTAGTGAGGTCGAACTGACCTTCACGACGTGGGGCATAGATCTTCAGCGGGTGGTCATAGGTGTAACCCGTATGAAGCTGCTCAGCCAACTGGATACCCAGGATGCCATAGTCCATACCAGCAGCATGAAGGCTGAACTCACCGTCACCCACTAAGATTTCATTGATACGGGTGAGACGGTCGAAATTATCTTCGACACCCTTCACCATGACTGTGGCCTGATGGCCGTTATAAATGGCAAGTGCCTGATCTTCCACACACTCTGTGGCCACTTCTATCTGAGGGAGCTGGCGTATCTGCGTCAGCACAGGGTCATCGGCTGCTACAGTCTTTCCTTTTACAGGCACCACTTTCAGTTGCGGATCAAAGGAAGTGAAGAAGGTCGCCACAAGGTCGTGGAAACCATTGAAGACGCTGAGTGTAACCACAAGGGCCATCGTGGCAACGGCGACACCTACAACAGAGATGGCACTGATGATATTGATGGCGTTGGTGGATTTCTTCGAGAAGAGATACCGACGTGCAATGAAAAACGGGAAATTCATTTCTTCAGCAGTTCGTCGATACGTTCGATGTAATCGAGGCTGTCGTCGATAAAGAAACGCAGCTCGGGGATGATGCGGAGTTGATTACGCACGCGCGTACCTAATTCATATCTTATACCCTTGGTATTGGCATTGACATTTGCTAGGATCTCCTCACCCTTTTCACTGGGAAAGATACTGAGATAGGCGGTGCAGATACTCAGGTCGGGGGAGATTTTTACACGGGTGACGCTAACCATCGTGCCATGGGTGGCGCGGGTCTGTTGCTGGAATATCAGTGAGAGCTCTTTCTGGAGCAGTCGTGCGATTTTGTTTTGTCTTGTCTCTTGCATAATTACTTCTTTCTTATTAATGTGAGGCCGTCGCGGAGGGGCAGAATGACCTGTTCTACCCGATCGTCGTCAGCAATATAGTCGTTAAATGTCTCGATACCCTGTGTCTGCCGGTCCTGGTCATAGGCATGATCGACCACATGACCATCCCAAAGCGTATTATCGGCGAGGATGAAGCCATCTGGTCGGAGGATGGTCATCACCATCTCATAGCACTCACGATAAGTGCGCTTGTCGCCATCGATAAAGGCCATATCAAACTGGATACCGAGTTTCGGGGCTTCGATGAGCGCATCACCAATGATGAACTCAATCTTATCAGCCACTGGAGAACCTTCGATCCAAGGACGCGTAAAGTCCTCCATCTCATCGTTAATCTCAAAGGTGTAGAGTCGTCCGCCCTCGTCAAGGCCCTCAGCCATCGAGATGGCACTGTAGCCGCTGAACGTACCGACCTCAAGGATCGTGGCAGGACGTATCATCCTGACGAGCATCTTCAGCAGACGACCCTGCAGATGTCCGCTGGCCATGCGGCCATGGATGGTATGGATGTTCGTGGCACGCCAGAGACGATAGAGATAATCGGGCTCAGGCTCCGTATGGCGCAGGATATAATCTTCTATTTCTGACAATGGGCTATCAATCCTTCTATGGCCAAGCGATAACTGTCGAGACCGAAGCCGCAGATCACACCGAGACAGGCGGCGGAGATGAGTGACTGGTGACGGAACGTCTCACGCTTGTGCACGTTGGAGATATGAACTTCGATGACAGGGCACTTCAGTGAGCGAATGCAGTCGTACAGCGCCACACTGGTATGGGTATAGGCACCCGCATTGAGCACAATGCCGTCGTAGCCATCGAAGAAACCTGCCTGCTGCATCCTGTCGATGAGTTCGCCCTCGACATTGCTCTGAAAATAGGCTATCTCCACATCAGGAAATGCAGCCCGTAACTTAGGCAGATAACTGTCGAACGACTCGTCGCCATAGATACCTGGTTCGCGCTGTCCTAACAGATTGAGGTTGGGACCATTGATAATCTGAATCTTCATACACCTTTGAAATTACATGTAACGGCTGCAAAGTTACGAAAAAATTAAGAATTAAGAATTAAATAATTAAGAATAATTTCGTACCTTTGCCGAAAATATGGAAAAGGACATCATAAAAAGTTATGTGCGCTATCTGAAACTGCAGCGCAATATGTCGCCTAACACGCTCGATGCCTACCAGCGCGACTTACAGAAACTGCTCGACTATCTGGATCATGAGGAGAAGGATGCCAGAGACGTGACACTAGAAGATCTGGAAGCATTCTCGGCAGGGCTGCACGACATCGGCATTCACCCACGATCCCAATGCAGGATACTGAGTGGTGTAAGGTCGTTCTTTCGTTTCCTGCAACTTGACGGCTATCGTGATGACGATCCTACGGAACTGTTGGAGTCGCCCCAGATCGGTGAGCATCTGCCTGAAGTACTGACGCCTCAGGAAGTGGACCAGTTAGAGGCGAGCATCGACCTCTCAAAATGGGAAGGACACCGTAACCGCGCCATCATCGAGGTGTTGTTCTCCTGCGGACTGCGTGTGAGTGAACTGGTAAACCTGAAACTTTCGAATCTGTATCTGGAAGAGGAATATGTGAGGGTTATGGGTAAAGGCTCGAAAGAGCGGCTGGTGCCCATCTCCCAAAAAGCCATCCAGGAACTGAAATTCTGGTTTGACGACCGTTGCCACATGACCATCAAACCCGGCGAGGAAGACTATGTGTTCCTGAACCGCTACGGAAAGCATCTGACACGAGTGATGATCCTGATCATGATCAAACGACAGGCCGAGGCAGCAGGTATTGAGAAGACCATCTCTCCCCATACACTACGCCACTCGTTTGCCACGGCACTGTTGGAGGGTGGTGCCGACCTGCGTTTCATCCAGGCACTGCTGGGGCATGAGAGTATCAGTACGACGGAAATCTACACCCATATCGACACATCGACGCTTAGGCGAGAAATTTTAGAGCATCATCCAAGAAATATAAAATAGTACCTTTGAGGCTTTGCCTCGAAGATAGATATGCACTATCTTTGGCTTCGCCGAAG
>ONNY01000050.1:0-342 GCA_900319305.1 uncultured Prevotella sp.
ATCTTCACCCCGAATGTGGATGTGAAGGACGAGCTGAAGAACACCTCTATCCAGATCACCTGTCTCGACGAGGAGGGTAACGTGCTGAAGCGTGTGACCTCAGGGGATTCGGGCGACATCGAGGACAACGAGAATGGTGGCTCTTCGGCAGGCTCAGAGACCGAATCAGGGACCGACCCTTCGGCAGGCTCAGGGACCGTACACAATGGCAGCGGTATCATCCCGACCCCATCAGATCCTGAGGACGATTATCCCGAGGGCGGTAATTGATTAATCTTGGGGACTTAATCTTGGGGGCAGTCATCAGTCTTGGGGACTGTCCCCAGTATTAAAAAAGAAAGG
>ONNY01000050.1:356-10341 GCA_900319305.1 uncultured Prevotella sp.
ATTTAGAATAGTAGCATTTACTATTTGACATAATCTTTATCGAAGTGACTGAGGTATTCTATGCTCAACTTCCGGTAACGTTCGCGCGTAGCGGCGCTTGCCGTGTCGGCACGCATGATTTCATAATAGTGATGTGCGAGGCCTGGCTCCAGACCGGTCTCTGTATGGATGACGTTGTAGAGCGAGTCGCCCAGCACGGGTTGGCAGATGTCCTTTGGATTTACAGCATAGTACATGCGGTAACTCTTCACCTGTATCTCTGTTTGAAGATTGTAGAATGCCAGATTGATGATGTCTCCCCAGTAGCCGTAGTCGCTGGTCTGGTGCTTGTGACGGCCGAAGGCGTCGTACTCAGTGGCTGCAGATTTGATGTCGTCGATGACAACGCGTATCGAATCATACTCGCAGAGAACGGTGGTGCGCGCCAGATCCTTCAGTTCGAAGGGCTTGGAGTTGTCGGTACGGCATTTACGCTCGGCGCTCTGACGGGTCTTGTAATTAATAGGCGTCGCCTTTCCATTGTGACGAAATGCCACAGCTTCGGCGACCGCCTGCGTCGACGGACCATAGACTTGAGCCCAAATCAAGGCCTCATCCAGTTGCTTCTGGAAAACAGCCTCTGATTGTTCTTTCTCAGAAACAGGGTTGTCTTCGCTGAAACAGGAGACGAAGAAGAGATTGCAGGTGAGTATGACTACCAGCATCCATGAAATCTTAAGCACTTTCATTTTCATATTCATTAAATTAGTGTAGTTTATAAATGCAAAGATACGAAGATTTTTCCTATATTACATTATCACTCTCTAAAATAATGTTAAAAGATAGCATTTTTCGATTCTTTTTTGTTTTCAGTCTAAGATCTCTGCCACATGGTAGAGGGGCCGGTGCTTGACTTCGGTGTAGATCTGACCGAGATAGGTGCCCACGATACCAAGGGAGATGAGGACAAAGCCTCCCACCAGCCAGATGCTGAGGATCAGTGATGACCAACCCGGGACGGCCGTGCCGATGATCAACGCCCGTACGACATAGATGCCGATGCAGAAGGCGATGATGAGGAAGAGCACGCCGAGATTGAAGATCAGGAACAGCGGTTTGACGGAGAAGGCCGTGATGCCGTTGAGAGCAAGGCGCAACATCTTATGCAACGTGTATTTCGACTGTCCGGCATAGCGCTCGCTGATCACATCATCGACGGTGGTATGCTGGAGACCAATCTGGGGGATCAAACCGCGCAGATAGAGGTTGTGCTCGGGATAGGTAGCGAGCATGTCGAGGGCACGACGGCTCAACAGGCGGAAGTCGGCATGATTATACACGCTCTCGACGCCCATGGAACTCTGTAACTTATAGAATGCCTGGGCAGTGAACTTCTTCATGAAGGGATCGGCCTCGCGCGACACCTTCACACCATAGACGATATCATTGCCCGCCTCGAAATGACGCACCATCTGGGGGATACACTCGATGTCGTCCTGCAGGTCGGCATCGATGGTGACGACGGCATCTGCCCACTCTCGGGCGGTCATCATACCCGCCATGATGGCATTCTGATGGCCGACATTGCGCGACATGTTGATGCCCTTCACAAACTTGTTCTCCGCATGAAGCTCACGGATGATCTGCCACGTGCGGTCGCGACTGCCATCGTTGACAAACACCATCATGGAGTCAGGCGTGATGAGTCCTTCGGAGATCATCCGCTCAAAGAGGGCCGTGAGTCGCTCGACGGAGTGACGCAGCACTTCCTCTTCGTTATAACAGGGGGAGACGGTTGCTAATCTGATCATTTACCTTTTTACCTTTTTACCTTTTTACTTTTTCATCTTTTCCACAAATTCATTATAGGTGATAAACTCGTGGCCACGGGCTTTGAGCATCTTCACGAGACGGTCGAGACGGTCGCACATCTGCTGTCCGCTGTGGTTCTTGATGATAAACGGCATCTTGAACTCGGGATGTGCCTTCAGCTCATAGAACTCCCAGGGATGGAAGTAGGTCACGAAGTAGCCATCCTTATTGAGTACGCGGCGCACCATCCAGTGATAAAGCCCCTCGGGCAGGTTGTGGAGTGCCAGCCAGAACAGCGGGAACCGGATGAGGGGTGTCACGGAGGCAGGGATCTGCATCACGCCATCCTTCATGAACCACGTGCGGGGCTCGGTGAGGTGCATATAGCGGCCTGGGATGAAGGCGGGATTGAGCGACGAGTTATAACGATAACCCACGCGCTTGATCTCCGACTCGACGACGGGGAACATACGGGGCTGACGATAGCCATAGACGGTGCGGCCCGTGACCCGCTCCACGATCTCCTTCGACCGGGCGAAGTCGGTCTCCTTCGGTTTCCAGTGATCCACACCATGACAGGCCACCTCATGCCCCTCGTCCATAATGCGCTGCATCACCTCTGGGGCGTTCTCGGCAAAATTACCCGTGCAGAAGAACGTGGCATGCACGCCGTTCTGCTTCAGCACATCAAGGATGCGGCAGGTGCCGACTTTAGAGACCGCCATGCCCTGCGACAACGAGAAGTCAACACCATGCTCGCGCGGCACGTCGAACTCTTCTGTATCAAAACTTAATAGTATCATAAGCACTTATTTGCCTGCAAAAATACTGTAAATCTGAGAGAAAAGCAAAAGAAAAGCCTTTTTTTCTTCGCTTTTACCTTGTTTTTGTGTATCTTTGCGCTCAAAATAGACGCGACATGCAAAAAAAGGAGACACTCGGCGAACTGATCAGGTTCGGCATCGTGGGCACCACTTCGGCTGCCATCCACTATGCCATCTACTGGATACTGCAGCACTGGATAGAGGTGAACGTGGCCTATACCATCGGCTACGTGCTGAGCTTCTTAGTGAACTACTACCTGACTGCCCACTTCACGTTTAAGGAGAAGGCATCGACGAAGAACGGACTGGGCTTCGGCGGGGCGCATCTGGTGAACTACCTGTTGCATATCGTGCTCTTCAACTTCTTCCTCTGGATCGGACTCAGTCGCGAGTTGGCACCCATCGCCGTACTCGCCATCGCCGTGCCTACGAACTTCGTGCTCGTGAGGTTCGTCTTCAAACACTTTAAGCGCTCATGACAGACCGACTGAAGATAGGATTCGACGCCAAGCGCATCGTGCGCAACGGCACAGGACTGGGGAGTTACGGACGTACCCTGGTGAACGATCTGGCGAGTTATCCGCTGGAGTTGAGTCTCTATGCACCCGATCAGGGCAGGGATCATCTCAGGCAACAGATCAGGCTGCAGGAGAACGTGAGGTTCTGCTACCCTGCCCCGTCGCATCTGCCCTTCAGCAAAGCTTTGTGGCGCTCGAAGGGGATCGTGAGCGATCTGAAGCGCGACGGTATCCAGGTGTTTCATGGACTCTCGGGAGAACTGCCCATCGGTATCCATCAGAGCGGTGTCAAGAGTGTGGTGACCATCCACGACCTGATTTTCCTGCGCCATCCCGAGTTCTACCACTGGATCGACACGAAGATCTATGCCTGGAAGTTCCGTCAGACCCTCCGGGAGGCGGATCATATCATCGCCATCAGTGCCTGTACGAAGCGCGACATCATGGAATATGGCGGCGACCTCATCTCCGAAGACCGCATCTCACTCATCTACCAGAGCTGCGCGCCGAAGTTTACCGTTTCCCGGCGAGCAGCCCCGCGCGAACGTTATATCCTCAGCGTGGGCTCCATCGAGGCCCGGAAGAACATCCTGTTGGCAGTGAAGGCGCTGCCCTATCTGCCCGAGGAACTGAAACTGGTGATCGTGGGCAGGCACACGCCCTATACCGACGAGGTGAGTGCGTATGCGGAGAAAGCGGGACTGAGTCACCGTATCAAAATCATGCACGGGGTGAGCGACGAGGAACTGCCCAGACTCTATGCAGAGGCCGAGGCGTTTGTGTATCCCTCGCGTTACGAGGGCTTCGGCATCCCCATCATCGAGGCCATCAGTTGCGGGTTGCCCGTGGTAGCCTGTACGGGGTCGTGTCTCGAAGAGGCAGGCGGTCCGGATTCGTTGTATGTGGATCCCGACGATGCGGAGGCGATGGCACAGGCCATCAGACAGGTGCTGCGAGGCGCAGAGGGGCGTGAAAAGCGTATCGAGAACAGTCAACAGTATATCAAACGGTTTGCAGGCAATGATGTGGCTGGCCAGGTGGTGGAGCTCTATCGCAGTCTGCTGTAATCATCATATTTTCCATCTTATCTGCAGGTCGAGATCGGTGCCGGATGCTTTCGCGGAGAGCGTCAGACGGCGACCGATGGCGGCCCGTGCCAGGAGCCACCAGCGGAACCCCTCGCCATAGAGCTGCATCACGGAGTAAGTATAGAGAGGCGCGTTCTCATAGAGATAGACACGGCTAGAGTAGTTGTCGGTGTGGTAATAACTCAAACCGAGATGCAACGTAAGCCATCGGTGCTGATAGGTGAAGCGCTGGGTGGCAACCCTGCCCCGGGCCTGTTGCTCGTCAGGCAGATAACAGCCGTCAAACTGCGAGAGCATGGAGAAGCCGTGGGAGCCCTCATATTCGGCACTCAGACGGAAGCGATGGTCAGTCTGTTGCAGACGGTAACGGGCGAAGAAGTTCCAGTGGCGATGGCGGAAGGTGGCTTGCACCAGATGATCCCAGGCACGGGACGACTCGGGCACGCGGTATCTCGCCCAGGCATAGTAGGCATAGTCGGTATAGGCCATGAGTTGCAAATTCGGAGAGGGCTTCCAGGTGAGACCGAGGTAGATGCCGCTTTCATTCTGAACCCGACCACCTGAACTGTAACTACGGGCATCGAGCGAGGCATAGCGGAAGGAATAGAACCGCTGCAAAGCCATCAGACTCCAGTTGTCACCCAGCAGCAGACTGGCACTGTTGATCGTGGCGAGATGGCCTGACTTGTCTATAGCCGTCTCGCCATTCAGCGACAGGCGGGCACTGGTATAGCCGTAAGAGAGGCTCATGTTGAAGAAGTCGCGCCCCTGGGGATAATGCCGTCGGTAGAGCAAGGCGGTGTTGGGCTTCAGCCTTCGGGAGAGGTGGGCATACACGGTGTTCAGTCCCAGTTGCAGACCGTGGTAGGTGTAGAGCAGACTGCCTCCTGTCTTCAGGGCGTAGAAATTGTGTTTCTTCGCCATCTCACCCTGTGTGCGGTGATAAGAGGTGGTGAGGATGGTGGCGATCGTGCCATCCTTATTGAGTGTGGCATCCATCGGGCGATAGGAGAAGAATCCTGTGAGGGAGAAGTGCCGGGAGAGGCGGATGGTGGCAGCAGCCCCTTGCAGGTAGTTGTCCGTGCGTGAGGCATGGGCCCTGAGGGTGGTCTGGGAGCGTCCGAGCGTCTGGAGCAGAGCCACCTTTCCGAAGCTGGTCTGGGTGTTCATCACCAGTCCCATGCCCATCGACACCCGGTAATGTCCGAGACAAAGCGACTCAAGGCGTCCCAGGCCCCGCAGCTGAAGATAGTACGAGTAGTGATCATAGCCCCAGCGGTTGCCATCGGCAAAGAAGGGCTCACCCGCATCGTTGGAGCCGACGAGTCCCAGTTTCAGGTAGTCGCCGTCATTAAACTGATAGCGCAGCCAGTGGCGCAAGGGGGATCCCAGACAGGTGTCATCTTTCTGTTGGAAGGGGATGCGGACGGAAGCCATCAGTTCGTGATGTCCGTCATGGAGGATCTCCGACAGACGGGGGAAGGTGGCTTTGGGGGCTTCGCCTGCATAACTGACACAAGCCAACAGACGGCGACGGGGCTCGTCGAGCGAGCGGATCATCAGGAGTTCGCCCAGCGACTTCATCGGGCCGTAGTGATACTGATAGTCCATGAGTTCCTCGATCTGCTGGGCAGAGAGGAAGGGCAGGTCTTCGAGTTGGGAACGCGAGGAGGTGTTGAGGTCGAAGGGGTGCTGGGAGAGGTAACAGAGCTGGTCATAGACATCCTCCCAGGTGGATGACTCCACATCCTCGGCAGTCATCTCCTCACGCAGATAGGTCTGCAACGGTTCATCCTCCTGAGCACCTGCACCCAGGGAAAGCACTAACAGCAGCGACATGATTTGTGTCCTCATAAAGTGATCATTTTTAAGTTTAACGCTGCAAAGATAGTTATAATTTTGGGAATTAATGCTAAAAAAAGCAACTTTCTTAATTCTTAATTCTTAATTCTTAATTTTATGCCGTATTTTTGCACCCGATATGCGAAAGATCGTGTTCACCATAGTATATATGTGCCTGTGCCAGCAGTTGCCGGCTCAGGAGCAGAAGACTGCCGAACAGGTGTTGGCAGAGATGGACTCGCCTACCTTCGTGCCGACGGTGAAGGTGGGAAAAGTGCTCCATGAGGGTGACAGTATCCAGTATATGGAGATGAACAACGTGTATGTGTACCCGGAGCTGACTTTCAAGAACAAGAAACAGGCGCAGTCGTATATGCGCCTCGTGAACAACGTGAAGAAGGTGCTGCCCATCGCCAAGGAGGCCAGGCAGATGCTGATAGAGACCACCGAGTTCCTGGATATGCTGCCTGACGAGAAGTCGAAGAATGAGCACATCAAGCGTGTGGAGGAAGATATCTTCCGTACCTATAAGCCGAAGATGAAGAAGCTGACCTATTCACAGGGTAAACTGCTTATCAAACTGATCGACCGCGAGTGCCACTCTTCATCCTACGAGATGATCAAGGCCTTTATGGGTCCGATCAGGGCTGGTTTCTGGCAGGTGTTTGCCTGGGGCTTCGGTGCGTCGCTGAAGAAGGAATACGATCCCACAGGCACCGACCGACTCACAGAACGAGTCGTTCTGATGGTCGAAGCAGGGCAGATTTAAGCTATCCAACTGTCGCAAATTTTGCGACAGTTCCCCCATTTTTTATCTGATCACAGGGTCAGACCTGTCCCCATTGCGCGCCAAGGGCGTTTGGGACTTGCACCCTATAGCGTACGCCCAGCAGGTCTGCTGGGTGCCCTCTATGTTATAAGTTCTGGCGGTATTCCTGCGGGGTGACACCGTACTGGCGCTTGAACTGCTCACGGAAATTGGCAGATGAGAACCCTACGGCAGCGGCGATGGCTGCGATAGTCATCGAGGGATTATCGCGAAGCAGAGAAATGGCCTCCCCTAAACGGATGTTATTGATGTACTGCGGGAATGAGGAGCAGCCCGCATGCTGCGCCAACAGGGTGTTGAGCGTATGACGGGTGATACAGAAACGCTCACAGATGTCGGTACGCTGAAGCGAGACATTCGTATAGAGCCGCTCCGTGCGGATGGTCGTATCGATCGTGTCAAAGAGAGCGGAATTAACCCCTGGCACCTCCGACTCGCCGGCATCATCGGACTCTTCCGACCCTTCCGCCTCATCAGCGGGCGCCTCAAGCGGTGTGCCGTTGATCATACGGACCAAGGCACGGTTCTTCTCGCTGATGATCTGGCGCTGACGACGGTAGTAGAACGAGAAGGCACCAGCGATGATGAACAACAATACGATGACACCAATGATGATCGACTTCATGCGACTGGCAGACTCGGTCTCCTGAATCTTCAGCTCCTGCTCCTGGGCATGATAGCGGGCGGCATAGTCGTGGGCCTCACCGGCATGCAGGCTGTCGCTGAGCACCTTTGCCAGACGGGCATGACGGTTCATCAGATCGTAGGCCTCAGCAAGACGCCCTTTGGCACGGGCCACGATAGCACGGTTGCGCAGGATCACGGCATAGTCGTCATTGATGGTATCACTGCCCATGCGGTACACGATCTCATCACTGGTGGTCATCGCCTCGTCATACAAACCCAGTGCCATCTGCGCCGGAATAATCATCCTGCGGGCACTGAATGAAGGGCCGTAACCACTCTGGTTGAAGCGGGCAAGACACTCACGGGCACGGGCTTCATCACCCGTCATGGCATAGGCGCCAGCCAGGAAGCCATTGGCCTGGGCACGGGTGAAGTCGATATAGCGGTCGCGGTCGGCAGGACTGTCGCTCCACGACAGGCGATAGCTGTCCTCGGCATAGTCGGCAGCATGCTCCACGTAATGATCAAGCCGGTCGAGGATACGCTGCCCCAAGGGGATGACCTCGGCATAGCGGCCCTGATCATTCAGTACGCTGATCTTACGTTTCACGGCAATGATAAAGGCATCCATGCGGTCGATACTCCCGGGGGCATCGAGCTGGCGGATCGCCTCGTTGATTTTCGCCATTCCCTCCTCCGGCTGTCCCAGATGGGACAGCACCATACCGATCTCCGCCTCGGTGCGCCATTGTTCCGTCTCCTCTCCCTGCAGACGACAGACCTCGGCCTTCTGTGTCGCCCACTTCACATAGCCCTCAAAGTCAACCTTGGTACGACTGGTGATCATCAGCAGGTCGAGCACATTCTCCTGCTCATGGGGCGCATTAATCACGGAATCATGCTGCAACAGCTGTTGGCAGATCAGGATGGCAGAATCCTGCCGCTGCTTGATGATCGACTTGCTGTAGATCTTGGCCCGGATAAACCGGCCTCGGTATTCATTGATATTTCCAAGCAGCAGTGCAGAGTCGAGCATCACGAGTGCCCTGTCCGGATGATAGGCATAAGCCACCAACACGGAGTCTGCCTGATATGGCGTATCACCCAGATTGGGGATATGTCTGGAAGTACTGTCGCTGTCACAACTGGCGGAAACCAGTATCAGGACAATCATCAGGACTTGAAGGACATTTCTCATATTTATATATAAAAGTCTTTGTATTTTAAACTTCTTCAGGGGAAATGTAAAACGAAGGGATGTCACGACGGAGGGTCAGCACCCAGTCGTCACCGTCGGACTTATATTTCGCACGGTCAATATGATCGTCCATCAACCATATCATACGGTTATCGATAGGTTTACCGCCATGACGGAGCGTCAAGGTAAAGCGCTGCTTCGACGCTGTCACACTGACCTCACAAGTACGACCTCGCAGTTCGCCCAGAGTGATCTCCAGAAGCTGCACTACAATGCGCAGCGGCTCACGGTCGGACTGTTCGGCAACCACACGTTTTAGGAACGCCATGGGCGCCTCTCCTTCATTTGGTAAATAGACTATCTCCTTAATTTCATCCATAACTGGCTGCAAAATTACGCAAAATCATCCATTTCTCCAAGAAAATGGATGCACGCATTTGGGCTTTATCCCAAATGTGTGCGATATTCCGTAGGCGTCATGCCATAACGACGCTTGAACTGTTCACGCAGATTAGACGGTGTGAAGCCTACCGCTAAGGCAATTTGGGCTATAGACATTTCCGGGCGACGCGCTATCAGCCCGTAAGCCTCCTCAACACGGATATTATTAATGTACTGAGGGAATGACATCCCGCCAGCATACTGGTTCAGGAGGTCATTCAGACGATGGCGATGGATGCCGAAACGCTTTATCACATCCTCACGCATCAGACTCAAATTGGCATAAAGCCGCTCACTTCGAATTGTGGAATCAATCTTCTTAAACAGATCTTTGCTCATGAGATTTATGATATCATGGTGCAAAGGTATGCAAAATAAAATACATTTGAAAGAAAACCTATGCACGCATTTGGGCTTGAGCCCAAATGCGTGCATCAAAACGCAAAAATGAGGTAATTTTAACACCAGGGACAGTCCCTGAGAGCAAAAAAAACAGTTTCTCCAGCAAAAGATGAGAGATTTTGGTGCCCTAACGACACTCTCAGCCCCTCATCTCCTGTTCTGTCGCAAATCAATCCCCCTGTCGCAACAACCTCAGGACAAAAATCAATAAATGTTTGCCCACCTCCCAAAAACGCCTTACCTTTGCCACTGCAAACAAGCAATAACGCCTGTCACTGCAAAACAAGAAGTTGAACAATTAAAAATTATAAGATTATGACACAGATGAATGAAATGAGCGCACGCGCTCTGTCAATGGAAGAGTTGGAGAATGTAAATGGTGGTAAGGTTACTATCCAAGATATATTGAAATCTACCACTGCTAT
>ONNY01000049.1 GCA_900319305.1 uncultured Prevotella sp.
AATGCTTTTAAATCTGTAAAACAATCATTTGTTTATTAAAACGCTGCAAAGTTACGGCTTTTTTTAATACAACGTATCATTTTTTTCGATTTTTTTTTGGCCTTTTTTGTAACTTTTTTGCAAATCGCTGAAAATCAGATAGATACGAAATGTTAAAAAATGATGTAAATCTGACACTTATCGGATTTTCTGCAAAAAATGGCAAAAATCAGAAAAAAAGTGCTACCTTTGTGCCCGCAAACAAACAATGATTTTAAGGTAAAAAAGTAAATAGTAAAAGATGATAGATACTTCTGCCTTCCAAGGTAAGACCGCAGCATATTTCACGTTAGGATGCAAACTGAATTTCTCAGAAACATCAACTTTCGGGAAGATTCTTCAGGAAATGGGCGTGCGAACAGCACAGAAAGGGGAACAGGCTGATATCTGTCTGATCAATACCTGCTCAGTGACTGAGGTGGCTGACCATAAATGTCGTCAGGCGATCCACCGGATGGTGAGGAACCACCCGAAGGCATTTGTGGTGGTGACAGGCTGCTATGCCCAGTTGGAGGCTGAGGAGGTGGCTAAGATTGAAGGTGTTGACCTGGTGTTGGGCTCGGATGAGAAGGCGCAGTTGATTCAGTTCTTGAGCGACAGGTTGTCGTGTAGTGGAGAGCCTACACCTTATTATATTAAGAAGACGAAGGATATCAAGAGTTTTGCACCGAGTTGCTCAAGGGGGAACCGGACGAGATATTTCCTGAAGGTGCAGGACGGCTGTGACTATTTCTGTACCTATTGTACGATCCCGTATGCGCGCGGGTTCTCGCGTAACCCGACGATTGCCTCGCTGGTGGCCCAGGCTGAACAGACGGCAGCGGAAGGAGGTAAGGAGATCGTGCTGACGGGTGTGAACATCGGCGATTTCGGTAAGACGACGGGTGAGAAGTTCATCGATCTGGTGAAGGCACTGGATGCTGTGGAGGGCATCAGCCGTTATCGGATCAGTTCGCTGGAGCCCGATCTGCTGTCGGATGAGTTGATTGCCTATTGCGCAGAGAGTAGGGCGTTTATGCCTCATTTCCATATTCCTTTGCAGAGCGGTAGTGACACGGTGCTGAAACTGATGCACCGTCATTATGACGCGCAATTGTTTGCCGACAAGATCCACAAGATCAAGGCGGTGATGCCTGATGCATTTATCGGTGTGGATGTGATGGTGGGTTGCCGGGGTGAGACGCCAGAGTGTTTCGAGGAGACTTATCGTTTCTTGGAGGATCTCGACGTGACCCAGTTGCATGTGTTCCCATATTCGGAGCGTCCCGGCACATCGGCGCTGAGCATTCCCTATGTGGTGAACGATAAAGATAAGAAGCTGCGCTCAAAACGGTTGTTAGCGTTGTCGGATGAGAAGACCGTGGCGTTCTATCGCCGTCATATCGGTCAGGAGGCGGAGGTGCTGTTTGAGAAGGCGCCGCGCGGGAAGGCGATGCACGGGTTTACACGCAACTATATCCGTGTGGAACTGCCAGCCCAGCAGGCTGATCCTTCGCTTGACAACCAATTGGTGAAGGTTACGCTCGGAGAGATGACTGCTAAACAGGAAGCGTTGAGAGTATATATTAAATAATGTACGCGCGCGTATGGAGAAAGTTGCTATCGTAATCTTGAACTGGAATGGCAGTGAGATGCTGAGGAAGTATCTGCCATCGGTTATACAGTATTCCCGTGAGGAGGCGACGGTGTATGTGGCTGACAATGCGTCGTCTGACGATTCGTTGGAGATGCTCCGTGAGCATTTCCCTGAGGTGAAGTTGATTGTGTTGGAGAAAAACTGGGGCTTTGCCGAGGGTTATAACCAGTCGCTCAAGCAGATCGAGGCGGAATACTTCCTGCTGCTGAATTCTGATATCGAGGTGACGCACCACTGGTTGACACCGATGATCGAGTATCTCGACAGTCATCAGGAGGTGGCTGCCTGTCAGCCGAAGTTGCTCTCCATCTTCGACAGAGACTGTTTTGAGTATGCTGGGGCGAGTGGGGGATTCCTTGATAGGTTCGGCTATCCCTTCTGCCGAGGTCGTATCTTTGAGACGGTAGAGTCAGACAATGGTCAGTATGACACACCCGCTGATATCCTCTGGGCAACGGGTGCCGCTTTGATGATCCGTGCGAAGGACTATTGGCAGGTGGGAGGACTGGATGCCCGCTTCTTCGCCCATAATGAGGAGATCGACCTCTGCTGGCGACTGAGGATCATGGGGCGCCGTATCGTGTGTCTGCCAGACAGTCAGGCGTATCATGTGGGTGGCGGTACGCTGCCGAAGGGTAATCCGATGAAGACCTTCCTGAATTTCCGCAATAACCTGACGATGCTCTATAAATGTCTGCCATGGGCGCTCGACTATCTCGCTGCCTGGGAGATGCTGATCCTGAAACGGAACGTGGGTGATTTCCTGGCGGTGTATCGCGCCAGGCGCGCCTTCAAGCGCTGGCGGAAGGATTTTGAGGCGGACCGCAGAAAGATCCAGGCCAGCAGGGTGGCAAAAGAAATACCAGAGCGAAAGCGCTTTGCGCTGCTCTGGCAGTATTATGTGAAGGGACGGAAGACGTTTAGTAGCTTACCTTGACGGGCTGCTCGACTTCTGTCTGCTTCCATTTTTTCAGGAAGCTGAACCATTCTTTGGCGGAATGATAGCCAAAGGATTCGTTGGCTGAACAATAGATGATCTTGTAGTTGAGATGATTGTCGGAGGTGCCTATGACAAAGGTGTATTGGTCTTTGTTAGCAGGCTCCTCACTTTTGATATAGGACTGCGGGATGCAGATGCCGAGTCCGACGGTCTCAGGCTTGAAGTTCTCGTGATCGCTGGAGGGCCAGTCGGTACCCCAGCAGCCTCGCAGGCCCTGATGGTCGGAGTATTCCTCTGAGTCTTTCACGTTGATGATACCCGTAGAGAACAGGTAGTCGG
Source organism: uncultured Prevotella sp. (assembly GCA_900319305.1). Taxonomy (GTDB): domain Bacteria; phylum Bacteroidota; class Bacteroidia; order Bacteroidales; family Bacteroidaceae; genus Prevotella. The sequence continues at coordinate 2,955 of ONNY01000049.1, forward strand.
CAACGGGTTTGTTGAAATAGACATCGACCTCGGTGTCGCGATGACCTGCGTACTGCGTATAACGGATGGTGAGATTCAATTTCTGCCAACCTCGATCCACGAGTTCGACAATGGTGCGCAGGGGACCGTAGGAGATGATGCGCTGGGTGCGGCTGCGAACGGGTTCTATCATCGTGGGCTGCTGTCCGTCCCATCCACGGAAGGCACCGAGTCCGAAGGTGTTTCCCACCCACAGCACATCGTCGCCATAACCTTCAGCCTTCTGTTCCTTCGTGGTATAGAACTGCGTCTCCTGCAGTTCCAGGCGCTTCTGGAACTTACCATAGAGATCGACGGTCTGGCGCTTGTCGAAGTAGATGCGGATGCCATTGAGTTCGCTTTCGAATTCCACCCCGTGATGGTGCAGGATATGATAGGGATCGGCGCAGTCGCCACGGGCCGTGATGGATTCCAGGAAGTTGTTGTGCTTGTTTTTTTCCTTTACCTTACTATTTCGTACGAGCAGGTCTGCATAGACACGGGCCGAATACTGACGGGGCTCGCCCTCGGCATAGAGGGTCACCGTGTATGGCTTCTTCTCCTTCGCCTTCAAGTCTGCCAGGAAACAGAGTTCATCGAAGTTGTCATCCTGATCCATGTCGTCGAGTTGGCAGGGGATTTCTTCATCGCCAGTCTTGATGAGTGCCGACTGTACCTGACCATATTTGGTGAGATCAATCACCACCGGCTGGTCGGTACGGGGCGCATTTGTGGGGTTCTCTACTGTAATATGGATGGTTTGCTGCGCCATCGCTGTTGAGGCGAAGGCTGCCATCATGACAAATGATAGGATTCTTCTCATTTTCTTTGATTTTTGTTTTAGCTGAGGACAAAAGTACTTAAATTGCATCATATTTTTATTATTTTTAGGTTAAAATTTGGTTTTTACAATAATTTTTAGTATATTTGCACCGCTTTTAACAAATAACTAACATTTCTTAAAGATCGCCCGTGCAGAAGGTATATTATATTCTTTTTGTCGTCTTGCTCTGTTGCATGAGCTGTGAATGGCAGCTGAAATCCCCAGAAGAGGATCATCAGTTGACCATTGACCGCTATGATCGTGTGCAGAGTCTCTATCTGACAACTGGCGATTTCTCTGCGCTCCAGCAGATGAACACGATTTATCCCACACAGACGCGTACGTTGATAGAGGATGTGATCCGTATCGGTAAGGTGGATGATCCGGAGATCAATACCAAGTTCTTGCATTTCTATCAGGATTCCACGCTTCAGAGTCTGATTAATGAAGTGGAGCAGCAGTATGCTAATATGACTGACATCAACGACGAACTGTCGGAGGCGTTCGATAATCTCAAGACGTTGTTTCCCAATTTAGAGATTCCTCAGATCTACACGCAGATTGGTTCACTCGATCAGAGTCTGGTGGTGGGTAACAACTCCATCGGTATCTGTCTGGATAAGTATCTGGGAGCCGATTGCCCGTTGTACCAGAAACCCGAATACGGCTATACTGCCAGTCAGTTGGAGATGATGAACCGTTCGTATATCGTTCCCGACTGTGTGGGCTTTTATCTGCTGAGCCTTTATCCGATGCCGCAAGACAGGGTGTTGACGCAGATGGAACGTGATAAGCATATCGGAAAGATCCAGTGGGTGGTGAACAAGGCGCTCGGCAAGGAGCAGTTTAGTTCTGAGTATGTACAGATGACTGACCGTTATATGAAGAGTCACCAGAATGCTACCGTAGATCAGCTTTTGAAAAACAATAATTACGCAGATTTCCATTAACTACATGATGAATAAAAGTATATTTGTATGGGCTACAAGCCTATGCCTGATGGTGTCCGTTTCCGGGATGCGTGCGGGTGATAAGTTGAGTTTGAAAACGATTACCAGTGGTGAGTTCCGCTCGGAGGTGATGCAGGCAGTCTGTCCCTTGCCTGATGGGGAGACTTATGGACAGATTAGCAGCGACGGCAAACGGGTGGAGAGTTATTCTTTCCGTACGGGGAAACAAGTTAAAGTCTTGTTTGATGTTGCCACAGCGCAAGGGGCCAAGTTGGAACGGATCGATGATTATATCATGAGCCCCGACGGGCGTAGGATGCTGATTCAGACACAGACGAAGTCCATCTATCGTCATTCGTTTACGGCAGTCTTTTATATCTACGATATCCTTCACAACATACTTGAACCCTTGAGTGACGGCGGTCCCCAGCAGACACCGGTGTTTTCGCCCGATGGTAATCTGATCGCGTTTGTGAGAGACAATAATATCTATCTGGTGAATCTGCTTTCTGACCGTGCAGAGTGTCAGGTGACAATGGATGGGAAACGCAACGAGATCATCAACGGTATTCCTGACTGGGTGTATGAGGAGGAGTTCTCCACTAACTCGTCGATGGTCTTTTCGGCTGATTCGCGTCAGATCGTCTGGATCCGCTACGACGAGCGTGCGGTGAAGCAGTACTCTATGCAACTGTTTAAGGGCTTGAAGCCTGAGCGCAAGGAGTTTGCGGAATATCCGGGTGCTTATACTTATAAATATCCCGTTCCGGGAGAGGCGAATTCGAAGGTGAGTGTATGGAGTTATGATGTTCAGTCGTGTCAGATACGGCAGATTGATGTGCCCCTCGATGCCGATGGTTACATCCCCCGTATCAAGGCCACCAGCGATCCTGCGAAGATAGCCGTCTTCACCATGAACCGTCATCAGGACAGACTCCGTATCTATATGGCAAATCCCGTATCTGCGGTCTGTCAGTTGACGATAGAGGATCAGGTGGAGAAGTACATCAAAGAGGATGTGCTGGAGGATGTCCAGATCACCGACCAACATATCTTGTTGCCTAGTGAGCGCGATGGCTTTAACCATCTGTATCTCTATAACCTGAACGGTCAGTTGCAGCGTCAGATCGTTACAGAGAAGTATGAGGTGAAAACGGTCTATGGTTATGACGAAAAGACTGGGGATATTTTTTTTGCCGCCAATCCCAGTGGACCGATGGAACAACAGGTGATGGTGGCTCATGCCAATGGAAAGACGGAGGTGCTGACACCCAAGGCTGGTGTGAACAAGGCAATCTTTAGTCAGAACCTCAAATACTTCATAAACAATTGGAGCGACATCGATCATCCTGTGCAATATACGCTCTGCCGGAATAACGGTAAGACGTTGGTGACGTTGATCGACAACCAACAACTTCTGCAGAAACTGGCTGGCTATGAGCTCGGAACGAAGGCGTTTTTCTCTTTCACAACGTCAGAGGGTGTGGAGTTGAACGGATGGATGGTGAAGCCTGCCGATTTTGATGCTTCTAAAAAATATCCGGTGATCATGTATCAGTATGGTGGTCCTGGCAGTCAGCAGGTGCTGAACCAGTGGGGAATCGGTATGAATGGCAATGGTGCCATCCTCGAACAGTATCTCTGTCAGGAGGGTTACATCTGTGTCTGTGTAGATAATCGCGGTACGGGCGGACGTGGTGCTGATTTCGAGAAATGTACCTATCTGCGATTGGGTGAACTGGAGGCGCGTGATCAAGTGGAGACGGCGTTATGGCTTGGACAGCAGAGTTATGTGGATAAAGATAGGATCGGCATCTGGGGTTGGAGTTATGGCGGATGGAACACGCTGATGTCGATGTCAGAGGGGCGCCCGGTGTTCCGTGCTGGTGTGGCCATCGCACCGCCTACGAACTGGCGGTTTTATGATACCGTCTATACGGAGCGTTATATGCGTACGCCTCAGGAGAACCAACAGGGCTATGACGATGTGAACCCGATAGCACGAGCTTCGCAGTTACATGGTGCATTGCTTATCTGTCATGGATTGGCTGATGACAATGTGCATTATCAGAATTCGGCAGAGTATGTGGAGGCGTTGGTACAAGCAGATAAGGATTTCCGTCAGTTAGTTTATACGAATAGAAATCATAGTATTTTCGGAGGTAACACCAGGAACCACTTGTTCCGACAGACGATCAATCATTTCAATATGATGCTTAAATAAAGAATTAGCCCCCGCCGTTTGGCGAGGGCTAAATTTTCATTAATAAGCGAAGAGCGGATAGTCCTTCATCTTCTCGTTCACGCGAGCACGAACAGAAGCAATCACCTGCTCGTTCTCGGGATCATTCAGCACTTCCTCGATCCAGGCGGCAATCTGAATCATCAGATCCTCCTTGGCACCACGTGTTGTGATGGCAGGCGTACCGAGACGGATACCTGATGTCTGGAAGGCACTGCGGCTATCGAACGGAACCATGTTCTTGTTCACCGTGATGTCAGCAGCAACAAGGGCGTTCTCAGCAACCTTACCAGTAAGATCGGGATACTTAGAACGCAGGTCAACGAGCATAGAGTGATTATCAGTACCACCGCTCACGATGCCGAAGCCACGCTTAACGAGTTCCTCTGCCAGTACCTTGGCGTTCTTCTGTACCTGCTTGGCCCACTCCTTAAACTCTGGCTGCAGAGCCTCACCGAAAGCAACGGCCTTGGCTGCAATCACGTGCTCCAGAGGACCACCCTGCTGTCCGGGGAAGACGGCAGAGTTCAGTAACTGACTCATCATCTTTACAACGCCCTTCGGAGTCTTCAGACCCCAAGGATTCTCGAAGTCCTTACCCATCAGGATGATACCGCCACGAGGACCGCGCAGGGTCTTGTGGGTCGTAGAGGTCACGATGTGGGCATACTTCACGGGGTTCTCCAGCAGTCCGGCTGCGATCAGACCTGCAGGGTGTGCCATATCGATCATCAGCAAGGCACCTACCTTGTCGGCGATCTCGCGCATACGCTTGTAGTCCCACTCACGGCTGTAGGCAGAACCACCGCCGATAATCAGCTTCGGCTTGTGCTCCAGTGCCAACTGCTCCATCTCATCATAGTCCACACGACCAGTCTCCTTGTTCAGGTTATAACCGATGGGGTTATAGATCAGACCGGAGGTGTTCACGTGTGATCCGTGTGACAGGTGACCACCGTGATCCAGATTCAGACCCATGAAGGTGTCACCGGGCTTCAGCACTGCCAACAGTACGGCTGCGTTAGCCTGTGCACCAGAGTGGGGCTGCACGTTAGCATACTCTGCACCGAAAAGTTCACATACACGGTCGATAGCCAGCTGCTCAACCTCGTCAACCACCTGGCAACCACCATAATAACGGTGTCCAGGATAGCCCTCGGCATACTTGTTAGTCAGGTAAGATCCCATGGCTTCCATCACCTGGTCGCTTACGAAGTTCTCACTTGCAATCAGCTCAATGCCTTTCAATTGACGCTGATGCTCTTTCTCAATCAACTCAAAGATTGTGTTGTCTCTGTTCATTGTTTTGTTTATTGGGTTTATACTAATTCTACTTTATTGATATCCTGTTCTTTCTCACAATAGTGACATGTAAGTACACCGTTCTCAACATGGAAATGGGTCTTCATCGGCTCGTTGTTGGTGATACACTTGGGATTGTTGCACTTCACGATGCCCTTGATCTCATCGGGTGTCACGACAGCCTTCTTTTCTACTACCTCATAATCGCGGATGATACTCAGAATCACATTCGGGGCCACTACGGAGAGGCGTGAGATTTCGTCGTCGGTAAAGAACTTGTCGCTCACCTTGATGATTCCCTTGCTGCCCACTTTCTGGGAAGGGTAGTTGAAACCGATGGTGACAGGTGTCTTCAAATCGAAAAGTCCCAGCAGACTGGCTACCTGATACGTCTTGTTGGCAGGTATATGGTCTATCACAGTGCCGTGTTCGATGGCGGCAACCAAGCGTTCTTTCTTGTTCATAGGATAATGGTTTTATCGTTCTTAACTTCGTCAAGACTGATACCCAGCACATCGCAGAAGATGGCCTCACGGGCAAACAGTCCGTTGCCAGCTTGCTGGATATAGTAGGCATGAGGATTGTCGTCCACCTCGTAGGCGATCTCATTCACACGGGGCAGGGGATGCAGGATCTTCATGTTGGGCTTGGCGCTCTTCAGCAGTTCGTTGTTCAGTACATAGACGTTCTTTACACGCTCATACTCCATCAAGTCTGAGAAACGCTCCTTCTGCACACGAGTCATATAGAGGATGTCTGCATCGGCAATGATCTTGTCGTTGAAGGCGGTATGTTCCTGATACTTGATGCCGTGTTCCTTGCAATATAACTTATACTCGTTGGGCATCGCCAGTTCTTTGGGAGCCACAAAATGGAATGTCGGGTTGAAATGGCGCATAGCCATCAGCAGGGAGTGAACGGTACGTCCGTACTTTAGGTCGCCCACCATATATATATTAAGGTTCTCGAGCGTACCTTGTGTTTTATAAATAGAGTAAAGGTCAAGCATACACTGTGAGGGATGCTGATGCGCACCGTCGCCTGCATTTACGATGGGGATAGGAGCTACTTCTGAGGCATATTGGGCAGCCCCTTCGATATAGTGGCGCATCACGATGACATCGGCGTAGTTGGATACCATCAGAATGGTGTCCTTCAGCGTCTCGCCCTTCGTCCCGCTGGTAATCTTCGGATCGGCAAAACCAATCACACGTGCACCAAGACGATTGGCGGCAGTCTCGAAACTCAGTCGTGTACGGGTCGATGGCTCGAAAAAGAGCGTTGCCACTACTTTACCTTTTAGGAGCTCCCGGTTAGGGTGCTTCTCGAACTCTTCTGCCATCTCAATCATATAGAGAATTTTCTCTTTTGTGAGGTCGGCAATAGTCACAAAATTATGCTTTTCCATCCAATCTTTTATTTTGTTGGCACAAAATTACACATTATTTCTGATTTCCATGCGATATTTTGGGAGAAAATTGTAATTTTGCACCAAGATACTTAAAAAAATAAAGAAAATCGAGCGTATGAGAAAGCTATTTGTATATTTCTTGTGGACTTTGTTGTTTGTTACTGTCATCGGTGTTGCTGGTGCATTCTATGCCATCGATAAGGGGTGGATCGGTTATATGCCACCCATCGAAGACCTCCAGAACCCAATTAGCCGATTCGCCACACAGATCTATTCTGCTGATGGTAAAATCATAGGTACATGGAACTATAACCGTGAGAATCGCGTGATGGTGGATTACTCAAATCTGCCTCCATCATTGGTACAGGCACTGATTGCTACAGAGGATGCCCGTTTCTATGATCATTCCGGTATCGATTTTATTGCACTGGGACGTGCCATCATCAAACGTGGCCTGCTCGGGCAGAAGAGTGCTGGTGGTGGCTCTACGATTACACAACAGTTGGCAAAACAACTCTATTCGGAACATGCCAGCACCACCTTGGAACGTGTGTTGCAGAAACCGATTGAGTGGGTGATTGCCGTCCAGCTTGAGCGTAATTATACGAAGGATGAGATTATCACGATGTACTTGAATTATTTTGACTTCTTACATAATGCGGTTGGTATTAAAACTGCCTCAGATGTCTATTTTAGCAAGGAACCGAAAGATCTTACGGTAACGGAGGCTGCCACGCTTGTCGGACTCTGTAAGAACCCCTCATATTTCAATCCTGTACGTAATCCGGAACGTAGTCGTGAGCGTCGTAATGTTGTTCTACAGCAGATGGTCAAGGAAGGTTATCTAAGCGAAGCTGATTATAAGAAATATTCTGCTCAGCCTATCCAACTGAAGTTTCATACTACTGATCACAAGGAGGGTATGGCAGTCTATTTACGAGAATTTTTACGCCGTTATATGACCGCAAAGAAACCTGAGCGTGCCCTTTATCCTTCTTGGAATATGGTGAAGTATTATGTAGATTCAATTAATTGGGAATCAGATCCTTTGTACGGTTGGTGCAACAAAAACAAGAAGCGTAATGGAGATGCATATAACATCTATACCGATGGTCTGAAGGTCTATACCACTATCGACTCTCGTATGCAAGCTTATGCTGAAGATGCTGTCTATCAGCATGTCGCAAAGTATCTACAGCCCGCCTTCACCGCAGAGAACAAGAAAAAGAAGAATGCTCCCTTTACTGCTCACCTTTCAGCAGAGCAGGTGCAAAGTATTCTGAATCGGAACATGCATCAGAGTGATCGTTATCGGGCACTTCGTGAGAGTGGTGCTTCGGAAGAAGAAATACAGCGTTCTTTCCGTACGCCTATTCGTATGTCGGTGTTTACCTATCATGGTTCGGTGGATACGACGATGACGCCGCTTGATTCGATAAAATATTACAAATCTTTCCTTCGTTCAGGTTTTGTTAGTGTCTGTCCCCAGAATGGTCACGTGAAGGCCTATGTGGGTGGTCTGAATTATGAGCACTTTGCATACGATATGGTAATGGAAGGTCGTCGTCAGGTCGGTTCTACCATCAAACCGTATCTCTATTCCCTTGCTATGGAGAATGGTTTTTCGCCCTGTGACTTGGCGCCTAACGTACAACAGACCTATATTGTGGCTGGTCAACCTTGGACACCAAGAAATTCTGGTAAGGCCCGTTATGGTGAGATGGTGACTCTGAAATGGGGTCTGCAACAGTCTAACAACTGGATCTCTGCTTATCTGATGAGTAAACTCAGTCCGCAGGCGTTTGTTGATCTGCTGCATGAGTATGGTATACGTAATCCGGAGATACATCCTTCTATGTCCCTGTGTCTTGGCCCTTGTGATATCAGTGTCGGTGAGATGGCAAGTGCCTATACGGCTTTTGTGAACCATGGTATTCGTGCTGCTTTGATGTTTGTGACAAGAATTGAAGATAATGAAGGAAATGTAGTTGCCCAGTTCCAACCACGAATGAATGAAGTGATCAGTGAGGAAAGCGCCCATAAGATGCTCTATATGTTGCAGAGCGTTGTTGATGGTGGTACGGCAGGTCGTCTGCGTTTCAGGTACAATCTGAAAGCACAACTTGCTGGTAAGACGGGTACCACCAATAATAATAGTGATGCCTGGTTTATGGGACTTACGCCTAATCTGGTTAATGCATGCTGGGTAGGCGGTGACGATCGTGATATTCATTTCGACTCTATGGCGATGGGACAAGGTGCGTCGATGGCACTTCCTATTTTTGCCCTTTATATGCAGAAAGTGTATGCTGACAACCGTCTGGGATATACTGAAGACGCTGTCTTCGATATTCCTGCTGGCTTTAATCCTTGTCCGCTTTCCGATGGGACCACAGATGATGATGATGTGAATGGTATCGAAGAGATTTTCGAGTAAATTCTACATTAATATAAATAAGGTATAGGGGTGGTTTGTAAATTATCCCGAAAACTTTAAGGCTAAATCGAAAATTTTTCCCGAAAAGTTTTGGTAGTTCCTGGAAAAGTTGTACCTTTGCACTCGCTTTCGCCTAAAAATTGGCGATTTGCTTAAAAGAAAGAGTTCTTTGAAAGATTTACATAGACAGAAGTAGTACAAGAAGCG
>ONNY01000075.1 GCA_900319305.1 uncultured Prevotella sp.
TGCCAGATGCTTCTCATACATGTCGCAGATCTTGTCGGGCGTGTTCTGCTCCTTCAGCTCGAGGTAGCGGCGGTAGCAGTCGAGCACGGTGGCACCGTCGCGCTGGGCGAAGGCGATCACGCCTTTCATCGTGAGGGCATAGGTCAGTCGGTAACTGTTGCTGCCGCTCTGTTCCAGTGCATGGTTCACCAGGTCCATCGCCTTTTGGGGATCCTGGTCGGTCATCATGTTGGCATAGTCGGTATAGATGGATGCCAGGTCGATCTTGTTCTCCTTCGGCACCTCCTTGATGGCCTGGTCGAAATATTTCGAGGCGATGGGGATATTATTGCGATACCAGTAGATGATCGCCATCAGGTAACTGGCATTATAGTATTCCTCCGTGTGTTGCTTCTCCTTCATCTCAGCCACCAGTTTGCGGGCCTTCTGCATGGCACGGTAGTAGTGGCCGTTGTTCATGTCGAACGACACCACGTCGATGAGGGTCGAATAATACAGGTGATGATCGAACTTCGGCTGTGTCTTGATATAGTCGAACAGTTCCTGTGCCTTCGCATAGAGCTTTGCCTCGTCGCCGTCGATATACAGTCGTCGGAACTCAATGGAGAGTCGGGCGGCAGTCGTGTCCTTTGCCTGCTTGTCTGCTGCCTGCCCTTCTATACACGTGAAGAGTTGATAGATCATGATTGCTATGCACAGGATGAAACGCTTCATATCTCTGGTCTTTATGAATAGGTTGACTATTTTGGCTGCAAATATACAAAAAAAAACGGGAATTGCATTGCATTTTAAGAAATAATATGTATATTTGCAACCAAAATAGTGTAAATAATATGAAAAAGAATATTTTTCTTTTAGCCTTGGGCCTGGCGGTAGTGCTGCCAGCAAAGGCGCAGTGGACCAATTGGAACACATCGTCAGCCATTAGCGGCGTGTTTGGCGCCATCAACCACAGTATCGAATCCGCCGAGCGTAAGAAAGCGATGGAGATCCAAGCCAAGGAGAAGGCACAGTATGAACAGAGTTTCAAGGACGCGATGGAAAGTGCCAAGGACTATGAAGGAGGAGAATATTGGGAGGATGCTCTCGAGAAATATGAGGAGGCTGCCAAGTTGAACTGCAAATATGGTTATACCGACCAAATGCAGATCACCCGAAAGATCAACGGTCTCTACGTGAAGGCAGGCCGCACGGAAGACGGTCCCAGCATCTTGAATAATGACAAGACGATTCTGCCTGACTATTCCAACTATAGATATGTACGCGAGAACCCCGTCTATGTGAATAAGAAAAGCACGACCACCAAGATTGTGCGCGTGGCATGTTCTGATACGGAGACACGTCTTGAAATGGAGTTTGAAGGCACTTACGTCAATGCGGGAGCATCCATCAAGGGTACCACCTATATCAAAGGTGACAAGGGCGGCAAGTTAAGCCTGGTCGGTGTTGAGAACATCACCATGGCACCTAACGCTACGAAAACGCCCTGGCCAGGTCAGAAGTTACGCTTCGTCCTGCTTTTTCCGCCATTGCCAGACAATGCGACGGAGTTCGACCTCATTGAGCCATCTAGCGAATGGAAGTATAAGGACATCAAGTGTAAATAAGAAAAACTTAAATGTTACTAGTAACACATGGAAGAAAACGAATTTGTCATAAAGAAAGAAGGTTCAATACTACAGGTTTATCTGGGGTTTGAACTGTCAATGGCCAATTCCACAACTTTGCGGGAAATGCTCAGCGAATATCGGGGACAGGACATCAATAGGATAGTGTATGACGCTACCGACTTGGTGTTCCTTTCCAGTAGCGGTATCCGGACTATTCTCTTTGCTATGCAGGAAATAGGCAATGAGCCGGAGATCGTATTCGTGAATTGCGCCAATGAGATTTGCGAAACCTTCAAGATTGCAGGTCTTGCCAATTTCTTCAGTTTTATAGATGACGAGCGCAAGGCTGGTCATATGGATGGAAACGGGACCGATGGCAGTGAATGGGATCAAGAATACAACATGATCCGACAAGAACAACTCGATAAATTTGCCGCTCATAATGACGTGGTGGCTTGTCAGATGAAGTTGGGACAGAATGAAGATGAATAAAAATAAATAAGTATATGGCAGTAGTTAAATTAACAATTCATGGTTTTCTCAAGTCCGCAGAGGGATCTGACACGGATACTATGACCCTGGTGACGGGAACAACCCCCGCACAGTCTGGTGATTATCTTTACGCTCTTGTAGGATTAAGCATGAACAAGCAGATTTATCAGCCGACATCGATTGTGGCTGATATCAGTATTAACAAGGAAGAAGGAAAGGGCTGGGTGCCTATCGACAGAAGCGATTTAGGAGATATGTTCAGGCATTGTCAGGTTACGCTCCAAGGCGATAATGATGTGATAGGAAAAGACTTCTATGTGCATGAGGTGATTCCTGAATACAAACCAGAGACTATGACGATGAGGCTTAAAATTTATAGTCTCGACAATTTGCTGACACTGAAACAGGCCTGCCGCTCATTTGTCGGCAAGAAGCTTGTAGGTGACATCTTGGAACAAGAACTGCCTAAATACTTCAAGCCTTTCAACAGAGGTGAGGGCATCAACAAATTTGAGGTGGGCAAGGAGGTCAAGGAGTTCAAGGCGGAAGACAGAATCAAGACCGTGCGTCAGTTGGTGTACAAGAATTACAGAAAAGCAACGGAGGAACTGCTGGCCCGCACCACCAACCGCTGGGGCGAATTCATGTATTATGAGGATGGCCAGTTGCGGTTAGGCTACAGCAGTGATGAAAAAGAGGTCAAGAAAATCGGTAAATATTATAAGCTCTCTTATTCAAATATTGATATGAACGATGACCTGTTGGGTAGCGCTGGCAAAGGCAACTATGAGATGGAGGCGGCTTTCGACAAGGCTTTCTATGATACGCCAGTGCAGAAGTCACCTAACTATGTGACCGGTGAGCTGGGTTATTGGAGGGGCAAGGGCGACAAGTATGCCATGAAAAAGATTGGCTCCTTCTTAAATACTGACAAGAATCTCCAATCCTGGATTATCGGCACCCTGGTTGACGATGCCGTCAGCCTGATTCAGGCGGGGGTTACTACCAAATCAAAGAATAGCGGTTCTGACGAGAAGTATTTCCCTAAAGACAAATGCACCGGTGAGAAGTATGGCACATATTCTTTTACCACTTATGATGACAAAAAAGAGAATAAGGATGGCTTTAACGAGTTTACCGAAATTACTTCCATCTATGCCAGCAAGGATGACATCTACGGCGCTGAACGATATGCCAAGGTCCTCGAACTTGAGCGGGAAGCCGGTAATAACATGGCCATTATAGACTATGATACTACTTGGCCAGGCTTTAAACTGGGTAATATCATCGAGATAGGCACCGGTGATCACAAAGAGCGGTTTATTGTCATTAATATCTCTGCTAAGTATGTTGACAACAAATTGACGTTCGTGGTAAAGGCCAGCGGGGCACATGAATCTGCTAGTAACGGTACGACGGTATATGACTTCTATCCTCCAGTGCTCCCGTCTGGTCACGTCAGGTATTCCGGTCCGCAGGTGGCGACGATTAAAGATACCGGCGACCCCGCGTCTAAGAACCGTGTGAGACTGGTATTCCCCTGGCAGGGTAATGCGGATGACGCAACACCCTGGGTGCCTGATGGAGAGATGACGACCTGTAAACACAATAAAGGTGACGAAGTGGTGGTGGGCTTCATCGATGGTAATATAGAGCGTCCCTATGTGATAGCTGCTAAGCAGACGAAGGCGACAGTGGATTTAAATACGCCTGGAGGTCACAGCATGTCACTGACCGACGGCTCTGGTGGAATGGCAAAATTCGTCACGCAGGCCTTCTCGCCCATTACGGGTACCCTATTCGGTTTCATTCCTATGGATAAGTTCCCCGGACTTGGCAAATTGCTCAAGAGTGACGATGTCTGGAAAAAGAACAAATTCTTTGAGGGTGGCTTCTCGTTGGGCGACAATTATGGCATCTATAAGATTTCCGGCTCAACTGATAAGCGTAACATCAGTATCAGCTCGCCTTGGGGTGATGTGAAGATTGATGCTTTCACAGGTATTAAGATTTCCGCCCCCAACGGTGATGTAAAGATCTCAGGTAAGAACGTCACGATTGAGGCAGGTAATAACCTGAAGCTTGAATCGGGTACGAACATCGGTTGGAAACTGGGCTATGACAAGAAATTCGGCAGCGACTATTCGGCTAACTCGTTAGGACTGACAGCCGTCGCCGCCATTGCCAGTAGTTTGGCTAATAAGGTTAAGCTGCTCGACTTGTCTATCATCAGATCGGTGGTAGAGGTTGTGATGCGACCGGTAGAGGGCGGACTGACCGTCAAGTCGAACCGCTATCTGAAACTGGAGTCTGGCAAGAACGCATGCGAATATCCCAAAGATGCTTACAATGAGGATAAGAAGAAAAAGCTGTTAGATGCAGCTGCAAAGAAGAGTGTATCTGAAGGGGCCGCTAATTTGGGTGATGGTGTCGTAGCGTTGTTTAAGCTGACCGGTCCAATAGCCGAGAAGATGGCTACTGAGTGGATGAAACTCTTCAATGACTGCTATAGTAAGAAACAGATTTTTGCGACAGCTATTGATGAACTGCGGTTTACTGCTAGTGACGATAAACCGTGTTGCCTGGAATTTAGAGATTTGAAAGATAAGTTCTGGGATTCAGACATAAAGAAGGAGATTGTAGAAGCAGATTTGGACTTCAAGGAAAACGTTGCGATTACGGGTAATAATATTGTCTCAAACGACTGCCGTCAACGTTATGCTGTACACAAAAAAATAAAAAATGCCTTGACAGATGCAGACATTATTGATGCCAGAAAAAATCTGAGGGACGGCGTCCTTTCAGCTGCCAAGAATCTAAGAGAGGCTATTGTCAAACTCCTTGGTTTTGAGATGACTCAGGATGATGTAGATAAAGAGTTCGGCTTCTTCAGATGGACTTCATTGCCAGATGATTCCAAGAAGAAGATGTTCACTGCCATCAGCAAGGATAAATGCAAAGAGTTGCCGTACTACTCAATACCTGATAATCTAAAGGATTTGAAAGAAATGGTACGCGGAATGCGTAATGATACCAAGATAGGTGCTCGTAGAACATTCTGCATGAACTTGTTGAAGGAACTGAAGCTGGATAAGAATCGGGCTACACCTCAGGGACAAGCGCAGCCCCCTGCAGAGCCTAAAATTACAAATTTGAGGACTAGTAATGAGGGAGAGATTTTGCATGCTGATACGTGGAAAGCGTATGTTGATAGCCTCCAGGCAATGCCTGCTATTAAAACTGATTCCAAGCTCCTTGGTCAAACGATCAAGGATGCCTTCTTAAAGCAGTTTACCGAAGCGAAGGACGCCATTAATTTAAAGAAGTCGTATGACGAGATGAATGCCTGGGCTGACGGTAATCCTGGTGGTATCCTTTTCGGTGCAAACAAAAACACATATAGGATTTCACCAACAGATACCGGAGACTTTGATGTTATAAAGATTGAGTCGCTCAAACCCATTGAGACATTCACGGCAGCCGAAGCAGGTAAAGATGATGGAGGTAAGGCCATCGAAGCCTTTATGAAACAGATTAAGAAAGCGTTAAATAGCATTTAAATTAGGTAATAGGACTATGGCATACATATTTGAAGAATGGACGAAAATGCTGGAGAAATTCCAGCAGTGCGTGGATAAGGGCGTTGAGGAGATGCACCAGCAGAAGGCAGAGGTGCAGCAGATCAAGACGGATATCTTCAACCGTCTGGACCGAGGTGCTTATTATCGTAACGATGAGCGTATCGTAATCTCTGCCCCGGAGATTGTGATAGGCAACGTGGATAAGAGTGGTGCCCTGAACGGTGGTGAGACGGGAACCGTCATCATCAAAGGCAGTGATGTGGCTTTAGAGGGTGTCGGTGATACCGGTCGTATTGTGAGCCGTGCGCCCATCATCCACCAGAAAGCGGTGAATCCGGGTATCGACGGGCGCGAGAACGTGGTCTGCGGCATGTCGGAGATCGTGTCGCAGGCTTGCGACATCGTGCTTCACAGCAGCGATGCCAAGGACGAGTTCTCTCAGGTGCCTTTGCATGCCGGTCGTGGCGGTATCAGCCTGCATGCCGACAAGCGGTTCAATATCGAGGCGGCCGTCTCTGCCGAGCGGCGCAAGAAGCAGATTGAAGCCACCATCAAAGACTTGGAGTCTCAGAGCAAGGAACTGAAGCAGAGCGTGGCAGCCCAGAAGAAGGCGGTGGACGGTGTCCTGAAGGACATGATCAAGCTGGCAGAGAAAGAGGAAAAGCTGAACAACACGAAAGATCACAGCACCTTCACCAACCTCACCGACATCAGCGAAGTTCATGAGCAGATGGAAGCCCTGTTGCCGTCGGTCTATCGCTTCACCCAGACCTTCATCGACTTGGTGTCTGAGCTGGCAGAGGTGAACCGCCGTAAGAAGGCGCTGGAGAAGGAGAAAGGCGCCATCAAGACCGGCGACGACTTCAAGAAGAATAGCACAGGTGCCGAGATGTCGATAGTCGCCGAGAGTATCAATGTCGATACAGTCGATGGCGACGGCAACCTGCATTCGAACTCTGGTGTCGGCATCAGCGTCAGGACCCCGTATATGGGAATGAGCATGCACGACGATACGGGTGCCCTCATCAAGGACGGCTCCTTCGCCGTCAGCGCGCAGGATATCTTGCTCAACACGGTGAATCCGAAGGATAAAGGTAAGGAATGGCCAGTGGAGGGTCATGTGAAGATCCACTCAAAGGATATCAACTTGGAGGCCATCGACTATACGATGAACGACAAGGGACAGCTCTGGGAGAAAGAACTTACCAAGGAGGGTAAGATCACCATGAGTGCCAAGACCGTTGAGGTAACCACCGCCAATCCCAAGGGCATCGAGCGCGACGAGAAGGGCAAGCTGACCAAGGGTGAATATCTTGGAGAAGGCGATGTGATCATCCGCTCGAAGGGTGTCACCGTTGAGAGCCTCGATTATGAGGTGAAAGACGGCAAGCTGACGACCAAGGCGCTGACCAAGGATAGCAAACTGGGTATCCGCACGGAGAAGACGACGGTCATCGCGGCCGATGCCGAAGGCAAGGCCACGGGCAGCATCAACCTCAACGCCAAGGCTGTCAGTGTGAAGTCGATGGATGTCGATAAGGAGAAACTCACCGACGATAAGCTTGCAGCAGGCAGCACGATGACGCTCGTCTCAGAGAAGATGTACGTGGGCTCGAAGTCGAAGGACATCAAGAGCAAGAAGGTTCAGACGATGTCGGAAGAGATCGGCTCCTTTGCCGACAAGACACTGGAGATGCAGCAAGGCGATGGCAAGGCTGCGGTTCAGCTCGACGGCGGCAATGCCGCTGTGGGTGGTGACAAGACTCAGGTCTATGGCGAAACCACTATCAACGGTAAGACCGAGGTGAAGGACGAGCTCAAGGCTCCTAAGGTGGTTGGTGACAGCATCGAGGCCAAGAGTGCCTTCAAGTCGCCTAACATCAAGGACGGCATGGGCGCCGGCTCCGGCGGTGGCGGCGGCAAGTTGAGTACCAAACTGAAGACGGAGGACGCGCCGAAGGAGTAAAAGGTAAAAAAGTAAAAAGGTAAGATATGAAAAGAGAAATCATTAAAGAGTTTGATATGCTGGGCGATGCGCTGAGTACGCTGAATGCCCAGTTTGCCTATCGCCTGATGAATCTGTGCGTGAAGGCAGAGCCCGTATCGCTGTTGTCGATAGAGGCCATGATAGAGGGTGAGCCCCAGAAGCTGGAAGAGTGTTCACAGATAGGACAGGAAGATGATTACAGCTTCCAGGTGTACCCAAATTACGACGGTGATATCCCCGCACTGGCTCAGGCCATTTTCAAGGATCATCCCGAGTTCAAGCAGGAGTTCAAGACGATGCAGGTGGATGTCTCTACCGAAGAGGGCAAGTCTGATATGCAGGACGTACATTATATCAATGTGACCATGCCCGAGGTGGACGACAACCGCTACGACGTACTGAAGAACGGTGTGAAAGGGGCCTATGATGAGAACAAGGCTCAGATGGAAGCTGTTTCTGCCAAGTATGACGCGAAGCTTGCCGAACTCTCTGCTGGTGAGAGCGATGAGGATGTGAAGAAACTCAAGGCGGCTCGTGACAAGCAGACAAAAACCTGGTATGAGCAGCGCGATGCGATTTACAACGACAAACTCAAGCAGATTGAGGATGCTCATGTGAAGTGGCAGAGTAACCAGAAGAAGGAAAAGATCACCCGTCTGAAGGGCGTCGGTCAGTAATCAATCAATTCGTAGCATAATGGCCACAGTCAAGTTATTAAGTGTCGATGACGAGGAACAGATCGAATTTCTGATGAAGCAATTCTTCAGAAGGAAGATTCGTAGTGGCGAATATGAGTTCTTCTTTGCCCATAACGGTGTGGAGGGTCTCAAAGTATTGCAGGAGCATCCTGACATCGAGATTATCCTCTGCGACATCAACATGCCTGTGATGGACGGTCTGGAGATGTTGGCCAAAGTCAACGAGATGCAGAACCCCGCCCTGCGCGTCATCATGGTGAGTGCCTACGGTGACTTGGAGAACATCCGTCTGGCCATGAACGGCGGTGCCTTCGATTTCGCCACGAAACCGATCGACATGGATGACCTGGCCCGTACCATCGAGAAGGCCATCAAGCAGATTGACTTCGTACATGCATCGCAGAAGGCACAGAAGAAGTTGGAGGGACTGGAGAAAGACCTGGCTGCTGCCAACCAGATCCAGCAGTTTATCCTGCCGAGCGTCTTCCCGCCATTCCCTGAGGACAGCGATCTGCTGGACATCTATGCCTCGATGGAGGCGGCAAAGGACATCGGTGGCGATTTCTACGACTTCTTCCGCATCGACGATGACCACATTGCGCTGGTCATTGGCGATGTCTGCGGCAAGGGTATCCCCGCAGCCCTGTTTATGGCCGTGAGTCGCACCTTCATACGCTCGGTTGGGATGCAATATGAGCATGTCGGTGAGTGTATGACGAATGTCAATCGGTTGTTGGCGTCATCCTCTGTGGAATATATGTTTGTGACTGTGTTCTATGCCATCTACGACATCAGGACAGGTCTCCTCACGTATTGTAACTGTGGCCATAACCCGCCCTACCTGTTGCATGCCAACGGCTCGACCGAAGCATTGCCGGTGTCTGATAATCTGATTGTCGGTGCTTTAAAAGGTATCAAGTTCAAAGAAAACACCCTGCAGTTGGACCACGGCGACACGTTGGTGATGTATACCGACGGGGTGACAGAGGCGATGAGACCGCCAAGAGAGGTGTTCGGTACGAAGCGCTTCAGTGATACCCTGAGCAGCCTGGTTGGCAAACGTAGTCAGGAAGTGGTCGAGACCGTCAAGGCCCACCTGGCAGAGTTCATAGGCGATGGAGAGCAGAGCGATGATATCACGATGCTGGTACTGAAAAGGAAGTGAAAAAGAATATCATCATAGGATGTCTGGGAGCCTTGTTGCTGGCATTGGGCGTGTTGTATATGCATTCACGCCAAAACGACAAAGCGCGCATCCATGAGTTGGAGGCGAAGGTTGTCGTACTCCAAAAGCAAGGAGAGACCTCGGAATTAGACCGTAGTGTGAGCGAGCAGATGGAGGATATCGCCCACGGTCAGCAGGCACTCTCTGAGGAGCGCAGTCAGGAAGCGATCCGGCAGTCGGAGATTGCCGAGGCTGAGCGACAGCATGCGCTGCGGTCACAGGCAGCGGCAGAAACCTCAGCGAAAGAGGCGATGCACTCCTATCAGGTGGCCCAAACTGGTGGCCGACACGCTGAACTATATCTCATTGGGCCGAACACTTGGATCACAGTCATACTCCATCTATCAGACCGGTAACACAGAGTTAGGTAATATGTTGGCGTATGCCTCTTACCTCTATACCCACGACTATGGCGGCAACCTTTATTCACCTACCGTGTTTCAGGCCATGACGCAGTCAGCTGGGGGGCGCATCAGTTGGAACATCCACAACGGTAGCATTTCACGCCTGGCAATCTCCCCTCGTGATCATCGTTTGCTGACGGTGAGCACCTTTGGTGAGATCTTCAGTCATCAGATCAAGGGGGAACAGATGCAGACCAGTCGGCTGATGAGCGATAAGGCGTATTGGTTCAACGATCTGTATGCAGCCCCCGACGGGAAGGTCTATGCCATCAGTTATACCGGTCAACTGGTCATTACCGACGGCCAGCAGACGCGTATCATAGTTGTTGAAAATGTCAATAAGCCCTTCTGCCTGCAAACGCTGAACGACGGCAAATCGCTGTTGGTCGTCGGCGAGAATAGCATCGCCCTGTTCGATATCCCCACCGAGAAGATTATGACCACGCGCCGCCTTGACTTCCAGGTCACCTGTACTGGCAGACGTGATAACAAGCCCTTGCTTTTCGACAATCGCGGACATATGCACCTCGTCAACAGTCTGGACAAGATGACCAACGAGCAGGTGCCGGTGAGAGGCAAGGTCACAGCGTATGCAAATAACCGGGAAGAGCATCTGACGGCTTACGGTATGGCCGACGGTACCATCTGGCTGATCGACGGCAGCGGGAAAAACCATAAGTTGGTAGAACATCTCTCGCGCGTAACCCAACTATTGTTTAATGGTAAACGGCTCTATTCTTCCAGCTACGATGGTAAACTGTTGTTCTGGTCCATCGAAAACAACAGCCAGAAGAACGCTGTGACATTGTATCAGTCAGCCCATTGGCTGAACGACTTCACTTTCATCAACAACAAGGACTATATCATGGTGGGGGAGCATAACGGCACTGTCACCCGATGCCTGATCTCACTGCCGAAGATTGCCCAGCGTCTCCGTCAGAATGTGAAGCGTAACTTCACCCAGGAAGAGTGGAACTATTACTTAGGGAAAGGAATTCCATATAGAAAGGTAAAAGAGTAAAAAGGTAAAAATGAGGCTATACAAGAGATATAGGATTAAAAGTTGGGTAAAAATCGTTTTACCCTTTTACCTTTTTACCTTTTTACCTTTTTACCTTTTTACCTTTATACCTTTACCCGTTGCTTCACAAGGCCTGCCCCTGATCCGGAACTACACAGCGGCGGAGTATGGCGGACACAACCGTAATTACGATATAGAAATAGGTGAGGACGGTACGGTGTTCGTGGCAAACTTTGAAGGACTACTCTACTACGACCGTGCTCAGTGGCGTATGATCCATGCGCCCGAACTTAGACGGGTCACGGTGGTCTATCGCGACAAGAAGAACACCATCTGGGTGGGTGGTTTCAACTTCATCGCACGGCTGCAGAAACGCCCCAACGGTGAACTGTACATGCAGCAGATCAGCGGGAAAGACACATTCAAAGGCGAGGTGATCGAGATCTTCGAAGAGGAAGCGTCGGTACAGTTTGTGGTTAGCGATAATAATATCTATGAGATAGAGAAAGCCGCAATCCCCACCGTGAAGTTCAAGAAACATCTCAATGCCAAACTCCTTACCGGTGTTGAGTCTGGCATTATATCACAGGAGGCTCTGAAGACATCAGCTGAGGATGCCTTTCTGAGAGATACCACTCAGACAGTGATCCTAGACGATGATCTTCAAGTAAAAGTGAAAAAAGGCAGCGGACTGATTGTGTGCGATGGCAAAGGGCGTAAACTCTATACCATCAACGAAGCCAACGGGCTCTGCTCCAATCATGTGTCGTATGTGGCTTATGACGGTCACGGTGTGTTATGGGGGGCTACGGCGAATGGCATCTTCGCTATTGAACTCCCGTCGGTCTATAGTTATTTCCTGCCGAAGGACGGCATGACGGGTAGGGCTCTGACCATTTCAGCCTTTAACGGAAAGATATATGTCGGCGACACCAATGGGCTTTTTGTGGTTGAAGATTGGCAATATAAACCTGTTGCTGAGATCGATAATATCTGTTGGACGCTGTGCCGGGGGCGCGATGGACTGATGGCAGCCACCTCCAGCGGTATTTACAGGATCGCTGCGGATGGCAGGGTCAGCCGACTGACTTCTAATGCCACGACCGCCCTGTTGGTCGATGGCGATAAGGTCTATGCCGGTGAGCCCGACGGTGTCCACCTCTATCATACAGGCAAAAACTCAAAAATCAACGGACTTCCTCTGGTAACAGAGATCAGCAAGGATGCACGTGGCAATCTCTGGTTCAGGAATGTACATGGCGAAACCGCTCATATCGGCGACTACAAGGCACCTGCAGACACGTCGCAAATCTCTTCTCCGCTGTTGACACCCTTCAAGGACGTGAAGATCAAGGTCCGGTATTTGCATGATGACCATCTCTGGATCGGAGGCGACGAGATGCTCGCCGTCATCGATATGGGACGGAAAGACTTGACCAAACTCACAGACAGACATCATGTGCGCTTCTGTTCCATTGTGATGGGTAATGACAGTGTGCTGTGGGGCGGATACGGCGACAGGCCCCGGAAATTGCAGCGGTTAGGCAGTGATGAGCGTCACTTGCATTTCTTCTATGCCCTCGACTATGCACCGCTGACAGGAAAGACGCTTTATCGCTACCGTCTGGATAATAAAGGCATCATGGGCTTGGCTGGCCAGTGGAGTGAGTGGACCGACAAGCAGGATGTGGAGTTCCTGAATTTGCCTTATGGTTCATTCACGCTCTCCGTACAGGCACAGTTGGCCAACGGGGAACTGTCAGAGGTCGCCACCGTTGATTTCAGCATCGCCTATCCGTTGCTGATGCGCTGGTATATGGTAGTGCTCTACTTCCTTGCCTTCGCTTTTATGATCTATCTCTTGTTCCGCTATCGCCTGAAGCGGTTGGAGAAGGAAAAGGTGAAGTTGGAGCGTATCGTCGAGGAACGTACCGCCGACCTGCGCAACGCACAGGACGAACTGATACGCCAGGAGAAGATGGCGACGGTGGGTAAACTGACCAAGGGCCTTGTTGACCGCATCCTCAACCCCATGAACTATATCATCAACTACTCCAAGATGTCGAACGACCTCTTGGGTGATCTCAAGGAGAACATCGACCATAATAAGGAGCAGATCGACAAGAATGATTATGAGGATACCTTGGATGTACTCGACATGCTGACGAAGAACCTTACGTCGGTCCATCAGTTCGGTCAGAACACCACCCGTATCCTCAAGGCGATGGAGGAGGTGCTGAGAGACCGCACCGGCGGCTACGGCGATATCACTTTGCTCCCCGTCCTGCAACAGGTCGAGAAACAATTTGCGAAACACCACGCCCAGGAGCAGGAACAGTATGGCATCCGGCCCGTCTTTGACCTGCCTGCCGACCCGATGCCGCTGTATGGCAACCCTGACATGCTCTGCAAGGCCGTCACAAACCTCCTGGACAATGCCGCCTATGCCGTGGTGAAAAAGATTCAGAAGGATCCGCAGTTCGTCCCCGAGATATCACTGGCTGTTTCCATTGCCGAAGGAAAGTATAGCCTGAAGGTCCGCGATAACGGTACAGGCATCGAGGAGAAGAACCTCGGACAGATTTACGACCCCTTCTTTACCACCAAGACCACGGGCGAAGCTGCGGGCGTAGGTCTTTACCTGACTCGTGAGATCATCCAGAACCACGGCGGCGATGTCAGCGTGGCATCGGTTCAGGACGAATATACTGAGTTTATCATCACTTTACCAAAGGTAAAAAAGTAAAAAGGTAAAAAAATATGAAGCAGAAAAGATATCAATGGGGTATAGGTATATTGAAATGGGTTTTACCCTTTTACCTTTTTACCCTTTTACCTTTATGCGCTTCCGCGCAGGACGATACCCGGATGCGCGAGGTGTATGCACAGGCAGAGGATGCTTACAGGATAGGGCGCATTGAACAAGCTCGGGAACTGTTGTTACAGAACCTCAGCACCCTTCAGGGCAATTCGCGCCAGAGTGCACTCCGTCTCATCGCCCTGACTTACATGGATGATTATGATATCCCGAAGGCCGAACAGTATGTGACACTCCTGCTGCAGCAGAACCCATACTACAGTCCGTCGTCACAAGATCCGGCGACCTTTGTGGAAATCGTCAACAACATCAAGGCGGGTATGACACCCACCATCACCACCGCCTCCAATCAGGCCGAGAGTCTGTCAGAGGTGCCTGTACCTACCACGCTCATCACAGCCGAGATGATCCAGAGCAGCGGTGCCCGTAACCTGCAGGAAGTGCTGGCAGCCTACGTGCCTGGCATGAACCTCATCGACTGTAACGATGATATCAACATCGCCATGCGCGGCATCTACAGTAATACGCAGGAGAAGATTCTGATCATGCTCAACGGCCACCGCCTGAACAGTTATGCCACGAATACCGCTGCCCCCGATTTCAGTATCTCGCTGGAGAAGGTGAAACAGATAGAAGTGCTGCGCGGACCTGCCTCGTCGCTCTATGGCGGTGTGGCACTGACGGGTGTGGTGAATATCATCACCAAACAGGGAGCCGACGTGGATGGTCTGCAGGCGAAGGTGTCGGCAGGAAACTATGGCCAGGTCAAAGTTGATGCCATCTTCGGCAAACGCTATTTCGACATCGATCTGCTGGTGTGGGGTAGTGGCTATCGTAACAGCGGCGAACGGTATGGCGACGAATTCGTCCGCCTGGGTCGCATCGGCAATCATCCCAACTACGACTTCGGACTACAGCTTGGCTGGAAAGGGTTCCTGTTGATGTACGACACGCACTTCTCACAGAAGGTGGCACCTTACACCATGACATCGATGACCAATAGTTATGATCGTGAGCGTTACCTTTCCTACAATGGAATAAAACCGAGTTTCAGCACCAACTCCCACCATTTCGATCTGAGTTACAGCCACCAGTTGGGAAACCTGAATCTCAGGTATGTCCTGACTTACGATAAGTCGGATTATACGCGTTATCAGGTCATCACCGACGACCCGATATCTGATTTGGCCTATGCGCTCGAATTAGAAGAAATCCATGACTCGTTATTCCAAAAAGGCGGTGGCGTCTCGAGTTATATGAATGGCCAGGAGCAGAATTATGGCTTCCAGGTGAAGGGTAACTATGCTTACGACATGGGCAACGGTCATAAGGGTAACATCAGCTTCGGTGCGGATTATGGTTACTTCCGCTCCGATGATTTCCGCTATATGATAAACTATGACTTCGGTAAACCATCTGTTGATGATCCTAACATACTTCAATTGGGGCAGGGCAGTGAGGATAATGCCGATATCTATCTGCAACTGAAGCACCAGTGGCGGTCGCTGATCCTGAATGCCGGACTGCGCTACGACTATAAGTCGCGTTATGATGATACCAAAGCCTATGAGTTGTCACCTCGAATCGCACTGATCCTGTTGCAACCCAAGTGGAACCTGAAACTCAGTTACTCCAAGTCGTTTGTCGATGCCCCCTATATCTACCGTAAGGCCAATATCATATCGATGGCGGAGCTCGGCATTAACCCCCAGCATGTTGAGACCATCTCACCTGAGCGTGTCTATTCCTTTCAACTCACCTTTGGTGGTAATAACTGGATCAAAGGCTTTAATTTCGAGATCAACGGCTTCTATAATCGTGCCTATGATCTCATCATGACGCATCTTTTGGATTACCAGAATGCCGGTAGGAATCAGACCTGCGGTGTGGAACTGATGGCCAGCTATAAGCAGCCGAAGTTTACAGCCGACTTCAACCTCACCTGGACGAACACCTTTAAGTCGAACCTCATGAGTTTGTCCTCAGGCACCTTTGCGGAAGATGTCTTTGGCACCAATATTGATTCCAATAACAATACCCCTGCCATCATGGCGAACCTAGTGCTGGGATGGCAGGTGTTGCCCCAACTGAAACTCCACACCCACATCCTTTTCGAGGGTAAACAGACCAGCCACAACACCAACCTTAGCAATGTTCTTTTATGTAATAAAGAATTGATGGAAGCCGCTAAGTGCGCGGCGGCAGATGATAAGGAGGGGGAAATGGCCGCAAGAGAAGCAGCATTGGCACTCGCCCCTTACATCATCATGCATAAGGATATGTCACCCCGTGCCATCGTCAATCTTGGTGGCGAATATACGTTGGGCCCAGTCACCTTCGGTCTGAATATCTACAACCTCCTGAACACTAGATATAACCGCAGTGGCATGAACACGAACCTCATCCCCCAGCAGGGTCGTTGGTTCCTCGCCTCTGTCGGCGTCAAAATATAATATGATCGCCTTGTTTTTTGTAACATTTACTTGTAAGTTTGAAATAATAGTTGTATCTTTGCAGGCGAACAATACTACTGAGTATGATAAATTATAAATTAGGATAAAACAATGAAGAATATGAAACAACTTTTATCCGGAATGTTAGCTATGCTGACCGTCCTGATGATGGTCGGCTGTATGGGCGATGCAGACCCCGTGCGCGTGTCACTTGACATCGATGCCTCCGACCTGGTGCTGAACATCGGTGAGACATCCACCCGTGTGGGCAGCTCCAAGGCTGCCGACAGTCATTTCACCTACCGCACGGATAACCCCTCTGTGGCGACGGTGGATGAGGACGGTGAGGTGACGGCCCGTTCCATCGGCGAGGCTACCATCACCGTACACATGGATGAGAACCGCACCGACTGGTATGCGGCGACAGACCGCAGCTACCGGGTAGTTGTGAAGTCGCCTTCT
>ONNY01000048.1 GCA_900319305.1 uncultured Prevotella sp.
CACTCCGTTCGGCAACAAGTATCGTCCCCAGTTCTATCTCCGCACCATGGACTGCACCGGTGAGATTACTCTGCCTGCAGGTGTTGAGATGGTAATGCCAGGTGATAACGTTGAGATCACTGTTGAACTGATCTACGCTGTTGCTCTGAACCCGGGTCTGCGTTTCGCTATCCGTGAAGGTGGCCGCACCGTTGGTTCTGGTCAGATTACCGAGGTGTACGAGGATTAATATCCTGAATGCAGAACGATAGAAAATTCTAGATTAGACTAGATAAATCAATCCCCCGCGAAATACGGGCGGGGGATTTCTTACGGGAATAGCTCAGTTGGTAGAGCATCGGTCTCCAAAACCGAGGGTCGTGGGTTCGAGTCCTCCTTCCCGTGCTAAATAAGAAGAAATTATGAAGATTATCAAGACATTCATCAATTATTGCAAGGCCTGCTATAGTGAGCTAGCTCACAAGGTGACATGGCCTACTCGCAAGGAACTGACACAAAGTGCCGTGGTGGTACTGTCAGCTTCATTGATTATTGCTATTGTGGTATGGGTGATGGACGTGGCATTCAAGGCCATCATGAGTTCAGTATATCCTAATTAATAGAATCTAAAGAGACGATGTCGGATTCAGGAATGAAGTGGTACGTATTGCGTGCCGTCAGTGGAAAAGAAGGTAAGGTGAAAGAGTATATCAATGCTGCAAAGAAGCACAATGATGTACTTGATACTCATGTTGGTGAGGTTCTACTTCCTACTGAAAAATATGCCACTCTTCAGAATGGAAAGCGTGTCGTCAAAGAGAAACTTTTCCTGCCTGGATATGTACTTGTGCAGGCTATCCTGCAGGGTGAGGTTGCTCATATGCTTCGTTTCATTCCCAATGTGTTGGGCTTCTTGGGTGGTATGGACAACCCACAGGTAGTGCGCCAGTCGGAAATCAATCGTATTTTGGGTACTGCTGAGGAGACAACCATTGAGAGCGCAGAACTCAATATCCCATATAGTGTTGATGAGACTGTGAAGGTGACCGATGGTCCGTTCAGCGGATTTAGTGGTGTCATTGAAGAGGTGAATGCCGAGAAACGCAAGCTCAAGGTGATGGTTAAGATCTTCGGTCGTAAGACGCCGTTGGAGCTTGCCTTTACACAAGTAGAGAAAGAATAAGGCGTAATTGTTACGGTATGCCTGTTCTATATACGGTCCAAAGAGGCTTCCACTCTAAGGGCTTATATAACAATCATTATTAATAAAAACAGAAATGGCTAAAGAAGTTGCTGGATTAATCAAATTGCAGATTAAAGGTGGCGCTGCGAATCCCTCACCCCCCGTTGGACCTGCACTGGGTTCCTACTATGCAGACAAGTCATTCAGCTTCGTTATCAAGACTCCCCCTGCAGCTGTTCAGTTGTTGGAGGCTGCCAAGGTAAAGGGTGGATCAGCTCAGCCTAACCGTAAGAAGGTGGCTAGCGTAACCTGGGATCAGGTACGTGCCATCGCTGAGGATAAGATGAGCGACTTGAACTGCTTCACTGTTGAGTCGGCTATGAAACTGATTGCCGGTACAGCACGTAGCATGGGTATCACTGTTAAAGGGGACTTCCCTGGTAAATAACAAATAACTTCAATTAGAAAAATGAGTAAACTGACAAAAAATCAAAAGTTGGTAGCTGATAAGGTTGAAGCAGGGAAAGCATACTCTTTACAGGAAGCCGCTGCATTGGTGAAGGAAATTACCACCACCAAGTTTGAGGCTTCTGTGGATATCGATGTACGCTTGGGTGTTGACCCGCGTAAGGCTAACCAGATGGTTCGTGGCGTTGTATCGCTGCCGAATGGTACTGGTAAGGTTACTCGCGTGCTCGCTCTCTGTACTCCCGATCAGGAAGAAGCTGCTAAGGAAGCTGGTGCCGACTATGTTGGTCTTGACGAGTATATCGAGAAGATCAAGCAGGGTTGGACTGATGTTGATGTAATTATTACAATGCCCTCGTGCATGGGTAAGTTGGGTCCTCTTGGACGTATCCTGGGTCCCCGCGGCTTGATGCCTAACCCTAAGAGCGGTACTGTAACTATGGACGTTGCAAAGGCAGTTAAGGAGGTTAAGCAGGGTAAGATTGACTTCAAGGTAGACAAGGCTGGTATCATCCATGCCTCTATCGGTAAGGTAACTTTCACTCCGGAGCAGATCTACGGAAATGCCAAGGAGTTCCTGCAGACTATTATTAAGCTGAAGCCGGCTGCTGCCAAGGGTACATACATGAAGAGTATCTTTATCTCCAGCACCATGAGTGCTGGTATCAAGGTAGATCCTAAATCAGTTGAATAACTCGTAAAAAGTTTAGTAAAATGAAAAAGGAATTAAAAGATACTATCGTAGTAGAACTTGGACAGAAGCTGAAAGAATATCCTCACTTCTATCTGGTAGACATTGCCGGACTGAATGCTGAGCAGACGAGCAACCTTCGTCGCAAGTGCTTCAAGAGCGAGATTAAGATGGTCGTTGTGAAGAATACTCTTCTCCACAAGGCTTTCGAGGCCTCTGATATTGATTTCGAACCGCTCTATGATAGCTTGAAGGGTAGCACCGCTGTAATGTTTACACAGACAGCAAATGTTCCCGCAAAGCTTCTCAAGGAATACAAGAATGAAGGCATCCCTGCCCTGAAGGCCGCTTATGCAGAAGAGGGCTTCTTTGTAGGTGCTGACAAACTTGAGGAACTGGTATCTATCAAGAGCAAGAACGAACTTATCGCCGACGTTGTGGCCCTGCTGCAGTCTCCTATCAAGACTGTTGTCTCTGGCCTGAATGCTGGTGGCAAGATTCACGGACTGCTTGACGCTATCGCTGAGCGTAACAAATAATAAGCGAACAGAGATTTCAAACATTAACATTAAAAAACAATTAAAATTTTAAATAAAATGGCAGATATTAAAGCTATTGCTGAGGAGTTGGTAAACCTCACAGTAAAAGAAGTACAAGAGTTGGCAACAGTCCTGAAGGACGAGTATGGAATTGAGCCCGCCGCTGCAGCTGTTGCTGTTGCTGCTGGTCCCGTTGCAGGTGGCGAAGCTGCTGCTGCAGAGGAGAAGACTTCTTTCGACGTAGTTCTGAAGGAGGCTGGTGCTGCTAAGCTGCAGGTTGTAAAGGCCGTTAAGGAAGCTTGCGGTCTGGGTCTGAAGGAAGCTAAGGATCTCGTAGACGGTGCTCCTTCTACTCTGAAGGAAGGCCTGGTGCTGTAGTTGAGCTGAAGTAATTCAGACACAACAATAACAAATATGGTTGGGAGCTCTCCAGTAGAGGGTTCCCGACCATTTTCTGTCTTTTGTTCTAGTCGGAGCTAGTTTTACTAGTGTTAGACTAGTCAAAGCTAGAGATACTAGATAAATAAAGCAATATATGGCAACAAAAAAAGTAGAAAACAGAGTAAGCTTTGGCAGCGTCAAGAATCCGATGCCCTTTCCGGATTTCCTCGATGTGCAATTAAAGTCTTTCAGAGACTTCCTACAGTTGGACACTCCGCCTGAGGAACGCAAGAACGACGGCTTGTATAAGGTGTTCTCCGAGAACTTCCCTATCACCGATACACGTAACAATTTCGTCCTTGAGTTCCTGGATTACTATATCGACCCGCCCCGTTACACCATTGACGAGTGTCTGGAGCGTGGCCTGACTTATAGCGTACCCTTGAAGGCTAAGTTGAAACTCTACTGTACCGATCCCGACCACGAGGATTTCGATATGTCAGTGCAGGATGTGTTCCTGGGCCCGATTCCTTATATGACGGCAAATGGTACGTTCGTCATCAACGGTGCTGAGCGTGTGGTTGTTTCTCAGCTGCACCGTTCGCCCGGCGTATTCTTTGGACAGAGCGTACATGCCAATGGTTCTCTGCTCTACAGTGCCCGTATTATTCCTTTCAAAGGTAGCTGGATAGAGTTTGCTACTGACATCAACAATGTCATGTACGCATATATCGACCGTAAGAAGAAGCTGCCAGTGACCACCCTGTTGCGTGCTATCGGTTTCGAGACCGATAAGGACATCCTGCAGATTTTCGATCTTGCAGAAGAGGTGAAGGTCAACAAAAAGGCATTGAAGGATGTCGTAGGTTCTAAGTTGGCCGCCCGTGTGCTGAAGAGTTGGAACGAAGACTTTGTAGACGAGGATACCGGTGAGGTTGTATCTATCGAGCGTAATGAGGTCATCATGGAGCGTGAGACGGAGATTACCGAGGATAACATGATGGATATTTTGGAGAGTGGTGCCAACACCATCCTGGTACACAAGGATGAGAGCATTGCCCAGGACTACTCTATCATCTTCAATACCTTGGCCAAAGACCCGTCGAACTCGGAGAAGGAGGCTGTACTCTACATCTACCGTCAGCTGCGTAATGCAGATCCTGCCGATGATGCCAGCGCCCGTGAGGTCATTCAGAACCTGTTCTTCTCAGACAAACGTTACGATTTGGGTGACGTAGGTCGTTACCGTATTAATAAGAAGTTAGGTCTGAACACGGAGATGGATGTCCGTGTGCTTACCAAGGAAGATATCATCGAGATTATCAAGTATCTCATTCAGCTGATTAACTCGAAGGCTACCGTCGACGATATTGACCACCTGTCAAACCGCCGCGTTCGTACTGTAGGTGAGCAGCTGTCTAATCAGTTCTCTATCGGCTTGGCCCGTATGAGCCGCACAATTCGTGAGCGCATGAACGTTCGCGACAATGAAGTGTTCCAGCCGACTGACCTGATTAATGCCAAGACTATTTCGAGTGTAATCAACTCGTTCTTCGGTACCAATCCGCTGTCACAGTTTATGGACCAGACCAATCCGCTGGCAGAGGTGACCCACAAGCGTCGTCTCTCTGCACTGGGTCCTGGCGGTCTGTCTCGTGAGCGTGCCGGTTTCGAGGTTCGTGACGTACACTATACACACTATGGTCGTCTCTGCCCGATTGAGAGTCCTGAAGGCCCGAACATCGGTCTGATTTCATCATTGTGTGTCTATGCCAAGATTAACGAACTGGGCTTCATCGAAACTCCTTATCGTAAGGTTGAGAACGGTGTGGCCAATCTGAATAATGACGAGATTGTCTATTTGACAGCCGAGGAGGAGGAAGACCATGTTATCGGTCAGGGCAATGCTCCGCTGAACGACGACGGTACCTTTATCCGTAAGGTCGTCAAGTGTCGTCAGGATGCTGACTTCCCTGTAGTACCTCCCACTCAGGTAGACCTGATGGACGTTTCTCCCCAGCAGATTGCATCTATAGCTGCATCGCTGATTCCGTTCCTGGAGCACGACGATGCTCACCGTGCACTGATGGGATCGAACATGATGCGCCAGGCCGTACCTCTGCTTCACAACGAAGCTCCTATTGTCGGTACAGGTATTGAGCGTCAGGTATGTGAAGACTCTCGTACGATGATTACCGCTGAGGGTGACGGCGTCATTGACTATGTGGACGCTACCACCATCCGTATCCTCTACGACCGCACGGAAGATGAGGAGTTTGTCAGCTTTGAGCCCGCTCTGAAGGAGTATCGCATTCCTAAGTTCCGTCGTACCAACCAGAACATGACTATCGACCTGCGTCCTATCTGCGACAAGGGCCAGCGTGTGAAGAAGGGTGACATCCTGACGGAAGGCTATGCTACAGAGAATGGTGAGTTGGCCTTGGGCCGCAACCTGCTCGTGGCTTATATGCCTTGGAAGGGTTACAACTATGAGGATGCTATCGTGCTGAACGAGCGTATCGTTCGTGAGGACGTCCTGACATCTGTCCATGTGGATGAGTATTCACTCGACGTTCGTGAGACCAAGCGTGGTGCCGAGGAGTTCACTGCCGATATTCCCAATGTCAGTGAAGAGGCTACCAAGGACTTGGACGACAATGGTGTCATCCGTGTGGGTGCCCGTGTTGAGCCCGGTGATATTCTGATTGGTAAGATTTCGCCGAAGGGAGAGAGTGATCCCTCACCTGAGGAGAAACTGCTGCGTGCCATCTTCGGCGACAAGGCTGGTGATGTGAAGGATTCTTCACTGAAGGCTAACCCGTCACTGACAGGTGTCATCATCGACAAGAAACTCTTCACCCGTGCCGTCAAGACTCGCCAGAACAAGCAACAGGACAAGATTACCCTTGCCAAGATTGACGAGGAGTATGAGGCTAAGATTGCCGACTTGAAGGACATCCTCATTGAGAAACTGGCCACTCTTACGAAGGGTAAGACTTCTAATGGTGTGAAGGACTATACAGGTGCTGAGATTATCTCGAAGGGCAGCAAGTTCACGGTAACAGCCCTGCGCAATCTCGAGTATGGCGATATCCAGATCAGCAATTGGACCAGCGATGAGCACAAGAACGAACTCATCGCCAAGCTGATTATCAACTATATGAAGAAGTTCAAGCTGCTCGATGCCGAGAACAAGCGTAAGAAGTTTGCCATCACCATTGGTGACGAGCTGCCTTCCGGTATCCTGCAGATGGCTAAGGTCTATGTAGCCAAGAAGCGTAAGATCGGTGTCGGTGATAAGCTGGCCGGTCGCCATGGTAACAAGGGTATCGTGTCGAAGGTGGTACGTCAGGAGGATATGCCGTTCCTCGAGGATGGTCGTCCTGTAGACTTGGTACTGAACCCGCTGGGTGTGCCTTCACGTATGAACCTTGGTCAGATCTTTGAGGCTATCCTTGGTGCTGCCGGTAAGAAACTGGGTGTTAAGTTCGCTACTCCTATCTTCGATGGTGCCAAGTTGGATGACCTGGCAGAGTGGACAGACAAGGCAGGGCTGCCTCGCCTCTGCTCAACCCATCTGTACGATGGTGAGACCGGTGAGCGCTTTGACCAGCCTGCTACCGTAGGTATCACGTACTTCTTGAAACTCGGTCACATGGTTGAGGACAAGATGCACGCCCGCTCTATCGGTCCGTACTCACTGATTACGCAGCAGCCTCTTGGCGGTAAGGCCCAGTTTGGTGGTCAGCGTTTTGGTGAGATGGAGGTCTGGGCTCTTGAGGCATTCGGTGCAAGTCATGTGCTGCAGGAGATTCTGACCATTAAGTCTGATGATGTGGTAGGACGCTCCAAGGCCTATGAGGCTATTGTCAAGGGTGAGCCTATGCCTACTCCAGGTATTCCTGAGTCACTCAACGTGCTGCTGCACGAACTGAAGGGTCTTGGTCTCAGCATTAAGATGGACTAAGTAGAGTTAAGAATTAAGAGTTAAGAATTAAGAGTTATATCGAAATATGGCTTTCAAGAAAGATACAAAGATCAAGAGTAATTTCACCAAGATTACCATCGGACTGGCATCACCTGAGGAAATCCTCGAGAGTTCGTTTGGTGAGGTTACCAAGCCTGAGACCATTAACTACCGCACCTATAAGCCTGAGCGCGATGGTCTGTTCTGCGAACGCATCTTCGGTCCTACCAAGGACTATGAGTGTGCCTGTGGCAAGTACAAGCGCATTCGTTACAAGGGCATCGTCTGCGACCGTTGCGGTGTAGAGGTGACCGAGAAGAAGGTGCGTCGCGAGCGTACAGGACATATCGAATTGGTTGTCCCCGTTGCTCACATCTGGTATTTCCGCAGCCTGCCTAACAAGATTGGCTATCTGCTGGGACTGCCTACCAAAAAGCTTGACGCTGTTATTTACTATGAGCGCTATGTGGTTATACAGCCAGGCGCTATGGCTGGTAAGAAGGATGCTGAAGGCAATCCTGCTATCGGTTCACAGATGTTCGACCTGCTGTCTGAGGATGAGTACAACGATATTCTGGATAATCAGATTTCAGAAAATAATGATTATTTGGAGGATAGCGACCCCAATAAGTTCATTGCCAAGATGGGTGCTGAGGCCATCAACGACCTGCTGCTCCGTCTTGACCTCGATTCTCTGAGCTATGAGCTGCGCGACCGCGCTAACAGCGACTCGTCAGTACAGCGCAAGAACGAAGCCCTGAAGCGCCTGCAGGTGGTTGAGGCCTTCCGCTCAAGTGTTGAGAAGGGAATCAACCGTCCGGAGTGGATGATCATGAAGATTATTCCTGTCACTCCGCCAGAGCTGCGTCCTCTCGTTCCCCTGGATGGTGGCCGCTTTGCCACTTCCGACCTGAACGACCTCTATCGTCGCGTCATCATTCGTAACAACCGTCTGAAGAGACTTATTGAGATTCATGCCCCAGAGGTGATTCTGCGCAACGAGAAGCGTATGCTGCAGGAGGCTGTCGACTCTTTGTTTGACAACAGCCGTAAGAGCAGCGCTGTAAAGAGCGATTCGAACCGTCCGCTGAAGTCACTCTCTGACTCGCTGAAAGGTAAGCAGGGACGTTTCCGTCAGAACTTGCTCGGTAAGCGTGTCGACTACTCAGCCCGTTCGGTTATTGTCGTAGGTCCTGAGTTGAAGATGGGCGAGTGCGGTCTGCCTAAGCTGATGGCAGCAGAGCTCTATAAGCCGTTTATCATCCGTAAGCTTATTGAGCGCGGTATCGTTAAGACCGTGAAGTCGGCCAAGAAGATTGTCGATCGCCGTGAGCCAGTCATCTGGGATATTCTGGAGAACGTGATGAAGGGTCATCCTGTTCTGCTGAACCGTGCACCGACCCTGCACCGTTTGGGTATCCAGGCTTTCCAGCCCAAGCTGATTGAGGGTAAGGCTATTCAGTTGCACCCGTTGGCATGTACGGCGTTCAATGCTGACTTCGACGGTGACCAGATGGCTGTTCACCTTCCCTTGAGCAATGAGGCTATCCTGGAGGCACAGATTCTGATGCTTCAGAGCCACAACATCCTGAACCCTGCCAACGGTGCTCCTATCACCGTGCCTTCTCAGGATATGGTGCTCGGCCTGTACTATATTTCCAAGATCCGTCCGGGTGCCAAGGGCGAGGGACTGACTTTCTATGGTCCCGAGGAGGCTATTATAGCCCACAACGAGGGCAAGTGTGACCTGCACGCACAGGTAAAAGTGCTGGTAGACGATATCGTTGACGGCAAGCCCGAGCGTCGTATGGTTGAGACCTCTGTCGGTCGTGTCATTGTGAATGGCATCATTCCGAAGGAAGTAGGCTATGTCAATAAGATTATCTCTAAGAAGTCTCTGCGTGACATCATTGCCGATGTCATCAAGAACGTAGGTTTCGCTGAGGCTTGCGACTTCCTGGACGGTATCAAGAACCTGGGTTATCGCATGGCCTACGAGGCTGGTCTGTCGTTCAACCTTGACGACATCATCATCCCTGAGTCCAAGAAGGACTTGGTGGAGAAGGGTAATGCCGAGGTACAGCAGATTACTGAGAACTACAACATGGGCTTCATTACTGATAATGAGCGCTACAACCAGGTTATCGATACCTGGACACATATTAATAATGACCTTGGCAATGTGCTGATGAAGGAGATGACCGAGGCCGACCAGGGATTCAATGCCGTATTCATGATGCTTGACTCTGGTGCCCGTGGTAGTAAGGACCAGATTCGCCAGCTGTCGGGTATGCGTGGTCTGATGGCCAAGCCCCAGAAGGCAGGTGCCGAGGGTGCCCAGATTATTGAGAACCCCATTCTGTCAAACTTCAAGGAGGGTATGTCCGTGCTGGAGTACTTCATCTCTACCCACGGTGCCCGTAAGGGTCTGGCCGATACCGCTATGAAGACCGCTGACGCTGGTTATCTGACCCGTCGTCTGGTGGATGTGTCACACGATGTGATTATCAATGAGGAAGACTGTGGCACGCTGCGTGGACTGGTATGTACCGCTCTGAAGAATGGTGACGAGGTCATCTCAACCCTCTACGAGCGCATCCTCGGTCGTGTTTCGGTACATGATATTATCCATCCTTCAACCGGAGAACTCATTGTAGCAGCCGGTGAGGAGATTACCGAGCCTATTGCTCAGGCCATCGAGGATTCTCCTATCGAGTCTGTTGAGATTCGTTCTGTGCTCACCTGTGAGTCGAAGCACGGCGTCTGCATGAAGTGCTACGGGCGTAACCTTGCCACCCGTAAGATGGTTCAGAAGGGTGAGGCTGTCGGTGTGATTGCCGCTCAGGCTATCGGTGAGCCAGGTACTCAGCTGACACTGCGTACGTTCCACGCCGGTGGTGTGGCTGCCAATGCTGCAGCCAATGCCAGCATCGTGGCAAAGAACGACTCTAAGATTGAACTGGAAGAGGTTCGTACCGTACCATTTGATGAAGATGGTCGTGAGTGCGAGATGGTTGTCAGCCGTCTGGGTGAGTTGCGCTTCGTCGATACACATACCAATATCGTGCTGTCTACCGTTAACGTGCCTTATGGCTCTTCACTTTATTTCAAGAATGGTGACGTGGTGAAGAAGGGCGATAAGATTGCCCAGTGGGACCCCTTCAATGCCGTTATCGTTACCGAGTATGCCGGTACGCTGAAGTTCCACGATGTCATCGAGGGTATCACCTTCCGTGCCGAGACCGATGAAACTACTGGTC
This sequence comes from uncultured Prevotella sp., assembly GCA_900319305.1. Taxonomy (GTDB): domain Bacteria; phylum Bacteroidota; class Bacteroidia; order Bacteroidales; family Bacteroidaceae; genus Prevotella. Next base: position 10,469 of record ONNY01000048.1, read on the forward strand.
TGACCGAGAAGATTGTTACCGAGTCCAAGGATAGGTCAAAGGTTCCTACCTGCGACGTCATTGGTGCTAACGGCGAGGTCGTCGGAACCTATAACTTCCCTGTGGGTGGTCACGTGGTTGTCGAAGACGGTCAGACCGTCAAGACTGGTGAGACGCTGGTTAAGATTCCTCGTGCTGCTGCCAAGGGTGGTGATATCACTGGTGGTCTGCCTCGTGTCACTGAGTTGTTCGAGGCTCGTAACCCGTCGAACCCCGCCATCGTTTCCGAGATTGACGGTGAGGTCACCATGGGTAAGGTGAAGCGCGGTAACCGCGAGATCATCGTCACCTCTAAGACTGGCGAGCAGCGCAAGTATCTGGTATCGCTGTCCAAGCAGATCCTGGTACAGGAGCACGACGCCGTGCGTGCCGGTACACCGCTCTCTGACGGTATTATCACGCCTGCCGATATCCTGGCCATCAAGGGCCCCACGGCCGTTCAGGAGTACATCGTCAACGAGGTACAGGACGTCTATCGTCTGCAGGGTGTGAAGATCAACGACAAGCACTTCGAGATTATCGTTCGTCAGATGATGCGCAAGGTGCAGATCAACGATCCCGGCGACACCGCATTCCTCGAGAGCGACATCATTGATAAGCTCGACTTTGCTGAGGAGAACGACCGCATCTGGGGTAAGAAGGTGGTCGTAGACGCTGGTGATTCCGAGAACCTGCAGAAGGGTCAGATTGTGACAGCCCGCAAGCTGCGTGATGAGAACTCAAGCCTGAAGCGCCGCGATATGAAGATTGTGCAGGTGCGCGATGCCGTACCCGCCACGTCTACTCAGATTCTTCAGGGTATCACCCGTGCAGCTCTGCAGACCAAGTCGTTCATATCAGCTGCATCGTTCCAGGAGACTACCAAGGTGCTCAACGAGGCTGCCATCCGTGGTAAGGTGGACTATCTGGAGGGTATGAAGGAGAACGTTATCAGCGGTCACCTGATTCCTGCCGGTACCGGTCAGCGTGAGTTCGACAAGATCATCGTCGGCTCCAAGGAGGAGTACGAGCGCATGCAGGCCAACCGCAAGAACGTGCTTGACTTTGCTGAGGAGGGAGTGCTCGAGGAGCGTTCATAACTCTCAAGGCAACTTAAAACTTTCACCCCCGGCATCCGATTATCGGTCATGTCGGGGGCTTTTTGTGAGTATTGCAGTAACTTTGCGACAAAAAAGTTTGTTAAAGGGTTAGCATTTCTAACGGCTGAAGGGTATTACTATAAAAAGACGTGATGGAAAGACATGATATCCAAAGGCTGTTCAAGCAGCACTACGCCAAGATGCTGAGGGTAGCACGCACGATCCTCTACGATGAGCAGGAGAGCAAGGATGTGGTCAGCGACATCTTTGAGGGATTGCTCCGTGGGCGGACGATGCTGATGCCAGACACCGAGGAACGCTACTTGCTGACGAGCGTTCGCAACCAGTGTCTGAAGCGTATCCGCCATCAAGAAACGAGACTCCGCATGGAGGCTGCATCTGCAGAGCAGCCGTCTGATGCAGAGAATGAAGATGAACGCATAACAGACATCGTCGAGTTTGTCGTCAGTCATCTGACAGAACAAGAGCAGCGCATCTTCTGCCTCCGTTTCACAGAAGGGCTTAGCTATGAGGAGATAGCTTCTACCGAAGGCATCAGCCGCGTAGCTGTATGGAAACATCTTTCACACGCCTTGAAAGAAATCAGAAACCGTTTTAATCCGAAAGGCTTATGAAAACAAACGACCACAACAAACAGCTTTACCGCGATATGCTGGAAGCGCCCGACAAGTATTCCGACCAGGAGATAGAGACCATGATGGACGATCTTGACCAAATGCCCGATGTAGATGAAGCATGGCAGCAGTTCGCCCAGCAGCATATATCCTCGGTGCGCCTCATGCATACGTGGCGTAAGGTCGCAGCCATACTCATTGGCATATTAGCGATATCAGGAATTACCATTGCAGCAGTTCGCATCGTGCACCAGGCGCAGCATGAGGAGCAACCTGCTGTGGTAGTAGAAGAATCTCAATCTGCAGTCTCTGTATCCCAAGTCCTTCCAGCCGATACCATCGTCAGGACAGAATCTGTCGTGTTCGATAATGTCACACTCGATAGCATTGCCAAGGACATAGCTGCCTATCATCACCTTGATATGGACTTACAGAACGAGCAGGTCAGTCAACTCCGTTTCTATTTTGTATGGAATCGTGATGATAATCTGCAAGAAGTCATAGAGAAGTTGAATATGTTCGAGCAGGTCAATCTGGCTGTAGAGGACGGTAAACTGATTATCAGATGATGAAGCATCTCCTTATTTCTCTTATCGCCCTGTGCTGTTTCATCGATGTCCAGGCACAGAAGGTTACTCGCAACTATGATAATGTTACGATGTCTGAGGCTTTGCGTGACCTCAACGAGCTGTCTCCAGAATACAACATCAGCTTCATGTACAATGAGTTGGAGGACTTCCGCGTGACCACCAGTGTCAGGTGTCAGACTATTCCCGATGCTCTCCGCCAGATCATTGGTTTCTATCCTATCCGTGTCGTGAAGCGTGGAGAGTATGAGTTATATGTGGAATGTACCCATAAGACAAATCTCCATCTGACAGGCACCATTATCGACGAAAACCGCCAGCCTGTGCCCTACGCCAATGTTTACCTGCTTCATCCATCAGACTCAACCGTCATCGGTGGAGGCGTGAGCAACGAGGCTGGTGTTTTTGTCATCCCCTACGAGCAGCCTACCGTCCTCGCCCGTATCTCATACGTGGGCTACAAGACCAATAAAGATGCAGCCTGATAACTACACGCTGAATGGTGTGGTTGTGCAAGGTGAACGTCCGAAGGTAGTCCTGCAAGGCAATTCGCTGATGATGAATGTGGAGGGCACGGTGATGGAACGGTTAGGTACTGCTGAAGATGTACTTACACGTGTCCCGATGATTGCCAAACGTGGTGAGGGCTTCGAAATCTTAGGTAAAGGCGCACCGCTCATCTATGTAAACGGTCGAAAACTCCGCGACCTGCAAGAACTGAAAAACATCCAGTCAGACA
>ONNY01000025.1 GCA_900319305.1 uncultured Prevotella sp.
ACGCGTTGGAGCTGCTGCATCGTGACGCCTTTCTGCATCAGACGAGTCGCAATCTGAGACTGGGAAGCGCCCGTCTTCTGCTCTCGCTGAATCTGTTGCATCACCTGGGTATCACTCATTTGTGCTTGAGATAGTAATGTCAAGCACGATAAAAACATCGTTAATAGATATTTTCTCATTATTATTAAATAGCTATTTTTCTAAATACCTTTTTCTATCTTTGCAAAAGATTGTGTGCAAAGGTAAAGGATTTTTTTGAATTAACAAAATTAATTCATAATTTTATTATTAATTTATTATTAAAATACTATCAATTTATATTTGCAGCCTGAGGCTGCGGGTCACAACCACCTAATCCTCCTTGTCCTAAGGAGGACTTCAAACCACTCCCCAAGCCCCTCGCCAATCTTTCTTGCGTCCCTTCGGTAGCAAGCGATCAAAGATCGAGCGGGCAAGGGGCTTAAACAGAAAGTCGCAGAGACCGACGACTTTCTGCGTCTTTTTAGTATGGCGGGACACGCCATGGTTTTTACGCCGACTACGCTAAACGCTTGTCGTTTCTTCGAATGAATTCTCAAAAACATTCTTCGACAAGCGAAGCGAGCAAGCTCGTAACCGCACTTCGTGCCTCATGTTTTTTCGGATGAATCCTCAAAAACATTCCGCACGAGGAGGTCTTTAGAGGAATGTAAATCCTTTGAATCAGTATTGAGTCTCTGATTGCGAAAAGCAATCTGAGCAACGAAATACGAAATGCTGTCTGAGCAAAGCGAGTTCATTGAGTGATTTGAAGAATTTATTGTTCCGGCCTCCGAGACAGGACGTTTTGGAGAATTTATCCGAAGAAACTGCCTTACTGCTAGATAGTGATTTCAGCGGAGCCTAGGCAGCGGTGATGGGCTTGGTCGTAGATGACGCAGAATTGGCCGGGGGCGACACCGTGGATGGGGGTCTTTGAGTGGATGATGTAGGTGTCGGGGGATGTTTGTTCCAGCGTGCCGGGGAGGTATTCGGGGGTGTGACGGATTTTAAATGTAATTTCTTTGTTTTGTGCTTCGGCAGGCTCAGCAACCGTAAGGGGGGCGGTGAGCCAATGGATATCGTGGATGGGGAAGTCGGTTTTGTAGGCGGTGGCGGGGTTGTAGCCGTGGGAGACATAGAGGATATTGTTAGGGACATCCTTTTTGACGACGAACCAGGGACCGCCAGAGAAGCCCATGCCTTTGCGCTGACCGATGGTATGGAACCAGAGACCACGGTGAGAACCGATACGACGCCCCGTCTCAAGCTCGATGACATCACCGGGGTTTTCACCGAGGTAACGTCGGATATAGTCATTGTAATTGATCTTACCCAAGAAACAGATGCCCTGGGAGTCCTTACGCCTGGCATTGACAAGATGCTCCCGCTCGGCAATCTGCCGCACCTCATCCTTCACATAATGACCAATCGGAAAGATCGCCTTCCGCAACTGCCAGTCGTAAATCTGCGCGAGGAAGTCGGTCTGGTCCTTCACGGGGTCAGGACTGGTGACGAGCCACTTCCTACCTGCCTCATCAATCTCCGTCTGGGCATAATGGCCCGTGGCAATGAGGTCGTAGTCATGCCCTCTTTTCTCATCGAAGGCCCCGAATTTAATGAGACGGTTGCACATCACATCGGGATTTGGGGTAAAACCCGCCCGTACCTTCTCCATCGTGTAACGGGTGACCTGATCCCAGTATTCTCGATGACAGTCGATGACCTCGAGGTTGCAACCATATTTATGCGCCACAGCCGTTGCCATCTCCAAATCCTCCTCTGAGGAACAGTCCCACTCCTTGTCATCCTCAGGACCTATCTTGATATAGAAACAATCGGGGTGGAGTCCGAGTTTGGCAAACTCGTACACCACGACACTGCTGTCAACCCCTCCAGACAGGAGGACAGCGATACGTTTAGAATCTAATTCCGAGAGCTGCATAAACTTTCCAGTCATAAAGTCGACCCCACGTGACATCACTACCATAGGTGAAGCGGTTAAAATGGCCATAGACTCGCAGGTAGGAGCGTTGCCAGTTATAGACCACCGCGAGGCGGGCATCAAAGTTCCACGTCACTTTATTCGGGGTTTTAATGGTCGTCTCCTCCTCCAGTTCATAGATGGTATCGGGATCATTCAAGGCCTCCTCAACCGTCTCCTTGTCTGAGTCATAATAGATGGTATATTCATAGAGGGTGGTACGGTTATATAATGCGAGCGTAGGCATCGCCAAGATATTGATCAGCCATCCCCGGGCAGGAACCCAGTTGTAGGCATAGCCCAACCCAATATTGGCCTGCGTGAACTTCAGTTTACCGACACCTTTCATATAATAGACCCACCCCCAGTTGGAGTCGGCACTGTAATCGGCACTACAGTGATGGTACATCGCACCTGCCATCAGTGATCCTGCCGAACGTCTCTGAATCAGTGACTGATCATAGGCGGCTGCGTAAGAGAAATGTTTCCGATTAAAAAGATAATAACCATCAATGAAGAGGGAACGGACCTTGATCGGGTCGTCGATCTCATCATGAAAGCGTTCCTTGTATGGCTGACCGTGGTTATCGGCGGTAAACGTGAACTCCGGCATACGACTGCGGAAGGAGTTGATGCGGAGGTTGATGCCAAAGCTACCGCCTGTAGCGCCCAAGGAGAAAGTTGTTCCATCGCCTCCTGTCAATTCCTTTGACCATCCCAGACCATAGCCGCGATAACCGATCCAGCCCCCCAAGGAGGTGGAGAAGCCATTCCTGGTGACAGCCCTCATATTACCCATCACATCATTCCCGAAATCAACATCGGTATGCATCTTCAAAGTGGACTCACTGGCATCCGTCCTTACCTCGACAGCCCAAGGGCGTTTGGGTTGTTCGATATAGGAGCGATCGACGCCACTCACCGCAGAAGAGTCAATCAGGGTCTTCACCCAGTAAAGTCCTTTCAGGATAAAAGGTTGTTTCTTGGGTTCGGACTCCTGAGCGGCGACCTGTAGGATGCTCAGGATGAGGAAAATGCTTAATAATGTATATCTGTTCATATGTTTATGCTTCGGCCCTTCGGCAGGCTCAGGGACCGTATAGTTACCTGTATTTTTCTTCATCTTTGTCTTCCATCATGGAGAGGTAGGACTGATAGCGGCTTTGGGCGATGTAGTGGTCTTCGAGGGCCTGGAGGACGGCACAGCCGGGTTCGTGGGTGTGGGTGCAGTTGGAGAAACGGCAGTCTTTCGAGAAGCGGAAGATCTCGGGGAAGTAGCTGGTGAGTTCCTCGGGGGCCATGTCGAAGGTGCCGAAGCCTTTGATTCCCGGAGTGTCGATGAGCCACCCTTCGGCAAGCTCAGGGACCGTCCCCAAAGGGATCATTTCACTGAAGGTGGTGGTGTGCTGGCCGAGGTTGTGGGAGGAGGAGATTTCGGCGGTGCGGAGGTTGGCATCAGGGACGAGGCGATTGATGAGCGTGGATTTTCCCACGCCACTGTTACCACTGAGCAACGTAATCTTCCCTTCGAGTAAGGGGCGCAGGTCTTCGACGCCCTCGCCCGTGGCGGCGGAGATCTGTTTGCAGGTATAGCCGATTGTCTCGTAGAGTTGTACCATCATCTGCTGGTAGTGCAGTTCGTCGGCATCGAGGCGGTCGGTCTTGTTGAAGATCAGGACCACCGGGACGCGATAGGCCTCAGCGGAGGCTAGGAAACGGTCAATGAAGGTTGTGGAGGTTTGGGGATAGTTGACCGTGACCACCAGGAAGGCCTGGTCGACGTTTGCGGCAATAATGTGGCTTTGTTTGGAGAGGTTTTGGGAGCGACGGATAATATAGTTCTTTCTGTCTTCGATTTCAGAAATAAAATTTTCTGAAATCGAAACTCTATCTCCTACCGCGACGGGGTTGGTGGAGCGGATGCCTTTGAGGCGGAAGGTGCCTTTGATTTTACAATCAACCAGCTGGCCATCGTCCGTCAGGACGGTGTACCAGCTGCCAGTGTTTTTTATGACTAATCCCTTCAATGGTTATACCGTCATAATTTCTTTGTTCTTCGCTGCCATCAGGTCGTCGAGCTTCTTAATGTACTTATCATGGAGTTTCTGGAGCTCCTGCTCGGCGTCCTTCTCATTATCCTCTGAAAGACCGTCCTTGATGGCTTTCTTCAACTTATCCTTGATGTCGGCACGTACATTACGCACTTCAACCTTCGCCTTCTCACAGATCTTATTACACTGTTTCACGAGATCCTTACGACGCTCTTCTGTAGGTACGGGGATGTTCAGACGGATGATCTCACCATTGTTCTCCGGGGTGATACCCACGTCGGAATCCATGATCGCCTTCTCAATGTTACGGATCTCCTTACGGTCCCAAGGTTTGATGGCGATGGTACGGGGATCAGGCACACTGACGTTTGCCACCTGGTTGAGGGGCACCTTACTACCGTAGAGTTCTACACGGACACCATCGAGGATGGCGACATTGGCGCGACCTGCACGAACACGATTCAGTTCCTCCTCGAGGAACATCGCAGCCATCTCCATGCGTTCTTCGCTTTTCTTCAAAGTTTCTTTTACATCTATCATAATCTTACTAAGTTTTAGCGTTTTCTGATGACAAAAGTAGCGTTTTTCTGTCAATCCGCCAAATATTTTGCCATTTTTCTTTGTTGTTTCGCAAAAAATGAGTAATTTCGCCACCAAAAACCTACCAATAATATCAATAAAGGTTATTACTGACATGACGAAACTATCAACGACCCTGCTAATGTTACTCTTCTCTGCGACGGCTTATGCCCAGTCTGAGAACTGGAGTACCGTCGCAGACCGCTATCACCTCTCTGCCTATCTGGTGGCGATCCTGTTGATTGGTGTGTTCGTCTTGATCTTCTCGAATCGTCTGTATTATTACCGGGAACAGGAGGTAAGCAACCGCGCCAAGCAGTTGAATACCCAACTCGCACTCGTGCTGAACTCCAACAAGACCGAAATATGGACCTATGACACCACTAAGATCTTCACCCATATCTCCAGTGAGACTGTCACCAGGACCTTCTATGCGCCCATCGACTTCTCACAGTTCTATAACCACGACGACTTCGGGGAGCTACGCACGAGGATCACGAACGTCCTCATTGAGAACAGTCTCTCGGAGACGCTGCTCGTCAGGAGCTATGACGGGCAGAAGACCTACGAGATCAATATCTCCGTACTGAAGCGCGACCAGAAGCATCACCCCACGATGTTGCTGGGCATCCAGCGCGACATCACCGAGAGCAAGCGCAGAGGCGAGAAGGCCCATAATCTGTCGTTACAGTATCAGACGGTGTTCAACTCCTCGTTGGTGGATATGATTTTCTACGGTCCTGACGGCCGTCTGATGGACCTCAACGAGAAAGCCTGTGAGACCTTTATGATTGCCGACCGCGAAAGTTTCCTGAAGAAAAACGTGCATATCAACGATATCCCGTCTTACCGACATATCAATATCCATGAGTTGTATGACAGCATCCGGTTGTCATCCATCACCGATATCGACCAGGTGAAACGGGAAGACGAGCGTATCCCCGACATAAAGCTCGGAGGTACCTTCTACTACGAAGCGATCCTCAGTCCGATTCGCGACGAAGACGGCAAACTCCATGGGGTGATGGCAGCCGGCCGTAACATCACCGAGATGGTGGAGTCGCACCACAAACAGGAGGAAGAGGTGCAGCTGTTGCAGCAGACCAATCAGCAGATCCAGTCGTATATCCAGAATATCAACTACACCCTCAAGGCGAGTGGTGTCAGGATCATCACCTACCACCCGGGGCGGCATGAGCTGCGGATCTTCAGCGACCTGAACCAGGTGCAATACAGCCTCTCGCAGATCCGCTGCGTCTCACTCATCCATGAGTCGGACCGCAGAAGGCTCAGAGGGCTGTTCATGCGGATGGACCAGGGGAAGGCGGGCAATATCTCCGAAGTGCTGCATACGATCTTCCGTGACCCACAGAAGCGGGATGTCTATATGAACTTCAGTCTTATTCCCATGACGGACAAGGAGGGGCGTGTGACCTTGTATTTCGGTCTGTGCCGTGATGAGACCGAGATGACCTATACGGAGATGCGCCTGATGGAAGAGACCAAGAAAGCGCAGGAGACGGAGGAACTGAAAAACACCTTCCTGTTGAACATGAGCTATGAGATCCGTACCCCGCTGAATGCCGTCTTAGGCTTTGCCGAGCTCTTCAACAGTCCCCACGACGTAGAGGACGAGCCCGTGTTCGCCCAAGAGATCAAGCGCAATACCGACGAGCTGCTGAACCTCGTCAACGATATCCTCTTCATCTCCCGGCTCGATGCGAAGATGGTGGAGTTCCCCAAGGCGCCGAGCGACTTTGCCACCCTCTTCGACGGCTGGTGCTACATGGGATGGAGTGCGTTGAATCCCCAAGTGAAGACTGCCATCGACAACCCCTATAACCACCTGGTATTGAACATTGACGAGCAGCACCTCGGACAGGTCATCCAGAAGCTCTGTACGTGTTCCGCCAACTACACCAACGAAGGTGTGGTGCGCGCGAAATACGAATACCACCACGGGGAACTGAATATCGTCATCGAAGACACCGGCAGAGGGGTAAAGAAAGAACTCTTGCCCCACATCTACGAACGCTTCTTCAAGGATGACCAGAACAAGATCAGCAATACCGGTCTCGACATCCCTATCGTGAAGGAGCTCGTGGAGCAGATGGGTGGACAGCTCGAAATCCAGTCGGAACAGGGCAAGGGCACCACGTGTTATGTGATGATCCCCTGTGAGATGATCAGCAGAGAGAAGAAAACAGAAATCATCAACTAAAGCAGCCGCATGAACAGTATTTTCCTACATAGCACCCTCCTTCAGATCGGCTTCCTCGATACCCCCTCGGTGTTGATGGTCACCCTGACAGCCCTCGCCTTCCTCGTCACCTGGGGCATCAATCGTATCAGTATCCTGCGCATCCGCAGGCGCGTGAAAGAGAGTAAGGAGATCTATGACATCATACAGCATACCCTCGATGTGAACGCCAACTACGTGGTGCGACTTGACCTGCGCCAGCGTTGGGGGTATAACCTCCATGGGCAATTCTTGCCGGAGGCAGGTATGGGGTATGAGGAGAGCTTCCAGTATATGCACCCGGAGGATCAGCAGCACTATCGCCGCTTTATCGCCAAGCTCTATCATGAAGGGGCTGAGACAGCTGAGTGTATCTTCCGCTGGGATATCAGTGGAGATCAGCATGCCGGAGAGTGGCGTTATATGCACGACCAGGGTGTGGCAGAGTACGTAGAAGGTCTCAAGACCCCCATCAATATCTTCTGTACGCTGACAGACCAGACCGAGCAGATCCTCCAGGAACAGGAGGAGCACGAGTTGACCGACAAATACCGCAAGACTTTCGAGGAGTCGCTGGTGGGTCTGGCGTTCTATGACCAGGAAGGTCATCTGCTCACGGTCAACCAGAAGATGCGAGAGATCCTGAAGTTCCAGTCGGAGGACGATCCCTATTATTTTGAAAAGACGCTCTACGACATGCCGATCTTCCGGGAAGTGCTGGCCAACAGACATGCCGAGGAACTCTATTTCTGTTCGAAGACAATCATCATGGACCGCGACGTGAACTGCTATACGGAGATCCGTGTACACCCCATCCACGACGAACAAGGTGCCTTGGTCTATATCACCCTCTCCATCCGTGATGTCACCCAGGAGCGCGCCCTCTATCTGCAGAGTAAGCAGAACGGACTGGAGATGCGGCGCGCCAATGAGGAGATCCAGAATCTCGAGAACGAGATCCAGTATCTGATGGACAGTTGTGACATGTGCTTCTGGCGAACGAACTTCGCCGACAAGACCGTGACCTTCTATAAAGGTCTGAAAACCGCCATGCCACCGATGGACTTCGAGGAGTTGCGGGCGCACTTTGTACAGAGTACCTTCAAGGACGACCTGCTCGACCCGGAGCACAGGCTGCAGAAGCCAAAGGCCGAACTGACCCTCTGTCATCCCTTCTTCCATGAAGGTGAGGCGCTGCAGTGGAACATCATCGACAGTGTGCCCTATCACGATCAGGATGGTAAGCAGTTGGGCACCTATGGTATCATCCGTAATGTGACACCGCTCATCCAGAAACAGGAACAGTTGAAGCAGGAGACGGAGCGGGCCCAGAACTCGGGACGCATGAAGAGTGTGTTTATGGCGAACATGACCCATGAGATCCGTACCCCGTTGAATGCCATCGTCGGCTTCAGTGATGTGCTGTCGATGTTGGAGACCCCAGAGGAGAAACAGGAGATCGTCAGGGTGATCATGAACAACTGCGACATGCTGCTCCGACTCATCAACGACATTCTCGCCGTATCCGCCATCGACGGTGGTGGCAGCATCTATGTACATGCCGTGGAGACGAACTTCGCCGAGGATTTCGAGGCCATCTGCAAGTCACTCGCACAGCGCATCCAGAATCCCAACGTCGCCTTTATCCAGGAGAACCCCTACACCACCCTGACGGCAGTGCTTGACAAGGAACGGATCCAACAGGTGATCACGAACTTCGTGACCAACGCCGTGAAATATACGAATGAAGGCCACATCAAGGTGGGTTACAAACAGCAGGACGGTGGGTTGTACTTCTATTGTGAGGACACCGGTGCCGGTATCCCGAAGGAAGACCAGGACAAAATCTTCGAGCGATTCGTGAAACTGAACGACTACGTACAGGGTACGGGTCTGGGCCTGAATATCTCGAAGGCCATCGTAGAGGCCTTCCACGGTCAGATCGGCGTGAACTCCGAGGGCGCAGGACAGGGTTCCACCTTCTGGTTCTGGATCCCCTGTGACATCAAGACTAAGATATGAAGATATATAATAATATAAGGTATATAGTGATGGGCGTGGTCTGCCTATGGTCATGGCAGACAACGGTTGCCCAGACGACCCTGACAGATACAACCAGGACCTACACGACGGCGCATCCGCTGATTTATGAGGATGCCTGGGACCTGTGGCCCTACGTGTTCCTGAATGAGAACGGCGAGCCCGACGGCTATAACATCGACCTCCTGAAACTGATCTTCAAGGAACTCGACATCCCCTATGTCATCAAACTGAAACCCACCCTGGAGGCCCAGGCAGACCTGAAGAACGGGAAGAGCGACCTGATGCTGCGAATGGATGCGGAGTACTCTCGTGAGAACAGTCTCTACAGCAAGAACATCGTGCAGTTGTTTACGCACAGTATCCTGGCCCCCAAAAACAAGCCCGTCCATATCCGTCAGGAGAAAGACCTGAAGAACTACCGCGTCATCGTGCATGGCGGCAGTTTCAGTCATCACTACCTCATGAAACAGGCCTGGGCAAAGGAGGTTGTGCCTTATGACGACATGAAGAGCGCCCTCCATGAGGTTATCGACAAGAACGACGGTATCATCCTCTGGAACACGATGTCGCTGAAATGGCTCATGCGGAAATACCAGACTGACAAACTGACACTGATGCCGATCGACATGCCTTATGGCGAGTATAAGTTCATGTCGCGCGACCACCATCTGCTGGAACGTATCGACAGTGCCTATGTGGCGTTGAGAGCGGCTGACAAGCTGCAACCCATCCAGAACAAGTGGTTTTATCCCGACCGCCGTGATACGGGTATCCCGGCATGGGTGTGGCATCTGGCCGCCACCCTCGCCGTCATCGCCGTCATCCTGTTGTTCTATTACATCTTCTATCGGGTTCGGGAACGACGCCTGACCCAGGCTGTGCGGAAGAGCAATGACCGCTTGTCGCTCATCCTGAAGACGAGTCATGTGAGTCTGTGGACCTACAATATCCAGACGAAGCAGTTTACCTGGATGGACGAACAAGGCAAGGGACAGCAAAGTACGACCCTCGACGCCTTCGTGTATCGCTACAGACCTAAGGATGTGCAACGGCTCCAGCGGGCCATCGAGGATATCTCCCAGGAGAAGGAAGAGCATGTGAACCTCGACATCCAGGTGTTTAAGGATAACGATGAGACCCAGGCTCACGACTATACCGTGGCCCTGAGTGTGCTGCGTCGCGACAAGGGCGGACATCCCACGACCATCCTCTGTACCCGCAGTGACGTGACGAAGGAGCTGCTGCGCCAGATGGAAGTGAAGAACACGCTGTTGCGCTATCAGGCGATCTTCAACTCCGTAATGGTGGATATGGTGGCCTATGACAGCGAAGGCTATATCGTGGATATCAACCAGAAGGCCCTCTCCGCCTTAGGGACAGACATGCAGGTGATCAAAGACATGAAGATCTCCATCAAAGACGTGTTGGGAGAGCCCGACCTCGACGTGGAACACTTCGAGCGGATGTACATGACCCAGATCTATAAAGGGGAAGACGGTCGGCCGCTGCACAAGATGCTGAAGCGCAGCAAACTCTACTACGAGTTGCAGTTGACCCCAGTGCGCGATGCCGAAGGGAAGTTGCTCGCCATCTTCGGCACAGGTCGTAACGTGACGGAGATGGCCGAGTCCTATCAGCATGTGCTGCAGGACATCGAGGAGCTGCAGAAGGCCAACGACGAGGTATCGACGTATATCCAGAATATCGACTACGTGCTGAAGGTCGGTGGTATCAAGATGGTGAAGTACGACCTGACCACCCACACGCTCACCCTCTTCAACGAGGCGAACAGTGCCCTGCTCTCCCTGACACAGACCAGGATGCTGAACCTGATCGACCCGAAGTGGAAGAAATCGACGGAGCGCATCCTGAACAACATGGACAACAAGACCGCCACCCGCGTCCATACCGACGTGAAGACCACCATCAGGCGTCAGGGCCATCCCCTGCACCTGCAGTTCCACTTCATCCCCTTCCACGACGAGAAGGGCAATCTGAAGGAATACTTCGGTATGTGTCGTGACATCAGTGAACTGAAGGCCATCGAAGACCAACTGGCGCAGGAGACCTTACGGGCTCAGGAGGTAGAGGTGGTGAAGAACGCGTTCCTCCATAACATGAGCTTTGAGATCCGTACCCCCTTGACCACCGTCGTGGGCTTCGCGGAGCTCTTCCAGATGGAACACAGTGCAGAAGACGAGACCGTGTTTATCAACGAGATCAAATCGAGCTCGGCGCAGTTGTTGAAGCTCATCAACGACATCCTCTTCCTCTCCCGACTGGATGCCGAGATGATCACCATCAACCCGCAGCCGATCGACTTCGCCACGAGTATCGCCGCCCGCTGCGAACATGTGTGGGCGAACCAGCGGAAGCCCGGTGTATCGTATATCGTCAAGGCGCCTTTCAAGAAACTGGTGGTCGATATCGACATGAACAATATCAGTATGGTGATGGAGAAGATCCTGACCAATGCCGTGCAACATACCGAACAGGGGACGGTGCTGGTGCACTACGACTACCTCGGCGACCAACTCGCCGTGTCCGTGGAAGATACGGGTCATGGTATCCCCGAGGATCAGATCAAGCATATCTTCGACCGTTTCGTGACCGACTCCAGCACCAGTGGGGCGGGCCTGGGCCTGAGTATCTGTCAGGAACTCATCCAGCATATGGGCGGCAAGATCAACCTGGCCTCGACCGTAGGCAAAGGCACCAACGTATGGTTCACCATCCCCTGTCAGTTGATTGAAATGGAACGAAACTAACCTGCAAAAGTGATGCGAATGACAACCAAGAAAATGATACTACTCACCTGTCTGATGCTCTGCAGTCTGTTGCCTGCAGAGGCGCAGTGGGTGCGTGAATATACCGAAGAACGTCCCCTTATCATTGTGAGCGACTGGGAGTTCCCACCCTATGAGTTCCGCAATGACAACGGTGAGGCAGACGGCTATAACGTGGAGGTGCTCGACCTCATCCTGAACACCCTGAAGGTGCCCCATAAATATGTGATGCAGGAGTGGTATCTCTGTACCAAGACCTTTGAGAACCGGGAGGCAGATCTCATCCACGCCCTGACCATCATCTACCAGAAGCACCCGTATGTCATGACACAGAACATGATCACCTACTATCCTGTGAAGTTGGTCAGAAGAAAGAGTCAGAAGGCGATCCAGCGCCTCCACGAACTCACTGCCAAGGACACCCTGATGGTGAAGAACAACGACTATGTGGCGCTGCGCATCCAGGAGATTCAGGACAAGCCCTATCATACGGAATACCGTTCGCCGAGAGAGGCCCTGGCAGCCATTCGTAACGGTCATGACGCCTATTATGTCTGGGGTGAGATGCCGCTGAAGATGAAGATCAGGGAGTATGGCCTCGACAGTCTGTTGCTCGACGACATCGACATTCCCGCAGGAGAACTGCGTATCATCGGCTATGACAAGGCGCTCATCGAAGCCATCGACGACACCTACGCCCGTCTGGAGCAAGCGGGCGAGTTGCAACGCATCCACGACAAGTGGTTCAACCCCGAACGTACCCATAACGACTCGTCGCCCATCGCCCTCTTTGCCCTCATCGGTTCGGTGATCGCCATCATCATCGCCTTCCTGCTGAGTCGGTTGATCCATTCCAGGATCAAGACCACTGCCGACCGTTCCGAGGATATCAACAGTATGATGAAACAGGCCCTGCAGATGGGTAACTTCTACGTGTTTGAATACGACATCAAGGCCAACCACATGCGGAACACCTATGGTCTGCTGATTCCGGACGAGGGACTGTCCCTGGCAGACTTTATCAACCGGTTAGCCCCTGCCATCCAACAGGACTTCGAGCAGCATACCCACTCGCTGATGGCGGGTAAGGAGCAGAACAGATACTTCAACCGCCGCTTTAACATCGGCAGTAAGGAAGCCCCTGACTGGCGGCATCTGGAAGGGACCGCCATCGTGGAACAGGAAGACGGGAAGCCCCGGTATATCGTCTATGCCGTGAAGGATATCACCATCGATGTGGAGTCGGAGCGTATCAACCAGGAGATGGGTAATAAATACGCCCGGATGTTCGAGACCAACCTCATTGCCATGTCGTTCTATGACAAGGAAGGGTTCCTGATCGACGTGAATGAGAAGATGCGCCAGCTCTGTGAGTTTGACGAGAAAAGTGAAGTGTTCTTCCGTCAGACCTGCATGTTTGATTTCCCCATGCTTCATGGTGTCTATGAGTCTGGTTCACGGGAGCCCTTGCACATCTGCAGTCACATGTACTACCCCGAAGTCGGTCTCGACAAGTATATCGAGATCAGGATCCGTCCCATCTTCGATGAGGAGGGCGAGTTGCACTCCTATGTGGTCACCTCACGTGACATCTCAGCAGAGCGGACGATGTATCTCGAGAAGATCCACCATGACATCGAGATCCGCAAGACCTACGACGCCATCAATGTCTATGAGCACCAGCTCACCTACCTGCTGGAGAACAGTGAGATGTTCGTCTGGCGTTCTAACCTCCAGACACGTCAGTTGACCTATTCCCGTTCGCTACGTCAGTCGGAGTACGAGGAAACCTTCGACGACTACATCAACCGGATCTTCCCGGATGAAAAAGAGGAAATATTGAAAGCCTTTAAGGATCCGGACACGATGAGCAAGGCGTTTAACATCATCCATCATTTCCGCTACACTCACTACAGCAAGAAACCCGCCTGGCATGCAGTCAGTGGTATCCCAACCTACGACAAAGAGGGCCGTCAGATCGGGTACTTCGGGGTGTCACGTGACATCACCAAACTCATCGTGGCACAACAGAAGCTGAAGAAAGAGACGGCACGTGCCGAGGACTCCGGTAAGATGAAGAGTGCCTTCCTGGCGAATATGACCCATGAGATCCGTACCCCACTGAATGCCATCGTGGGCTTCAGTGACCTGCTGCCGATGGTCGATACCCACGAGGAGCGGATGGAGTTTATCCGTATCATCCGCAACAACTGCGACATGCTGATGCGTCTCATCAACGATATCCTCGAGGCCTCGAACATGGGCCAGGCCCTCGCCATCAAACCTGAGGAGGTGGATTTCGCCACGGTCTTCGACGATATCTGTCAGACCCTCGCCCAACGGGTGCAGGAGCCTGGGGTAGAATTCATCAAGGACAATCCTTATGATCATTATGTGACAACCCTCGACAAAGGTCGTATCCAACAGATCCTCACGAACTTCACGACCAATGCCGTGAAATATACCCACGAGGGGCATATCAAAGTAGGTTATCGTTATGAGCGTAGGGTGACACTCGATGAACAGGGTGAGGCCGACGGTCTGTTGTTCTATTGTGAGGATACCGGTGCCGGTATCCCCAAGGAGAAACAGGCAAGTGTCTTTGAGCGTTTTGTGAAGCTCAATGACTTTGTACAGGGTACAGGATTAGGCCTTAGTATCTGTCAGGCGATCGCTGACCGTTGCAACGGTCATATCGGTCACGTCAGAAGGCGAAGGCCACGGCTCCACCTTCTGGTTCTGGATCCCCTGTGAGAAGCGCAGTCGTCTCAACTAAGGGTGTTTCTTCGAATAAATCCTCTAAAACGCTCTTGCGTCCCTTCGGTAGCAAGCGTCACCCTTCGGGATGCCGAGCGCTGAGCTCAGAGGCCGGTTGTCCGATTATCGTAATCATTCGAAGAACTCGCTTTGCTCAAACAGCTTCTCATGTCGATTTGCTTGTCTCGCTACGCGACACAAGAATCGAAGAAGATTCCGATAATAGTACATCCTATAAATGCCTCTTCGTGCGGAATGTTTTTGATATGGGCTGAGCTTTGAGATGTTAGACAAGCCAAGCAGCAAAGCCGATCACCGCACTTCGTGCTTCATGTTTTTTTCGGATAAATCCTCAAAAACATTCTTGGACGAGCCAAGCGACAAGTCGATTACCGCACTTCGTGCTTCATGTTTTTTCGGATTAATCCTCGAAAACATTCCGCACGAGGAGGTCCATTATTGAGTCTCTGATTGCGATAAGCAATCTGAGCAACGAAATACGAAATGCTGTTTGAGCAAAGCGAGTTCATTGAGTGATTTGAAGGATTTACTGTTCCGGCCTCCGAGACAGGACGTTTTCGAGGATTTATTCGAAAAAAGAAAACCCTCCTTAGAAGAGGAAAGTCTTCTCGGCCCAGTAGCAGAAGATACCGGCGAGGTAACCAGCGAAGGCGACCCAGGTGATCTTCTTCATATACCAACCGAAGGTGATCTTTTCGAGACCCATGACCACGACACCAGCGGCAGAGCCGATGATCAGCATCGAGCCACCGACACCGGCACAGTAAGCCAACAGCTGCCAGAAAATGCCATCCACCGCCATGTCACCGGCAGCAGCGACAGGATACATACCCATGCAACCAGCCACCAACGGCACATTATCCACGATGGAAGACAAGACACCAATGATGCCCGTCACCAAGTAGTGGTTACCTTCGAAGGTCGAATCCAGCACACCACCCATCATGGTCAACACACCGACTTCCTGCAACACGGCCACTGCCATCAGGATACCCAAGAAGAACATGATGGTCGAGAGGTCGATCTTCGAGAGGAGGTCGGACACACGCTTCGCCATCGTATCGTCTTCTGCAGTGTTATAATGGAAGATCTCCGTCACGGTCCAGAGCACACCTAAAACGAGAAGGATACCCATGAACGGCGGGAGATGGGTGAGCGTCTTAAAGATAGGCACGAAACACAGGCCACCGACACCCAACCAGAAGATGATGTCGCGCTGGGCCTTCGTAAACTGGGTGACATCCGCCTTCGGCAGGTTGTTCTCCTTATCAAACTTACCTTTGAGCTGATACTGCAGGATAAAGGCAGGCACGAGCATTGACACCAGCGAGGGGATGAAGATCTCGGTGATGACACCCTGCGTCGTGATGACACCCTTGATCCACAACATGATGGTGGTGACATCGCCAATGGGTGAAAAGGCACCGCCGGAGTTGGCAGCAATCACCACCAGCGCCGCATAAATCAGACGATCACCCCGACTCTGCACGAGTTTGCGGAGCACCATGATCATCACAATTGAGGTGGTGAGGTTGTCGAGGATCGCTGAGAGGAAGAAGGTCATAAAGACCATACGCCACATCAGTTTCCGTTTGGAGCGCGTCTTCATCGTGTCGCGCACGAAGTTGAAACCGCCGTTGGAATCAACAATCTCCACAATGGTCATAGCACCCATCAGGAAGAACAAGGTGCCGGCGGCATCACCAAGATGATGTTCAATGACCTCAGCAATGTGGTGAACCACCTCCTCGCCAGGGATGGCGGGGTAATAAGCTGCAGGCCCCATCATCAGCAGGGTCCAACAGCACACACACATCAGCAGGGCAATGGCTGCCTTGTTGACTCTTGTCAGGCTTTCCAGGGCTATACACAGGTAGCCAGCACAGAAAACGACGACAATAGCAATCGTTAATGTTGACATTTTGAATTTGAATTATTAAATTGTTCTTAATTTGACTGCAAAGATAGCAATTATTTGCGATTTACGATTTACTATTTACGTTTTTTTGCACGGCGGTAGCAAATTTTTCACTTTTCACTATTCACTTTTCACTTCTTTTTCGTAACTTTGCACCTTAGATATGAACAACCCGATACAGGAAACCAGATGGAGTGAGAACGTGATGCTCGTCGATGCGGATTATGTGGATAAGGTCGCATTCAACCTCATCGTGAACTTTGAACGGATGCTGGGCCGCCGAATCCCACAGGCAGACATCGCCCGCTGGATCGACTGTGTGGCACTGGATGGTGGCATCCGGGAGGGTGAACACGAGACACAGGTGGTACTCATCCATCAGAAAGGGAAGCAGGGTCTGGAGAACTTCGCACCCAGTGCTTACGAAGAACTCGACGGCAAGGCCTTCAAGGATCACCTGGGGGAGTTTGCCATTAATGCCTACCCCATCGAACCCATCGCCGGTGAGGACTTCTTCACGGAGGTGTTAGAGCTGGTGACGGCACAGAAAGAGGTGAAACGCGTGATGGTGATTCCCAATCTGGAGGAGGAGACCATATATAATAAGGTACGCGAGGCACTCAGACAGGTGGATGATGAGGAGAAGCGGGTGACGCTCTTCGCCATGCAGCCCCTCCCTGGCGGGCATTATCGGCAGGAGATCCTGGGGTACTCGCTCATGGCTGCATTGGGGATTCGTGCTGACGAGATCAAAGCCCCCTAAGTTAGGGGGTTGGGGGTCTGAACAAGCGCATATAAATATATTAAAAATATGGCAAAGGTATTAATGATTGGCGCCGGGGGCGTCGCAACGGTAGCAGCATTCAAGATTGCCCAGAATGCTGATGTGTTTACCGACTTTATGATCGCATCGCGCCGCAAAGCGAAGTGCGATAAGATTGTGGATGATATCCACAATCGTGGATATCAAATGAACATCCAGACGGCACAGGTGGATGCAGATGACGTGGAGCAGTTGAAGGCCCTCTTCAACAGTTACCAGCCAGACCTCGTGATCAACCTCGCCCTGCCCTATCAGGACCTGACGATTATGGACGCCTGTCTGGCATGCGGCTGCAACTATCTCGACACCGCCAACTACGAGCCGAAGGACGAGGCGCACTTCGAGTACTCCTGGCAGTGGGCGTATAAGGACCGTTTCGAACAGGCTGGTCTGACCGCCATCCTCGGTTGTGGTTTCGACCCAGGTGTATCAGGTGTTTATACCGCCTATGCCGCCAAGCACCACTTCGACGAGATCCACTACCTCGATATCGTGGACTGCAACGCCGGTGACCATCACCACGCCTTCGCCACGAACTTCAACCCGGAGATCAATATCCGTGAGATTACCCAGAAAGGCCTCTACTATAAGGACGGCCGGTGGATCGAGACCGAACCGCTGGAGATCCACAAGCCCCTTACCTATCCGAACATCGGACCGCGTGAGTCGTACCTGTTGCATCATGAGGAACTGGAGAGTCTGGTGAAGAACTACCCCACCATCAAACAGGGCCGTTTCTGGATGACCTTCGGGGAACAGTATCTGAAGCACCTCGATGTGATCCAGAACATCGGTATGAGTCGCATCGACGAGATCGAATACGAGGCACCGTTGGCTGACGGTTCTGGTACGGCCAAGGTGAAGATCGTACCCCTGCAGTTCCTGAAGGCGGTGCTGCCCAACCCACAGGATTTAGGTGAGAATTACGAGGGCGAGACTTCTATCGGCTGTCGTATCCGTGGTATCAAGGATGGCAAGGAGCGCACCTATTATGTCTATAACAACTGTAAGCACCAGGAGGCCTACAAGGAGACGGGTATGCAGGGTGTGAGCTATACCACGGGTGTACCTGCCATGATCGGTGCGATGATGTTCGTCAAGGGCATCTGGAAGAAGCCGGGTGTGTGGAACGTAGAGGACTTCGATCCCGATCCGTTTATG
>ONNY01000039.1 GCA_900319305.1 uncultured Prevotella sp.
CGAACGATAACGCCCAGCGAGGTCAGGACGTCCCATCGTCTCCGAAAAGCCGATACATAACTCAGCATAATATTGAGCCGAGTCGTTCTTGTAGGACTTATAGAGCCGGAAGAGATTCTCAGCCATCTTAACACGCTTTTCCAGATTATCATCCAACTGCAGACTATCACGACAAACAGCAATCTTCCGTTCCCGCTCAGCCACGTAAAGAGGCGACTGAGTGATCGCATCGTCGATTTGCTCATAGAGGGCGTCAAGATCTACAGACTCTTCGTTGTAACTAATGCCCTGCGCCTGAATCTGCGTCGCAATCAGGACCAGCGACAATAACGCATATTTCACTTTCATTTTTACTACTTCTATTCAGACTGTTTCTGGTTGCAAAAATAGTGAAAATTAATCATAAAACAACAAAAAAACGGAAAAACTTGTTTTCTTTTTGCTTTTCGCTTATTTTTCTGTAACTTTGCGACAGAATGAGAAAAGAAGAAAGATAAGGCTCAGATGCCTGAGGTGAGTACCGAACTGGAGTTTGGCAGCGTGTTTCAGTTGTTGGTAGCTGTGATACTCAGTGCCCAATGTACTGACAAACGAATCAATCAAGTGACACCCGAATTATTCAGGTATTTCCCTGATGCCAAGACGATGGCGCAGGCGGAACCTGAAGAGGTATTGGAATATATCAGCAGCGTCTCCTACCCCAACGCCAAAGCTGACCATCTGGTGAAGATGGCGAGGGCGCTGGTGGAGCATCATGCAGGTGAGGTGCCGTCGGACATGAACGCCCTACTCGACTTGCCCGGTGTGGGGCGTAAGACAGCAAACGTGATCCAGAGTGTGGCGTTCGGTAAATCTACGTTGGCTGTGGATACCCATGTGTATCGCGTGGCCCACAGACTCGGACTCGTCAGCAAGCGTGACAACACCCCTTTCAAAGTGGAACAGGAACTGGTAAAGCATATCCCAGAAGCGGACATCCCCAACGCCCACCACTGGCTGCTGCTGCACGGACGCTACGTCTGCACCTTCAGAAAGCCTCATTGCGAGAAGTGCGAGATCGAGGCCCTCTGCGCCAAACTGATCGAGGGCTCGAAGTTGGATCACTGAGATAAAAAAACATCTGCCTATTTCTTGGGCTGATGCTTATGTTGGTGGTCTTTGTGTTCTTTGTTCTGACTCCAGTTCTTGAAGGCGCGACGATGGAAGCGGTCCTCCGCTTTAATGACATCATAGACTTTTGAGGCAGGCAGCACACAGAAGAACTTGTTGTGATAGGTCTGCTGGATATTCTTCAACTCCAACTCATAGACATCGCGCTTCTGCACACATTTCTTGCACTCCACCTCATCGACGGGCTTGATCTTACACTCCTTCTTGATCTGCATCTGGATGGCACGCTGCTTCTTGTGCATCTCACGAAGCAACGGGAAGAACTTGGCAGCCTCCTCGGGCGTCAGACAGGCTTCCTGGGTGATAAACTGCTCCATATCCGCCTGGAACTTCTCAGGGGAGAACTTCTGAGGCTCATCGGCAAAGGCCGATACACTCAGGAACAAGACAACACTCAAGGATAGCAACAATCTTTTCATCTTTTCTTCTCTTTTATTCTTCTGACAAACAAGCATAGATATCATAGTTGTCGATCATGGCGTAGTCGGCTGCCTCATCGAAAGCGGCATCACTCGACACCTGAGCAGCCTCAGCCTGCATGGGCTGACGGACATCGGGAGAGGAAGACAAAGCAAACCATCCCATGGCTCCCATCGCGCACACACACACAACAGCGGCAGCATAGCGCAACGGACGCAGCCAGACTTGCTTAGCACGCGGCTGACGCTCTGGCAAAGAGGCCATCAACTGATCGGCAAAGGTATCGAAATAACCCTCTGGAACCGTAAACGGATTCCTGCGACCTACCTGCTCTTCTATGTACTTTTCTTCGTTCATCGTATATATGACGTAATAATATTCAAAAAGTTTAATCACGCGCCTTAAAAAAATCCGCAATCTTCTTCACCGCAATATGATAGGAGGCCTTGAGGGCACCCTCGGAGGTGTTGAGTATCTGGGAAATCTCGCTGTATTTCATCTCATCGTAATAGCGCATCAGGAAGACGGAACGCTGCACATCGGGCAAGGTGGCAATGGCCTCTTGAAGCATCGCCTCCACCTCGGAGCCATCGAAATAGGGATCTGCCTGAAGCGTCAGGGAGATGGAGGATTCATCCTCCGTGCTGACGGTGGGATGGTTGTTACGGCGCAGGAAGTCGAGACTTTCGTTGATGGCGATACGGGAGAGCCAGGTGAGAATCTTCGACTCACCTTGGAAACTGTCGAGACGGTTCCAGGCCTTCAGGAAAGTATTCTGCATGACATCGTTGGCATCTTCATGCGTAAGGACGAAACGGCGGATCTGCCAGTAGAGTTGTTCACTGTACTGGCGCACAATCAGGCCGAAGGCAGCACGTTGCCGCTTCGGATCCTTTAACTGAGCATAGAGTTCGCGATCATCTGTCATCAGCGTACCGCAATCTTACGGACTACCGACCCTACTTTTACGATGTAGCAGCCTTTGGGGATATTCAGTTCTATCTTTTGTGCAGGACTATCAATCTGCTGTTCAAGCAGGCGGCGACCTGTGAGGGATACGACCTCAAGCACCTTCCCCTCGCCGTTATTGATATAAAGGACACCCTGTGAATAATTGATGGTAACCTCTCCCTCGGGAAGTGCCATCAGCTCCGACGCATACCCAGTGGCTGCACTGGCAACTGCCGGCGCAGAGAAACTGAGGGTCAAGATGGTCATTGTCAAGAGTAGAGTTCTTACCATAAGCATCAATTGTCTGGTGCAAAAATATGGATTATCTCCGATACTTCCAAATTTTCGGGGCGAAATTTGACATTTTACCCCGTTCAGATGTCGAAAATCTCCATTTCGTTGGTCAAAAACGTCTGTGGAAACACTTCTTTGGCCTCATTCAGCAACACGTTCTCATCTTCGTAACGGGAACTGTAATGACCGAGCAACAGGCGCCCTACCCCTGCATCGCGGGCTACGGTAGCGGCCTGACGGGCTGTGGAGTGGAAATACTTCTCCGACTGAGGCAGATGGTCGTCGCCATAGGTACTCTCATGATAGAGTGTGTTGACACCGAGCAGTTGTTCGTGGAGGTGAGGAATATATCGCGTGTCGCTGATGTAGGCATAACTACGGGGCGGATCTGCGGGGATCACGAGTCGGCTGTTGGGGATGACCTCGCCATCAGGTAGCGTCCAGTCGGCACCGTTCTTGATGTTCCCCACCTGACTGGCTGGGATCCCGTAGCAGTCCATCATCTCACGACGGATATGGGGCAACGTGGGTTTCTCACTAATCAGATAACCGCAACAGGGAAGTCGATGTTCCAGAGGGATGCTCTCCACCGTGATGCTGCGATCTTCATACACCACACCGCGGACGGTGGTATCGACGGGATAGAACACCACCTCGAAACCCAGGTCGTGGGTGAAGAACTGGATCTGGCGTTCGAGTTCGGGGCCCAAAGCCTCGGGGGCATGCACATGCAGACGGGCCGTGCGCCCCAGCAGTCCGAAGGTGGAGATCATACCGATGAGTCCGAAACAGTGATCACCATGCAGGTGGGTGATAAACACATGACTAAGTTTCGTGAAACGCACCCTGCATTTACGCAACTGCATCTGCGTGCCCTCCGCACAATCAAGCATCAGCACCTTATCACGCACCTCGACGACCTGTGAGGAGGCGTAATGGCGAAGGGTGGGAAGCGCGCTTCCACACCCTAGGATATGTACCTTGAACGGTTCCACCAGCAAACGGGTTTAGATCTTATTGAATTCGTCGCCAGTGTCCTCCAGTTCGAGTCCGTGAAGGTCAACTTTCGGTTTCTCCTTCCAACGGTTATACTCGAAGGTCTCCGTCTCGTCGCGTGCCCTGCCGAGTGTACGATAGGCTAAGGTATCGGGACCAAGGATCAATAACTCATAGCGGTTGTCCTCCTGTTCGTCACCACCACCCTCACGAACCAGTTGGATCTCCAGATCGCCATTGATGATCTTCCAGGTGCGATAGACGATCACACTCTGGTCGATACTCTCGGCGATACCACCTTCCTTGATGCGGATGCCCACTTCGGCACTGCCGTCGATGGGGTCAGGCATCACCCAGTCACCCATCAGGGTGTTGAGGTTGATTACCTGCAGCGCCATACGACCTGAACTGTCGGGAACGACAGCCAGACGATCCGAGGGCTGCAGACCACCAAACACCTTACCCATCTCGTTGGCACGGGAAATGTTCAGTTTCAGTGTGTCACCACTATCAGTAATCATTTGCAATGTGTTCATCCCCGTTCCTGCCGTACAGATGCCATAGATCGTACGGTCACGAACTTCCTTATCTTCCACGGATGCAGAATTGTCGTCCTCTTCCTCCACATACTGCTGCTGTTTGTTTCCACCACAACTGCCGAAGAGTACGACACCAGCCACGAACACACCTAAAAAAACACTTTTCTTCATACCTTATTAATATTTATGGTTCATTATTTCTCCTGTTGCTTCGCTTCGTTCCAGAGTTGATCCATCTCCGCCAGCGTCATATCCTTGAGGGGTTTCCCCATCTTGATGCTATGGGCCTCGATGTAGTTGAAGCGGTCGATAAACTTACGGTTGGTCTTCTCCAAGGCGTTGTCAGGATTCAACTTATAGAGTCGCGCCGCATTGATAACCGCAAAGAGGAAGTCGCCCAGTTCTTCCGTGGAGCGTTCCCGGTCATCCCTGTTGAGTTCCGTCTCCAGTTCATCCAGTTCCTCGCGCACCTTCTTCCACACATCCTGCCGGTCTTCCCAGTCAAAACCCACATTGCGGGCCTTGTCCTGGATGCGGTAAGCCTTGATGAGACTGGGCAGCGCCTCGGGCACCCCGGAGAGCACCGACTTGTTGCCGTCTTTCTCCTTGAGTTTGATCTGCTCCCAGTTCTCCAATACCTGCGTCACCGTTGTCACGGTTCCAGAGCCTGTCGAAGGATTTTCAACGGTTCCTGAGCTTGTCGAAGGGTCAGGAACATACGGCAATGGCTTGGGATCCTCGGCGTCGATCTGCGAAGGATGATAGACATGCGGATGACGGGTGATCATCTTCCGTGTCAGGGCGTTACAGACATCAGCCATATCAAACTGCGCCTGCTCCTCAGCGATCTTCGCATAGAAACAGATATGGAGCAACACATCACCCAACTCCTTGCAGATATCGGGTATGTCGTTCTTGATCAGAGCATCGCAGAGTTCATAGGTCTCTTCGATGGTATTGGGACGAAGGCTCTCGTTGGTCTGTTTCTTGTCCCACGGACAATTTGCCCTCAATGCATCCAAGACATCGAGAAATCGACCAAAAGCCTGCATTTTTTCCTCTTTTGTGTGCATAAATCATTAATTAATGTGGCAAAGATACAAAATAATTGAGAATTGAGAATTGAGAATAAGGATTTTTTTATAATTTTGCACCGATTTTAGAGAATAAACATCATATATATATGGAATTAGCAAGTAAATACGACCCAAAAGAGGTCGAAGGAAAGTGGTATCAGTATTGGCTGGACCACAAACTTTTCGCCAGCAAACCCGATGGACGTGAACCCTACACAATCGTGATTCCGCCCCCCAATGTGACAGGTGTGTTACACATGGGCCACATGCTGAACAATACGATTCAGGATATCCTTGTTCGTCGTGCCCGTATGGAGGGTAAGAATGCACTCTGGGTGCCTGGCACAGACCACGCTTCTATTGCTACAGAAGCCAAAGTGGTGAAGAAACTCGCTGAGCAGGGTATCAAGAAACACGACCTGACCCGTGAACAATTCCTGAAGCACGCTTGGGCATGGACTGACGAGCATGGTGGCATCATCCTGAAGCAGTTGCGCCGCCTCGGTGCCAGCTGCGACTGGGACCGTACCGCCTTCACCATGGACGAGAAGCGCAGTGAGAGTGTGGACTCCGTATGGTGAACTGGGATCCGAAGGCTCTTACTGCTCTTTCTACCGAGGAGGTAATCTATAAGGAAGAGCAGAGTCATCTGTTCCATCTGAAGTATTATGTGGCTGATCTAGAAGTCTTAGATAATCTAGAAGCCCTAGAAGCCGAAGGCAATATCATCCACAAGGACGAAAAGGGTTATTACGCTGTGGTGGCTACTACCCGCCCTGAGACCATCATGGGTGATACCGCCATGTGTATCAACCCCAAGGATCCAAAGAACCAGTGGCTGAAGGGCCGCAAGGTCATCGTACCTCTGGTGAACCGTGTGATTCCCGTGATCGAGGACCGGTATGTGGACATCGAGTTCGGTACAGGTTGTCTAAAGGTGACACCTGCCCATGATACCAACGACTATATGCTGGGTAAGACTCACAACCTCGAAACTATCGATATCTTCAATGCCGACGGTACGATCTCTGAGCAGAGTCCGCTCTACGTGGGTATGGACCGCATGGACTGCCGCAAGCAGATTGCCAAGGATCTGCAGGAGGCTGGTCTGATGGAGAAGATTGAGGACTACGTCAACAAGGTGGGCTACTCTGAGCGTAACCCCGACACAGCCATCGAGCCCCGTCTCTCGCTGCAGTGGTTCCTCAAGATGAAGCACTTTGCCGACATCGCCCTGCCCCCAGTGATGAACGATGAGCTGAAGTTTTATCCTGCCAAATACAAGAATACCTATAAGAACTGGTTGGAGAATATCCAAGACTGGTGTATCTCCCGTCAGTTGTGGTGGGGTCATCGCATTCCCGCCTACTACTACAACGAGAACGATGACTACGTGGTAGCCGAGACACGCGAGGAAGCCCTGAAACTGGCTCAGCAGAAGGATCCGAAGATTACGGATGCCGACCTGCGCCAGGATGAGGATGCCCTCGACACCTGGTTCTCTTCATGGCTCTGGCCTATCTCGCTGTTCGACGGCATCAACAATCCCGGCAACGAGGAGATCAAATACTACTACCCCACCTCCGACTTGGTAACAGGTCCGGATATCATCTTCTTCTGGGTGGCCCGTATGATCATGGCTGGTTATGAGTATATCGGCAACATGCCTTTCAAGAATGTCTATTTCACTGGTATCGTTCGCGACAAACTGGGTCGTAAGATGTCGAAGTCACTGGGTAACTCACCTGATCCTATCGAACTCATTGAGAAGTTCGGTGCCGACGGTGTGCGTATGGGTATGATGCTCTCAGCCCCTGCTGGTAACGATATCCTCTTCGATGAGGCACTCTGTGAACAGGGCCGTAACTTCAACAATAAGATCTGGAACGCTTTCCGTCTGGTGAAGGGCTGGAAGGTGGCAGACATCGAGCAGTCTGAGACTGGAAAGATTGCCACAGCGTGGTTTGAGGCTAAGCTGCGCCAGACCAATGCCGAGGTAGATGACCTCTTTAAGAAGTATCGTATCTCAGAGGCCCTGATGGCTGTCTATAAACTCTTCTGGGATGAGTTCTCAAGTTGGTATCTGGAGATGGTGAAGCCCGCCTATATTAATGGTGAGGCACAGCCTATCGACAAGGCAACTTATGACAAGACCCTCGAGTTCTTCGAGATCCTGCTGAAGATGCTGCATCCCTTCATGCCGTTTATCACTCTCGCTGCCCAGATTGAGAGTGTGAAGCAGATCGTGTCTGGTGTACGTATGGTCCGTTCTTCGAAGAACATCGCCCCCAAGGAGCAACTGGAACTGCAGACTGTGGGCAGCAACAACTTCGAGACCTTCAACAGTATCATCGCCAAGATGGCCAACCTCAGTGCCATCAACGTGGTAGCAGAGAAGGATGCTACAGCATCAGCCTTCATGGTAGGTACCGACGAGTTTGCAGTGCCCTTAGGCAACATGATCGATGTGGAGGCAGAGATTGCCAAGATGGAGGCTCAGTTGCAACACCTTGAAGGTTTCCTGGCTGGTGTAAAGAAGAAACTCTCTAACGAGCGATTCGTAGCCAACGCCCCTGAGGCTGTGGTAGCCCTGGAGCGCAAGAAGCAGAGCGACTCTGAGGAGAAGATTGCAGCCCTCAAGGAATCTATCGCCGCCTTGAAAGGTTAAACAGATAATAACATTCAAAAGTAAAGCCCCGCTAACCAGCGAGGCTTTATTTTTGTTATCTAATGCGATCCATCGACCGTACTAACTTCTCGTCGGCGTTGATGGCACGTCGCGCCATTAAATATAATATGAACGCGATGGCAGGGAACACAGCAGGCCATGTGGGACGGAAATCAACCGTACCCCAGGTCTTGTCACCTACCGTCTGACTGACGACGAAGTAACACACATACCATCCTACAACGAGCAATGCATTGAACAGGCAGAAGAGAGCCTGCAACTTGCGATTGCGATAGAGGAAGATGGTATAGGTGGCAATCACCGTGGTAGGCAACAGCACGGCAAATAAGGGCCATGTGTCAAAATGGTGCTTGCCCAGCGGATCAGTGAACCACAGGTTATACACCCGGGCCACCTCAAGACCTGCAGCCTTGAAGGAACCAATCTGCATACAAAGACAAATGACGGTCATCACGATGGCCGCCAAGAGGAAAAGTGTCTGTTTACGCTGAATCATGACACCTGTCTATTAGTTCTCTTCAGAAGAGATGTCACGAGTGGGGTCACGCCAATAGACCTTGTTCTCGACAAACTCCTGTGTAGCGAGCAGTGTGGGCTTCGGCAGTTTCTCATAATAGCGTGAGATCTCGATCTGCTCACGATTCTCGAACACCTCTTCGAGGCTATCGTTATAAGAGGCGAACTCTGCCAACTTCTTACTCAGGTCTTCCTTGATCTGAACACTGATCTGATTAGCGCGCTTTGCAATGATGGCTACACTCTCGTAGATATTGCCTGTGTCATCGCAAAGTTCCATGATGTTGCGGGTTACGGTATTAACCGGTGCTTTTGATTTCTTATAATCCATACTTTTATTTTGAACTTATATCTTAATCTTTAATCACTTTCTTGCACTTGGCAATCATCCTCGGCATCACGATAACGCTCCACACGTTTCACATGGGTACTGTTCTCAGCCAACTGGAACTTGCTCTTCATAATGAGCAGCATGAACTCCTCACGCAGACTGCAATAAGGATAACTCTTCAAGGCATTCTGAGCCGTCACGATACTGGCGGTATAGTTACTCTCCTCATTAGAGTTGATGTTTCCGAAATAACCTCCCAGATTGTAATAGAGTTCCGCAGACAGATACTCCTTACGGATCAGTTTGTCGTAAAGTTCATACAGACGATCCTGTGCACGGGCTCTCAGTTTGGAGTCGGGATAAAGATCCATGAACTGCTGATAGGCTGTGATGGCGCCATTCGTAGGCGACTGATCCAGACGGGGTTCAGGAGAACTCTCATAATACGCCTCACCTACATAGAAGGCAGCCTGCTCGGCAAAGTTGCCACGCGGATAACTGGAGCCGTATTTCTTGAAAGTCTCTGAGGCAGCCTCATAGTCCTGATTGTTATACTGTGCCATAGCCAGCATATACAGACACTCCTGTGCCTCGTCGGAACCTTTCTTGATGGTCACCAGTTCTTCCAACAGCGTGATGGCATGCTGGAACTTTCCATTCGCAAAGCATTCCTTGGCAAATTCGTATTTGGCTTCGTTGTCGCCGTACTTATAAACGGAATTAAACTCCGACTTACAACCAGTAAGCAGGAGTGCCATACATGAGAGGATGAGGATACATTTCTTCATATCGGGGTGCAAAGTTACATAATTTTTGGTACGTACAACGCGTAAGACGCACTTTTTTTCAAAAAATTAATAATAAAAGGCATATTCTACAGCATTTTTACTATCTTTGACCTTCGTCGAAGGTACTTACGTTCGAAAAAAACCAAATACATTTGTTTTTTTGCTCACTTATTCGTACCTTTGCAACTTGTCGACAGGTGATCAGCCAGAGGCGATCAGGGAACTGACAGACGGTATTGAACGCGGAGACAAGTCGCAAGTACTATTAGGCGTCACGGGTTCCGGTAAGACGTTTACGATGGCAAATGTCATCGCCAACTGCAACCGACCTACCCTGATTTTGAGCCACAACAAGACACTGGCCCATCAGTTGTATATGGAAATGAAGGAGTTTTTCCCTCAGAATGCGGTTGAGTATTATGTCAGTTATTACGACTACTACCAACCAGAGGCCTATCTGCCTACGACAGACACCTATATTGAGAAAGATCTCTCCATCAACGACGAGATAGACCGCTTAAGATTATCAGCCGTATCCAACTTACTCTCAGGAAGAAAAGACGTTGTCGTTGTAGCATCAGTTTCATGTATCTACGGTATGGGAAGTCCTGTAGCCCTGCAGGAAAATGTCATCGAACTGCACGTAGGTCAAAAACTGGATCGTAACGCTTTGTTAAGGAAATTAGTCCAGTCACTTTATGTCCGCAACGACCTCGACCTACAACGCGGTACCTTCCGTGTGAAAGGTGACACAGTGGATATTGCAATGGCCTATAGTGAGGTGGTGCTGCGTGTCACCTTCTGGGATGATGAGATCGATGCCCTGGAAGAAGTGGATGCCTTGACCTTCGACCGATTGGCACGTTTTGAGGAATACAAACTCTATCCTGCCAACCTCTTCATGACCTCTCAGGAACAAACGAACATCGCCATTCATCAGATACAAGACGATCTCGTACAGCAGATTGCCTTCTTCCAGGAGGCTGGAGACCCCATCAAGGCTCAGCGCATCAAGGAACGTGTGGAGTATGATATGGAGATGATCAAGGAACTGGGCCACTGCTCAGGTATCGAGAACTACAGCCGTTACTTCGACGGACGAAAGGCGGGGGAAAGGCCCTATTGTCTCCTCGACTTCTTCCCCGACGACTATATCCTCTTCATCGACGAGAGTCACGTGTCCGTACCCCAGTTGAATGCGATGTACGGCGGCGACCGCAGTCGAAAGCGTAACCTGGTGGAATACGGCTTCCGTCTGCCAGCAGCCTTCGACAACCGTCCCTTGAAATTCGAGGAGTTCCAGGAGATGGTGAACCAGGTGATCTATGTCAGTGCCACCCCTGCCGACTTCGAACTAGCAGAGGCCGAGGGTGTGGTGGTGGAACAGGTGATCCGTCCTACAGGTCTGTTGGATCCTGATATCGAGGTACGTCCCAGTCAGAACCAGATTGACGACCTGATGGATGAGATCCAGACCCGCAGTCATCGTAACGAACGGGTGCTGGTGACGACCCTCACGAAACGCATGGCAGAAGAACTTACCGCCTATCTCTTAGACCATGGGGTTCAAACCAACTATATCCACAGTGAGGTGAAGACCTTGGAACGTGTACAGATCCTCAACGATCTGCGACAGGGTATCTATGATGTATTGGTGGGTGTGAACCTCCTGCGTGAAGGACTCGACCTGCCAGAAGTCTCTCTGGTAGCAATCCTCGATGCCGACAAGGAGGGTTTCCTGCGCAATCACCGCAGTCTGACGCAGACGGCAGGACGTGCTGCCCGTAATGTGAACGGCAAGGTCATCATGTATGCCGACACCATCACTGCCTCCATGCAACTGACCATCGACGAGACCCGACGAAGGAGGGAGAAACAGATCCGCTATAACGAGACCCACGGCATCACACCTAAGCAGATCGTGAAGAACATCAGTGCCGTTGCCCTCCAGAAGGAAGAGCGTGCCGATGTCAGGGAACTGCGTCGTGCCATGCAGGTGCCCAATGCCCAGATGGCAGCCGATCCGATTGTGGAGCGCATGACCCGTCCGCAACTGGAGAAGAGCATTGCAGAGACCACCCGCCTGATGAAGGAGGCCGCCAAGAATCTCGACTTCCTGCAGGCCGCCCAATATCGCGACGAGATCATCAGACTGCAGAAAGAACTGGAGTTGAAGTAAAAAATATGTTAATCCTTGCAGGGTTATCAGATTTTATTCGTATTTTTGCACACATAATCAAACAATAGTCATTATGAGAAAGTATTTTTTCGCCATATTGATGGCATTGCCTATGCTGGCAACAGCCCAGGACAACACTTGGGAAAGAATAGAGCAGGAACCCGTTGAAGCGGCTAATCCCGACGCCAAATATCTGCTTCCGGATGCGGTACCCGTTGTTGACGGGAAGGTCTGCTGGACCACCACCATCTCAGCCCCGGGCAAGTCTGCACAGCAGATCTTCGACATCCTGTTGGCGCAACTGCAGAAGATGGTTAAGGAACCGAATCAAATTGCAGGCAGCGCCATCGTGGTCAATGATACCCAAAAGCATGATTTAGGAGCCGTCTTCCACGAGTGGTTGGTTTTCAAGAGTGCCTCCCTCTCCTTCGACCGCACCAAGTTTAATTTTACGCTTGAGGCAAAGTGTTCCAATGAAAAGGTCGAGGTTATCATGAGCCGCATCACCTACGACTATGATCTGGATCGTGATCCGAAGCACTATACTGCCGAGGAATGGATCACCGACGAGAATGCCGTCAACAAGGACCATACGAAACTTTATCCCCTTTCTGCCAAGTTCCGCAGGAAGACCATCGACCGCAAGGACTATATCTTCAACAAGTTTAACACGTTACTCAACGACAAGTAATGAACAAAGACAAGATCCGCAACATTCTGAACATCATCTTCATGATTGGTGCTGTGGTGGGAGTGATTCTCTTTCTCTCGAAGAACGAGGAGCGGCATAACTTGGGCCTGTATATCATCTTGATTGCCATGTGCTTCAAGATTGCAGAATCATCAATGAGAATGATTAAATGAAGACAAGACTCACAACGCTTTTACTGTTACTGCTGTCGCTTTCAGGTGCCAGGGCCCAGGATGTCTATAATCAGATAGATGAGATGGGTAACATCACCCAGCGACGGGAGAACCAGAACTTCAACAAGCACAACAACGATACGACCCGCAACAAGGAGGTGCCCAAGGGACTCTATGTTTGGACCATCGACCGCAAGTTCGGTGATATGATCCCTGCACAGCCCGACACATTGTCCCACCTCTTTATGAACAGTGTGTTCAACACAGGCATCTATGGCGAATACAACACCACGGGAAGCAACTACACCTCGCGCCTGAGCCGTATCTTCATCAATCGTCCCGCTACCGACAACTTCATCTTCACCCAGCCCTACAGTTTCGTGGAGAAACGGCCTGAGACGTGGCTCTTCATGAACACCCTGTCGCCCTATACCAGTATCCTCTACGACAACTGCGGCGACAAGGACCGTATCGATGCCAAATTTGCCGTGAATGCCGGCAAGCGGCTGAACTTCGGTTTCGATCTCGACTACGCTTATGCGCGCGGCTATTTCAGCAATCAGAGTGTCTCCCACTTCAACGGAAGCCTCTTTGCGTCATATACCGGTGACCAGTACAACCTGCATTTCCTCTTCAATGCAGCCCACCAGAAGATCACGGAGAACGGCGGTATCACCAACGACAACTATATCACCCACCCCGAATCCTTCCAGGATCAACTGGATGAAGACGAGATTCCCACGATCCTGAAACAGATCACCCACCGCTATAACATCGGTTTCTATCGGAAGGTGAAGATGACGGAGGCCGAGTTGAAGGCCCGCGCCTTTGCCGAGGAGGCCAGAAAAGACAAGGAGCGTCGGGATGCTGCCGCCAAGAAAGACGGTGAGGAACAGGAGCGCCTCTCTAAGAAAAAGGAGAAGGAACACCAGTATAAAGGTCGTCCGGAAGGTGCCCGTATCATGGGAGCAGAACCCAAGCGCGACTCCATCGTCGTAGCCGACAACCGCATCAAGGTGGAGGATCAGGCCAGGCTCGACAGTCTGAACCGTGCCCAGGCCATCCAAGACTCCATCGATGCCACCATGAAGCGAGAGTTTGTGCCTGTCACCAGTTTCTTCCACACTTTCGAGTGGAACAACTACGACCACATCTACCAGGCATATTCGACACCCAAGGACTACTATCTGCATCAGTATTATACCAAAGGTCTGGAATACGGCAACGACTCCATCTACGACCAGGTGCAGCACATGCAGGTGCTCAACACCCTCGGCGTGAGTCTGCTGGAGGGCTTCAACAAATACATGAAGGCAGGTCTGAAGGGCTTTGTCACCTTCGACTACAACAACTACCAGATGCCCGACTCCACGGCAAACGGTACACTCTACCGCAACAAATGGACGGAGAGCAACGTCAGCTTCGGTGGACTGCTCAGTAAGACCCAAGGTAAGAGCTTCCACTTCAACCTCCGTGCAGAGACGTGGGTAGCCGGTCCCCTGGCAGGACAGCTGAAACTCGACTTCAATACCGATGTTAACTTCAAACTCTTCGGTGATACGGTGCGGTTGGCAGCCAATGCCTTTTTCCACCGCATCGAACCCGTGTTCCTGCAGCGCCATTACCACTCGAAGCATGTATGGTGGGACGATGACGACAAGTCGAAGGAGACACGCCTGCACATCGAGGGTCGCTTCAGGTATGAGAAGACCAACACCATGCTGCGTGTGGCCGTCGATGAGATCAAGGACTACATCTACTACGGCATGAGTTACGATGCCACCACCACGCAACGCACCAACCTCGAGGCAGGTGTCTATCAGGAGTCAGGCAATATCAATGTACTCACAGCACAGTTGCATCAGAACTTCCGTCTGGGCATCCTGAACTGGGAGAATGTCCTCACCTATCAGAACAGCAGTAATAAGGAGGTGCTGCCATTGCCCACCTGGAACTTCTTCACCAACCTCTTCCTGAAGTTCCGTATTGCCAGGGTGCTGAATGTAGAGTTTGGTGCCGATGCCTTCATCTTCTCGAAGTACTATGCTCCCGACTACTGCCCCGCCATCAACCAGTTCGCCATTCAGAAGAATGCCGCCAGCCGTGTGGAGTTGGGAGGCTATCCCTTCGTCGATGTCTATGCCAACTTTAAATTGAAGAAGGTGAGGTTCTATCTGATGATGAGTCATGTGAACAGCGGCTCAGGCAATGGCATGCGGTTCCTCGCATCCCACTACCCCACCAACAGCCGGGTGCTTCACTTCGGCATCTCCTGGCCGTTCTATAACTAAGCGCTTATAGCAGAAGTATTCCCAGACTCACGCAGAGCCCATAAATAAAGATATTACGCGCTGTTTCTCCCAAGCAGAGATTCAGCGCTTTTCCTTGGTAGATATGCTTCATCTTCAGGAAGGTGAAGAGATGCAGCAGCAGATAGATGATGGGTAACAGCGACGCCAGCGGATGACCGTGCTGCCAGAACGTGCCCCCGAGAATGATGGCACCAATACCCACACCCAGATAGAGTTGCAGACCCGCATCAGGCCCCAACTTCACGATGATGGTATTCTTGCCAGCCAGTCGGTCGTTGTCGCGGTCACGGAAGTTATTCACGATCAGCAGGGCATCGATCACCAGCCCACAGGCCATCGAAGCCAGGAACACCTCCCACGTCATGGTGTGCAGTTGGATATAATACGTGCAACAGACGGGGATCAGACCGAAGAACACCAGCACCAACAAGTCGCCCAGGCCCTGATACGAGAAGAAGGTGGTATAGAGGAAGGCGAACACCACGCACGCCACACCCACGGCGATCATCTCCAGTCCACCGTAATACGCCAGGGGCAGACCGATGACACAGGCCAGACAGGTGGTCAGGGCGATGGCCTTCTTCATAGCATCCAGCGTCACCCACCCCTGGGCGCAGGCCCTACGAGGCCCCAGGCGCGTCTCGGCATCGTCGGTTCCGTTCACGAAGTCATAGAAGTCGTTGATGAAGTTCGCATCGATCTGCATCGCAAAAGCGAAGAGCATACACAAGATGGCAGCGATCCAATTGAACGCACCGTCCACATAGAACCTCGCATCGCTATAGGCCAGCGACAGACCGATCATCACCGGCACCGCAGCCCCGGAGAGCGTCTTCGGACGGGCTGCCAGCAACCACGCCTTCATCGAATTTGTCTTGATATTCGTCTCTTCCATCACTATTTTCCGTTATTTTCTTGCAAAAGTAAGCAGAATTTCGTAATTTTGCAAAAATATTCGCGACTTTTTATGATTAACAACACCCCCAGTCTGGATTTGGTAGAGTTCATCGAGACTCAGATCCTACCCCGTTATGCCGCCTTCGACCGTGCCCACAATATGGAGCACGTCACCCGTGTCATCCGCAGTTCCCTGGAACTCTCACGCCTCACGGGAGCCGACATCAACATGGTCTATACCGTTGCCGCCTATCACGACCTAGGCATGAGCGGCCACCGTGCCGACCACCATATCCGAGGGGGAAAGATCCTCACGGCCGACGCCCGTCTGAAGAAATGGTTCTCGCCCGAGCAGATCAAGGTCATGAAAGAGGCGGTAGAAGATCACCGTGCCTCCGCCAGCCGTGCCCCCCGTAGCATCTACGGTAAGATCGTGGCAGAAGCCGACCGCGACATCGACTGCGAGACCGTGTTCCGCCGCACCATCCAGTTCGGACTCAGCAACTACCCGCAGTTTGATAAGGAAGGCCACTGGAAACGGTTCCTGGAGCACATGCACAGCAAATATGCCAAGGACGGCTACCTCCGTCTGTGGATACCCAACTCCCCCAATGCCACGAAGCTCAATGAACTCCGTGCCATCATCGAGAACCCCGCCAAACTGCGCGAGGCCTTCGACCGTCTGTTTGCGGAAGAGACGGCTGCTACTACATGAAATACAGGTAGTAGATCACAGCCAAAGCCACGATCAGTACCAGCAGCACCACCGACTTGATCATACACGAGGCCACCTTCTTCACAACGAGGAAGGCCACCATCAGTGCCACCAGCACGAAAATATAATAACCGATATTTCCCATTATTTGAACATTTTCCTAAACTCTGTAGGCACCGGTGTCTCAAACTCCATCGGCTCACCCGTCACCGGATGATGGAAACACAGGAGCCAGGCATGCAGACATAGCCGGTGCAAGGGATCGTCGCCATTGCCGTACTTCGGATCACCACACACAGGATGTCCCATATCAGCCGAGTGGACACGGATCTGATTCTTACGACCCGTCTCCAACTTAAACTCCACCAGCGTGTGCTCCGTGGTGCGTGCCATCACGTGGTAGTGGGTCACGGCATACTTACCGCCATTATCCACCGGCGACGAATAGGTCACATAAGCCTTATTGTCCTTCAGCCAGTTGGCCACCGTACCCTCATCGTTCTCCATCTCTCCGGAGCAGACGGCCACATAGCGGCGGTCATACACGATGTCGTGCCAGTTGTGCTCCAGAATCTGCTCCGTCTCCATATCCTTGGCATACACCATCAGTCCGCTGGTGTCACGGTCCAGACGATGCACCACGTGGGCGGTACACTTCTGACGCGACTTCTTAAAATAGTCGTCGAGCACCGTCTTCACGTTCAGACTGGAGTGACCAGCCGCCATCGAAAGGATGCCCACGGCCTTCTCCACCACGATGAGCCACTTGTCCTCATACACGATCTTCACATAACGGCTCTTGAAGCCCTGCTGGTTGCGCTTGGTCTTGCTCACGGCAATCTTCATGCCCCGCTCCAGGGGGAAGTCAAACTGGCTCACGGTCTTGCCGTTCACCTTGATACCCCTGCCCTGCAACGTCGCCTTGATCTTCGTACGACTCTGCTGCACGTTGGCCAACAGCCATTCCAGCAGTGGCATGGGCTCCTCTACGGTATAGTGGTCGTAGTCGCCCTCACGGTTATATCCTGCGTTATATCTCATACTGGGTGCAAAGATAGTGCAAATTGAGCGAAAAAACAAATAAAATTTGGAAATAACAAAAAAAGGGCCAGGAAGAATCACTCTCCCGGGCCCCAACACATTGTTTTGAGATGTTATTAGTAGAAATTAAAGTATCTACGAGCATTGTTGTATGAGATGTCCTCCACCATACGACCGAGGATCTCCTCATCGTTGGGCAGCAGGCCCTTCTCCACATCATTACCCAGCAGGTTGCAGAGAATACGACGGAAATACTCATGACGCGGATAAGAGAGGAACGAGCGCGAGTCGGTGAGCATACCCACGAATCGGCTCAGCAATCCCAATACAGAGAGGGCGTTCATCTGGCGGATCATACCATCCATCTGATCATTGAACCACCAACCGGAACCAAACTGGATCTTTCCGGGCTCGCCACCCTGGAAGTTACCCAGCATGGTGGCAATCACCTCGTTGGCGCAGGGGTTCAGTGTATATAATATGGTACGCGTGAGCTTACCCTTCATATTCAGTTTGTTCAGGAACGCCGACATCGCCTTGGCGGTGTTGAACTCACCGATGGAGTCGAAGCCCGTGTCAGGACCCAACTGGTTATACATGGCGGTGTTGTTGTCGCGGATGGCACCGTAGTGGAACTGCTGTGTCCAGCCGGCATCGGCATCCATCTCAGCCATCACGGTCAGGAAGCAGTTCTTAAACTGACGGATCTCCAACTTTGACAGCTGCTGACCTCTCATGGCCTTCTCGAAGATGGTCTCGATCTGAGAATCGGTGTATTCCTCGTCATAGAACTCCTCGATACCGTGGTCAGAGAGCTTCGAACCCTGAGCGGCGAAGAAGTCATGACGCTTCTGCAGGGCGTCGATCATATCGGCAAACTTGGTGATGGTCACACCGCTCACCTCGCCCAGCTGCTCCACATACTTTGAGAACTCGGGCTTCTCGATGTTCATCGCCTTGTCAGGACGCCAGGCGGGCAACATCTTCGGATCATTGTCAGCCTTATGCTTGGCATACTCGATATGGTTGTGCAGGTCATCCACGGGATCATCCGTCGTGCAGACACACTCCACATTGTAGTGGCGCATCAATCCACGGGCAGAGAACTCGGGCTGCTGCAGTTTCTCGTTACACTCGTCGAAGATCTCACGGGCGGTCTTCGGACTCAACTGCTTCGTGATACCGAAGGCAGTCTTCAGTTCCAGGTGAGTCCAGTGGTACAGCGGGTTACGGAAGGTGTAAGGCACGGTCTCAGCCCACTTCTCAAACTTCTCCCAGTCGCTGGTGTCCTTGCCGGTGCAGTATCTCTCATCCACACCGTTCGTACGCATGGCACGCCACTTATAATGGTCACCGCCGAGCCAGAGCTCTGTGATGCTCTTGAAACGATGGTCGTTGGCCACCATTTCGGGGATCAGATGACAGTGATAATCGATGATGGGCATCTTAGCCGCATGGTTGTGATACAGGTCCTGAGCCGTCTTGGTCTCCAGAACGAAGTTATCATCATTGAATTGCTTCATAACTTTTATTTGTTTTAGAGTTTTGATTTATTTTTGCGCAAAGTTACGGTTTTTTTCCGATAAATATATTATCTTTGCAGAAAATATTCACGTAAACGTTTTATTTCCATGTCAAGCAAGGTTCTTCTCATCTATACAGGCGGCACGATCGGCATGAACCGCAACCCGCAGACGGGGGCTTTCGAGCCCTTCGACTTCGAGCATCTGCTCGTCCATGTGCCCGAACTCGAGCAGTTCGACACCGAGATCGAAACCTATCAGTTCACGCCAGCCATCGACTCCAGCGACATGACACCAGCCCGATGGACCGACATCAGCCATTGCATCGCCGACCGTTACGACGACTACGACGGATTCGTGGTGCTCCACGGCACCGACACGATGGCCTATACCGCCTCTGCCCTCTCTTATATGCTTGAGAACCTCACGAAGCCCGTCATCTTCACGGGCTCCCAGCTGCCCATCGGCCAGTTGCGCACCGACGGCAAGGAAAACCTCATCACCGCCGTCGAGATCGCCGCTGCCAAGGATGCTGAAGGCCGAGCCCTCGTGCCCGAGGTGGGCATCTACTTCGGCGGCCATCTGCTGCGCGGCAACCGCACCACCAAGCAGAGTGCCGAGGAGTTCAATGCCTTCGAGTCGTTCAACTACCCCCACCTCGTCGATGCCGGTGTCAACATCACCTATCATCAGAACCGCATCCTGACGCCCTCCTGGGACAAGCCGATGACACCCCATTTCCGGCTCGACAACAATGTCATCATCTTCTCCCTCTTCCCAGGCATCCGCGAAGACCTCATCCGTCAT
This sequence comes from uncultured Prevotella sp., assembly GCA_900319305.1. Lineage (GTDB taxonomy): Bacteria > Bacteroidota > Bacteroidia > Bacteroidales > Bacteroidaceae > Prevotella. The sequence continues at coordinate 20,109 of ONNY01000039.1, forward strand.
ATCATCCACACGCCCAACCTCAAGGCGATCGTCATGCGCACCTTTGGCTCGGGCAACGCCCCGCAGAGTCCCTGGCTGCTCAAGGCCTTAAAAGAAGGTACGCGCAACGGCAAAGTGATCGTCAACATCAGCCAGTGCATGCAGGGAGCCGTCGAGATGAGCCGTTACGACACGGGCTATCATCTGCAGGAGGCAGGCGTCATCAGCGGCTACGACCAGACCGTAGAGAGTGCCGTCACCAAACTGATGTTCCTCCAGAGCCACTACCCCGACGATCCCGAAACCGTCCGCCGCCTCATGGCCCAAAGCCTCCGCGGCGAAATCACAAGATAAAACCAAGCTTGGGAAAAAAATATGGGAAAAATGTTGGAATCTGAAAAATAATTCGTATCTTTGCGCCATCATCATTTTTTAAACTAGAAACAAATACGATTATGAAAGAACTGAAAGGAACAAAGACAGAGAAGAACCTGCAGGAGGCTTTTGCAGGCGAGAGTCAGGCACGCAACAAGTACAGCTACTGGGCTTCGAAGGCCAAGAAGGACGGCTACGTGCAAATAGCAGCGATTTTTGAGGAGACCGCCAACAACGAGAAGGAGCACGCTAAGATGTGGTTCAAACTGCTGGAAGGCGGTAGTATCAAGAGCACCCCGGAGAACTTAGAGGCAGCCGCTGCCGGCGAGAACTTCGAGTGGACGGATATGTATGCCCGCATGGCCAAGGAGGCCCGTGAGGAGGGCTTCGACGAGATAGCCGAGAAGTTTGAGGGCGTGGCTAAGATTGAGGCTGAGCACGAGGCACGCTATCGTAAACTGCTCGACAACATCAAGAAGGAACGGGTGTTCTCGAAGGATGGCGACGTGATCTGGCAGTGCGCCAACTGCGGCCATATCGTGATTGGTAAGAAGGCGCCCGAAGTATGCCCCGTATGTGACCATCCGCAGGCTTACTTCCAGGTGAAGGCTGAGAACTATTAAAGCAGCCCTCAGGCTAAGAGTATCTGAACAATGCGCTCTGCCGTACGACCATCCCAACGGTCTGGCAGGGCGCATTTTTTCCATTCCCCACGGACCATCTGACCAACCGCCTCACGCAGTTTCCCGGCATCCTCGCCTACGAGCACATTAGAACCCACACTGACGGTCTCCTGATGCTCGGTGTAGTTGTTGAGCGTGATACAGGGCACGCTGTTGAAGGTGGCCTCCTCAGAGACATTACCCGAGTCGGTGATGACTCCCTTGGCATGAGCCGTGAGCCAGCCGAACTCGAGGTAACTCAAGGGCTCGATGATCTGAACCCCAGCTCCCAGTTTCTGAACGGTCTCGCGCGCCAGTCCACGCAGCGGGGCGATGATCGGTGTATCGCCAGCCGCCTCGGTCATCGCCTGGAGCATCAGGGCGAGATTCTCCGTGTCAGCCATCAGCGCCTTACGGTTGAGGGTGAACACGATATAGGAGCCTTCCTGAAGATCGGGCAAGGCTGCCGGACGACAGAAGCGGTTGTAGTTGAAGCGGAGGGTATCCATGAGGATATTACCCACCATATAGGTCTGGGAATTCTCGGACTGTTCGCGGGTGGCGATGCCCGTGCTGCGGACACCAGCCGTGAAGAGGTAGTCGCTGAGGGCATCGATGACGAGGCGGTTGATCTCCTTCGGCATGTTGATGTTGAAGGATCGGGTGCCTGCCACGAGGTGAGCCAGACGGATGCCACGCTTCTTCGTGACGATCGCAGCCGCCATCGTAGAGGCGAGGTCATCGACCACGATCACCACATCGACGGGATGGGTATCGAGGAAGCGGTCGAAGGCCGCCATCACCTGACTGGTGATCTCGTTCAGACTGGTGGAAACGACACCGAGATAATACTGCGGACGGGGCATCTGGAGATCGTCGAACAGCGAGGGTTCGAGGGTTGGATCATCCTCACAACCGGCATAGACGAGCAGACAACGGGCTTCGGGATTCTTCGAGATGGCACGCACCAACGGCGACACTTTGACGAAATTGGGACGGGCTCCGGCTAGGATACAAACAGTCTTTTCCATATAATTCCTTATTTTTTCCGCAAAGTTAGCGTTTTTCATCGTAATTCTTGGCTATTTTAACGGAAAATAATCTTTTTTGCTATGATAATTGCGATTTTTTTCTTATCTTTGCACCCACATACGGGTCGTGCCGCATAGATCGGGATACTCTACATTAAAATAAATCATTGAGACCGTTTCCCTTGCCAATGGCGGGCCACAGTCCATCCCTCAGAGGGAGAGCAGTAATGCCGGTGGATTACAACAGCAGGGAGCACTCAAATCGTGTGAAACAGGAGTTTTCACCAAATCATCGGCACGTACCCGGTTTTTTAATTTAAGATTAGACATATATGTTTTCTGGTATTATTGAAGAGTTTGCTACCGTTGTAGCGATTAAAAAAGACCGCGAGAATATTGATTTCACCCTGAAGTGTTCATTCGTTGACGAGCTGAGCATCGACCAGAGCGTGGCTCATAACGGCGTGTGTCTCACCGTGGTGGAGATCAAGGACGGCACCTACACCGTCACGGCGATGAAGGAGACGCTCGACCGTACGAACCTCGGACTGCTGAAGGTGGGTGACAAGGTGAATGTGGAACGCTCGATGCTGATGAACGGACGTCTGGACGGTCATATCGTTCAGGGCCATGTGGACGAGACGGCCACCTGCATCGCGATGGCAGATGCCGACGGCAGCACCTATTTCACGTTTGAATATCCGGAGAACAGGGAGATGGCAAAGAAGGGCTATTTCACCGTGGATAAAGGCAGCGTGACGGTGAACGGTGTATCCCTCACCGTCTGCACCCCCACCTCAAACACCTTCCAAGTGGCTATTATCCCCTACACCTTTGAGCACACGAACTTCTGTGATATCAAAGTTGGGACAGTGGTGAATCTGGAGTTTGACATCCTCGGCAAGTATATCGCCCGACTGCAGAGTCTTTAACTAAAGAGATAAGAGTTCTGATGGAGCGGAGATAAAGGTCTCTGCTCCATTTTTTTGTAGGAAGTCGCGATCGCGGAAGCCCCAGAGTACACTGATACAAGGCAGACCGCTATTCCTGGCCGTCTGGATATCCACATCGCTATCCCCCACATAGACGGCGCCTTCCTTCCCCACCCCTAACTGGCGAAGGGCCTCGAAGACGGTATCGGGGGCTGGTTTCTTACGGATACCCTCTGCCTCATGCTCACCAATGGCTACATCGATGGTGTCGGCAAAGAAATGACGACAGAGTTCCTGGGTGGCTGCATAGAACTTATTGCTAACCACCGCCATCCGACAGCCTTTGGCCTTGAGGGTAGTCAGCATCTCAGGGATCCCGTCATAGGGCCGGGTGGTATCGAGGGAATGTGCCATATAATGCTGACGGAAGGTGGCGAAAGCCTCATCGAGACGGGGATTGGCTGCCCCATCGGGTACGGCACGCTCCATCAACAGACGGACACCATTTCCCACGAAACGGCGTACATCCTCGACGGAATGTTCGGGCATTCCACAACTGCGGAGAGCATAATTGGTGGAGGCTGCCAGATCGCCTAAGGTATCGAGCAGCGTACCGTCGAGGTCGAAAATGAAGGTGTTATAGGTAATCATAACTATCCACTATCTCTTCGACCGGGTAATCATGGTCTTTACCTTATTATTATACTTATTGGCCTGCAACAGCTCCTCGATGGTGATGTGCATACGGTACTTCCAACGGTTATAGGAGTCGCTGGGCACATTGATACGCTCTTCACGCACATGCTTGGAGCGCAGTTCGCTATCCATCGCCAACCAATCCTGCAGGGACAGGAGACAGAGCATGGACGGACAATAGAGGTGGCGGGCGATGATCTCCTCAGCCAGATGGGCAGGCAGATGTTCGGGCGCCCTACCCTGTTTCTGGAGCATCGTGGCATAATAACGCTGGGTGCGTTCAGGACTCTCCTCCCACCACAGACGGAGCGGCGGCATATCATGGGTAGAGAACGTAGCCACACTGCGGTAAGGATTGCCATCCAGATGCGAGAACTCAAAGCCATTCTGCTTGGGCATGGACTGTATCTCGAGCGTCAGGATACGCAAGTGATCCAGCACATGAGAGACACAATCGGGCAACATGCCCAGATCCTCGGCACAACAGAGCATCTGCGTCTGACAGACGGTAGCCTTGAGACGGTGGACGGCATTCTGTCCCCAGAAGAAGTTATGGCGCTGGTAGAAGAAGTTGTTGTAGAGTCGCATATAAGCATCCTTCTCCTCGGCGGTCAATGCCTCATAGACGGGTTCCTGCCAGCCTCCGATACGGGGGTGGTACATCTCCGGCTGTCGGGGATCCTCCACAAACAGCACATCGCTGATGAGTCGGTAGAGGCCATCACGGATCCAGAGGCTGTTCTCATCATTGCGTCCCTCGAAACGGGCCTGCACCTTCCGCTGGGTATTGTATTCCTCACGGAGCCCATAGAGTCCGTAGGCTAGAGGCACGAGGAAGTTGTCACGCACATACTGGGCATGAACACCAAAGAGGCGTTCCAGCACACGGTCGTTGATGAAAGGCCGCGTAAAGAGGTCACGACGGAACGGCAGTCCGAAGTATTCGATCTCGTTTACCGCAAAGGGCATAGCCGGAGAGAAATGGCCCATGATGCCGAAGACCGCATCCTGGGGGATCTCCCAGATACGGAAGAAGCCTAAGACATGATCGATGCGGAAAGCGTCGAAATACTGCTCCATCCACTTCATGCGCTGTTGGAACCAGTCGGGAAGTGAGACTTGATGACGTTTCTTCCTGCCTGGCTGTTCCTCATGCCAGTTGTAGGTGGGGAAGCCCCAGTTCTGTCCATTTAGTGAGAAGGCATCAGGCGGTGCCCCCGTAGAGCAGTCCAGATTGAAGAGTTCGGGATGGGTAGCCGTTTCCACACTGTCACGGTTCACACCGATGGGCACATCGCCCTTCAGGATGATACCCTTGGAGCGGGCATAGTTGGCAGCAGCCAACAACTGCACATGCAACTGATACTGGATATAATAGATCAGTTCTGCCTCATCCTGACCGCCCAACCACTTGGCATAAGGCACGAGCCATGACTCGTTTTGCTGATACCAGGTCTTGTATTCCTTAGAGTCAAGCGTCTGTCGGCCACGCTCTTCAAAGACGTCACGGACATAGGCTGCCTTGACACGATCCACGTTCTTGTTGCTGACGATGATACGCCGTCATCTTCGACTTACTCTTTAAGTATCCCAAAGCCTCGACATCGAGGTAATGCGGATGAAGCGCAAAGGCGGAAACAATGTTGTAGGGATAAGAGTCGCACCAGTTTCGGGAACAGGTTGTATCGTTGACAGGCAACAGTTGGATGATCTTCATACCAGTGGCTTCTGCCCAGTCCACGAAACGCCGCAGATCTCCGAAGTCACCCACGCCAAAGGAATGGGTACTACGCAAAGAGAACACGGGCACCACCACACCGGCAGCCCGCCACGTACGTTCCTTCACACGGAGACTCTCACCATAAAGCACCATCACGGAACCATCCACCAGTTCATTGGTCTGGTCGTCGATAATCACATATTTATATTCCAACGGCAACAGGATGGCATCAACATTCGCCGAGAGCATCCACTCACACTGGCCCAGGTATTCCATCCGCAGATAACGGGTGGGATTCCAGTCGCCTAACGTGGGATGACTGCCGATGATCGCCACCGACTGTCCTTTGGCTAGTTGGGGGGCAGACACACGGAAGAGCAGTGTTTTCCGATAGAACGGCATCCGGATGGGTTGCACCTGCTCATCAACCGCCATGTGGTTCGTGATCCGACAGGCACGGGAATAGAGATGGTGCTGCAGGGGGATATCACGCCACTGATCGGGGAAGATGTAACTCTTGGAAGCATCAAAGGGATAAGAACGGGGCACCTGTGTCCACTCCCGACGAATCACCTGTCCGTCTCCATCCTCCACCTGATAATAATAGGTGAAGGAGGCTATCGGATGCTGGGCAGAAGCCAGGGCTGCTGTCTCCAGTGACCAATAGGAGCCGTCGTCGGTGGTCATCAGCAGATTATTGCGTTTGATGGTGCCGTCGGTACTGATGAAATGAATGACCACATGCAGGTTTTCACCCCATTGTGTACCGTATTGTATGGAGAATCTCAGTTTCATATTTTTAGCAATTTGATGCAAAGGTAGAAAAATTTTTCGAGTAACCGAAGAAAATAAGCACAAAATGTTGTAACTTTGCACACGATTTATAGATCAATGACAAAGTAATATGAAAAAGGTCCATTCAAATTCCTACCTGGCGGGGGCAGTTTTATGCCTGCTCTGTCTGCTGGGAATCATATACTATTGCTTCTTCGCAAGTTTCTCAACAAGCGAGGATACGCAGTATATCTATATTGATCAGGATGACACCACAGACTCTGTCTATGTGAAGTTGCAGCCCTATGGAAACGCAGGAACCCTGACAGCCTTCAGCACCCTGGCAAGGATGACGGGCTATGGCGACAACATCAGGACGGGAAGATATGCTATCCCAGCCAATGAGAATATCATCACGCTATTCAGGCATATCAAGAACGGCCGTCAGGAGCCGATCAGACTGACCATCCCTGAGAGCCGTACGACAGACAGACTGGCTGGTGCCCTCTCGAGAAAACTCATGCTCGACAGTACCGTTGTGGCCATTCTGTTGCGCGACTCCTCTTTCTGTGCCCAGCAAGGCTACGACACAGCCACCATCGCCTGTCTGTTCGTGCCCAACACCTATGAGGTGTATTGGGATATCACGATAGAGAACCTCATGAAGCGCATGAAGAAGGAGCATGACCGTTTCTGGGAAGGAGAACGTACTACCAAGGCTCAGGCCCTGGGACTTACCCCTAATGAGGTCTGCACCGTGGCAAGCATTATCGACGAGGAGACTGCCAATAACGCAGAGAAGCCCATGATTGCGGGGATGTATCTGAACCGTCTGAAGACAGGTATGCCGTTACAGGCAGATCCTACCGTGAAGTTCGCCTTACAGAACTTTGCCCTGAAGCGCATCTATCACGATATGCTGGTGTTCGACAGTCCGTACAACACCTACAAGAATACCGGACTGCCCCCAGGCCCCATCAAGGTGGCCTCAATAGCCGGTATCGATGCCGTGCTGAACAGAGTGGATCATCCTTATCTCTATATGTGTGCCAAGGAAGACTTCTCGGGTACGCACAATTTCGCCACGACCTATCAGGAGCATCTGAAAAATGCAGCCCGATATGCCAAGGCACTTAACGAACGTGGAATCAAATAAAGGTAAAAAGGTAAAAAAGTAAAAAGGTAAAAAATATATGGAAGAGATTATTAAAAACGAAAGCGAGGAGAACAAGGCTGCGAGCAAGCGAGAGCAGCGTCAAACTTGTTTAAACGATGCCGAGCGTGAGCAGGCTCGATCGGAGATCAAGAGCGTTAGCTTCATTGAACAGAAAGTCATCAATGACCTGGCAGAAGGTAAGAACGGCGGCAGAATGCAGACCCGCTTCCCACCAGAGCCCAATGGCTACCTGCACATCGGACATGCCAAGGCCATTGCCATCGACTTCGGTCTGGCCAAGAAATACGGTGGTATCTGTAACCTCCGTTTCGACGATACCAACCCCATCAAGGAAGATACAGAGTATATCGAGAGCATCGAAAATGACATCAAGTGGCTAGGATTCCAGTGGGCTAACGTCTATTATGCCAGCGACTATTTCCAGGAACTCTGGGATTTTGCCGTGTGGCTGATCAAACAAGGCAGGGCTTATGTGGATGAGCAGAGTTCGGAGGTCATTGCCCAGCAGAAAGGCACGACAACCAGTCCTGGTACCAACAGTCCTTTCCGTGACCGTCCTGTCGAGGAGAACCTGAAACTCTTCGACTTCATGAACAGCGGCAAATGTGAGCCTGGTACCCTCGTACTCCGTGCCAAGATCGACATGGCACATCCCAACATGCTCTTCCGTGATCCGCTGATCTACCGTGTGCTGAACATCCCCCATATCCGTACTGGCAACAAGTGGAATGCCTACCCCATGTACGACTTCACCCATGGTCAGAGTGACTATTTGGAGGGTGTCACCCACTCTTGGTGTACCCTGGAGTTCGTGGAGCACCGTCCCCTCTATGATCTGTTCGTGACTTGGATGAAGGAATGGAAGGGAGAGACAGATAATATCGAGGACAACCGCCCGCGCCAGACCGAGTTCAACAAACTGAATCTGAACTACACCCTGATGTCAAAGCGTAACCTGCTGGCATTAGTAAACGATAAGTTGGTGAACGGTTGGGATGACCCCCGTATGCCGACGATCTGCGGTTTCCGCCGTCGTGGCTACAGCCCTGAGAGTATCATCAAGTTCATCGACAAGATCGGCTATACGAAGATCGACGCCCTCAATGACATGGCTTTGTTGGAGAGTGCCGTTCGTGATGATCTGAACAGTCGTTCTATCCGTGTCAGTGCGGTACTGAATCCCGTCAAGGTGGTGCTCACCAACTATCCCGAGGATCAGATTGAGCATCTGACAGCCGTCAATAATCCTGAGAACGAAGCCGACGGTACCCACGAGGTGGAGTTCAGCCATGAACTCTGGATTGAGCGCGATGACTTCATGAAGGAAGCTGATAAGAAGTTCATGCGTCTGGCTCCAGGCAAGGAGGTTCGTCTGAAGAACGCCTATATCATCAAGTGCGACGAGACACATCCCTGTGATGAGGATGAAAATGGTAATGTAACCACTATCTACTGCACCTATGACCCGGAGTCACGTAGCGGTATGCCTGGTTCTAACCGTAAGATCAAGGGTAAGACCCTTCACTGGGTGAGTTGCCACGATGCCGTCAAGGCTGAGGTTCGTCTCTATGACCGTCTGTGGAAGGTAGAGAATCCCCGCGACACCTTGGCAGAGATCCGTGAGCAGCAGAACTGTGATCCTGTAACTGCCATGAAGCAGATGATCAACCCTGATTCCCTCAGTATCCTGAGCGACTGCTACATCGAACCGTTTGCTGCCGCCATGAAGCCGCTCACCTATCTGCAGTTCCAGCGTATCGGCTACTTCACGCCCGACACCGAATCGACAGCAGAGCATCCGATCTTCAACAAGACGGTTGGATTGAAAGATACTTGGGCGAAGGCAAATAAAGCATGACAGACGACCAGGCATATTTTGAGAGTAAAGGCTTTCAGAAAATCCTAAAGAAGTATGAAGAGTCTGCCAAGTCAGGGCATCCCGTCTATATGGATGCCGATGACTTGGCCGACATTGCTGATTACTACCAACTGAACGGACGCGCCGAAGAAGCAGAAGCCGTCATCAGTCAGGCTTTAGAGTATAATCCCGAGGCAGTCGGTCCCCTACTCTACAGGGCTCGTGAGGCCCTGAACCGTCAGGACTACGATACGGCTCAATCCTATGCAGAACGTATCGAGGCCGTTGATAGCCAGGAGGCACTCTACTTCAAGGGAGAGCTATTGATCCGTCAGGAGAAGATCGAAGAAGCCGACGAGCTTTTCAGGGAGAAATATTTGGAGGTCCTGCCTGACGAGCAGATGGATTATGTCTATGACGTTGCAAGTATCTATTCCGACTATGCCGTCTTTGATAAAGCCTTTGAATGGATTGCCCGTTCACAAGGTGACGACTCCGACGACTTCAAGGAACTGATGGCCCGCACGCTGTTCGGATTAGGGAAATACAAGGATAGCGAACGAATCTTCAATGAACTGATAGACCACGATCCTTATTCTATTTCTTATTGGAATGCGCTGGCCAGTGCCCAGTTTATGAATGAGGACTATCATGCCGCCATTACCAGTAGCGAATATGCCATTGCCATTGACCCGCATGATGCGGAATCGGTCCTTTACAAGGCTAACGGTCTGTATAATCTGACGAACTACGAGGCGGCCCTCTCCTATTTCAAGAGATATTCGGAACTGATGCCCCATGATGAGTTCGGCTATCTGCACCAAGGTACGTGTCTGATTAACCTGGGGCGATACGAGGAAGCCATCGCCATCCTTGAGAAGGCAGAGCAAGAATCTGATTCTAATTCGGTCTATTTGCCAGATATCTATCAGGAACTGGCATATGCGTATAGTGAGCAGAAGAAATTAGAGACGGCCTTATACTATATCGACAAGACGAAGGAACTGGATTGTGACCAGACAAACATGGAGATCGTCAGAGGACATATTCTTCTGGCTAACGGTCGGTTGGAAGAGGCAGAACAGACTTTCAGGCACGCCCTTCAATATACGAAAGATGCGCCCAGGACCATGTTAAGGATTATTGTGTCACTCTATGACAATCACTATGTCCGTTCGTCATACATACTCCTGAAGAACTTCTTCAGACATGTTGATGAAGACTGGAAAGAAGGTTATTCCTACATGGCAGTTTGCTGTTTAGACATGAACAAACAGGATGAGTTCCTGTACTATCTAAAAAAGGCTGTCGAGCGTAATCCCAAAGAAGCCAGAACGGTTTTGAGTAGTTATTTCCCTGAGGACATGGCACCTGAGGAGTATTACGAGCATATGGTAAACAAATTAAACAATTGATAGTATATGAATCTGATTACAAACATATTAAACAGTCTCGGTTGGTATCCCACAATCTTTGTACTGATGCTGTTGGAAAGTACGGTGGTGCCCGTACCATCCGAATTTGTCGTAACCCCTGCAGCCTATCATGCTGCCAGTGGCTCCCTAAACGTATTCCTGGTTGTCCTGTTTGCTACCATCGGGGCTGACGTCGGTGCCAGTATCAACTATTTCGTGGCACTTTATGTAGGCCGTCCTGTGGTCTATAAGTTTGCCAACAGCAAATGGGGAAAGATGTGTCTTTTGAACCAGGAAAAGGTCGAGAGAAGTGAGAAATACTTTGACGATCATGGCGTTGCAGCAACACTCACAGGACGTTTTGTACCTGTGATCCGCCACCTGATCTCCATCCCTGCCGGACTGGCTCGGATGCACTATGGTAAGTTCATTCTCTTCACCACCATCGGTGCCGGTGGCTGGCATAGTGTCCTGGCACTCTTAGGCTGGTATCTGCATGCGATTGTGCCAGAGGATCAGTTGAACGATAAGATCAGTGAATACGCTGAGTACATAAAAATTGCCATTCTCGGCCTACTCTTGATAGCAGTCATCTATTTCGGAATTAAGGCTTGGATGAAGAAAAAAAGCAAGAAAGACGCATAAAAATGGGATTTTTCCGCCAAAAATTCTTTTTTTATATAAATAATGTGTATTTTTGCAGTTCATTACAAGCACTTTTCTAGTTATGGCAAAGACAAATAATCATCTGGTAATCATGGCAGGCGGTGTCGGAAGCCGCTTTTGGCCGATGAGTACAGCAGACCGTCCCAAGCAGTTCATTGATGTCCTGGGTGTCGGCAAATCATTACTCCAGTTAACTGTAGAGAGATTCGGCAATCTGATCAAGCCCGAAAATATCTGGGTTGTAACCAATCAGCATTATGCAGATATTGTCAAGGAACAGTTGCCTGACATGCCGGAGGGTAATATCCTCTGTGAGCCATGTCGCCGCAACACGGCACCATGTATTGCATATGTCAGTTGGCGCATTAAGTCGAAGGATCCCAAAGCGAACATCGTTGTCACGCCGAGTGATCACATTGTCACCGACACTGCCGAATTCCAGCGCGTCATCAAAGAGTGTATGATATTTACCGGTGAGACGGATGCGATTGTCACCCTCGGCATGAAGCCGAACCGTCCGGAGACTGGCTACGGCTACATCCAGGCAGACTTGAGTATCAGTTCTCTTCGCAACAAGGAGATCTACCGAGTAGATTCCTTCCATGAAAAGCCGAATCTGGAAACAGCCAAGGAATATATCAAGAAAAACTATTATTTCTGGAACGCAGGTATCTTCATCTGGAATGTCAGCACCATCGTGAATGCCTTCCGCGTTTATCAGCCTACGATGGCACGACTCTTTGAGTCACTGCTTCCCATCTATGGCACGGAGAAAGAGCAGGAAGAGATCAACCGCCTCTTCCCTGAATGCGAAAATGTCTCTGTTGACTATGCCATTATGGAGAAGGCCGAGGAGATCTTTGTCTGTCCTGCGGACTTCGGTTGGAGTGACCTTGGCACCTGGGGATCTCTGCATGAGCAAAGCAAGAAGGATCTCTATGGCAATGTCTGCATCGGCCAGGAAATCAACATTTTCGAAAGCCATAACTGTATTGTACATACCACGCAAGAGAAGAAAGTGGTGATCCAAGGACTCGACGGCTATATCGTTGCAGAGAACGATGACACACTTCTGATATGCAAGTTATCAGAAGAACAGCGAATTAAAAACTTCTCAGGAAACAATTAAACATCAAAATATGAATCAAAAAGTTGCTCTTATCACAGGTATCACAGGTCAGGACGGTTCTTATCTGGCAGAGTTCCTGTTGGAAAAAGGTTATGAAGTACACGGCACGATCCGCCGTTCATCCGTTGACTTCCGTGAACGTATTGCCCATCTGGAGGGAAAGCCCCATTTCCATCTGCATTATGCAGACCTGGGCGACTCCATGAGTATCCTCGGTGTGATTGGCAAGATTCGTCCGACAGAGATCTATAATCTCGCAGCCCAGAGCCATGTGCAGGTGTCTTTCGACTCACCTGAGTTTACTGCAGATGTCGATGCTGTTGGCGTACTGCGTATTCTGGAAGCAGTCCGTCAGTTAGGTCTGACTGAGAACTGTCGTATCTATCAGGCATCCACCTCTGAACTTTATGGCAAGGTAGAAGAAGTGCCACAGAATGAGAACACCCCCTTCCACCCATATAGTCCTTATGCCGTTGCAAAGCAGTATGGTTTCTGGATTGTGAAGGAATATCGTGAGGCCTATAACATGTATTGCTGCTCAGGTATCTTGTTCAACCATGAGTCCGAGCGCCGTGGTGAGACCTTTGTAACGAGAAAAATTACGCTGGCGGCAGCTCGCATTTCTCAGGGATTACAGGATTGTCTGTATTTGGGAAATATGGATTCTTTGCGTGACTGGGGTTATGCAAAGGACTATGTAGAATGTATGTGGCTGATATTGCAGCAGGACAAGCCCGAGGACTTCGTGATTGCTACCGGTGTCCAGCACAGTGTGCGCGAGTTTACGGACTTAGCGTTTAAGCATGCAGGTATTGAACTGAAGTTTGAAGGCGAAGGTATCAACGAAAAGGGTATTTGTATAGCAGGCCCAGAGAATCTCATTGGTAAGACCTTGGTCGCTGTAAGCGAAGATTTCTATCGCCCCACGGACGTTGTCAACTTATGGGGTGATCCTACCAAGGCAAAGGCAAAACTTGGCTGGAATCCTAACAAGACCAGTTTTGAAGAGCTTGTCAAGCTGATGGTAGAGTCCGACATTGCTAAGGTAGCCGCTGAAGGTGCAGCCGCCAAAGTTCGCACCAACCTGGCAGAATATTTGGAAAAAGGTATCGTAAAATAATGGCATTAGACAAGACATCAAAGATATATGTAGCGGGACATCATGGACTTGTGGGGTCCGCAATTTGGAACAACCTCCTTCAGAGAGGTTATACGAATCTGGTGGGACGCAGTCACAAAGAATTGGACTTGACAGACCAGGTGGCAGTCAGGAAATTCTTTGATGAAGAACAACCTGACGCAGTGGTATTGGCTGCCGCCTTTGTTGGTGGTATCATGGCAAACTCACTCTACCGTGCCGACTTCATCATGATGAACATGAAGATCCAGTGTAATGTTATCTCTGAAGCCTATGCCCATGGTGTAAAGAAACTGCTGTTTCTTGGTTCAACCTGCATCTATCCGAAGAATGCGCCTCAGCCTATGAAAGAGGATTGTCTGCTGACATCCCCTCTGGAATATACCAATGAGGAATACGCCATGCTACAATCTCCAATATGGTACGAACTACATAGCCGTGATGCCAACGAACCTCTATGGTCCAAATGACAATTTCCATCTGGAGAACAGTCACGTCATGCCTGCTATGATGCGCAAAGTATATCTGGCAAGACTCATCCACGACGGTACATGGGACAAGATTGCCACCGACCTGAACAAGCGTCCTGTGGAAGGCGTCACAGGCAATGCCCCAAAGGAAGATATTTTGGCTGTGCTCAGCAAATACGGCATCTATGATAACAAAGTTGTACTATGGGGCACAGGCACCCCACTCCGCGAGTTCCTTTGGAGTGAGGACATGGCTGATGCCTCCGTCCATGTGCTATTGAATGTCAACTTCAGCGATATCATTGGTATCGAGAAATATTCTTCCGTCCACTACGGCGCCTCAACTGACGGTGCTGTGGATCGCAACCACTCAGCATCCGAAACTGCCACATCAATGTTGGCACAGGCAAGGAGCTCACCATCCGGGAACTTTCAGAACTGGTTGTAAAGGCTGTCGGGTTTGAGGGAACAGTGGAGTTCGATGCTACGAAACCAGATGGTACCATGCGCAAACTGATTGATGTTTCTAAACTCCATTCACTGGGATGGACGCACAACGTCGAAATCGAAGACGGCGTCAAGAAATTATTTGACTGGTATCAAAGTACTTTATAAAGAAGAAACCCGCCGTCCGGCGGGTTTCTTCTTATAGATTCATCTTACAGATTCTTTTTCAAAGTTTCCTTCCAGGCTGCATAAGCACTCAGGTAGTCGTCGCGATGCTTGGCATCTGGCTCAATCACCTGCAGCTTATCCAGAGTAGCAAAGGCCTCGTTGTTATCCTTGTAGATACCGGCACCGATACCAGCACCCTTGGCAGCACCGACAGAGCCATCCGTATCATACAACTCAATCGTAGCACCGCTCACACCAGCTAAGGTATCACGGAACAAGGGGCTCAAGAACATATTGGCCTTTCCTGCATGAATTTTCTTGATGTCCATACCCATCTGCTGCATAATTTCCATACCATAGCAGAATGAGAACACGATACCCTCTTGTGCGGCACGAACCAGATGAGCCTTATTGTGCTTATTGAAGTTCAGACCGTTGATTGAGCAGCCGATTTCCTTATTCACCAGCACACGCTCTGCACCATTTCCAAACGGAACAATAGTCACGCCCTCACTACCGATGGGCACACTGGCAGCCAAGTCGTTCATATCAGCATAGCTCACATCCGGCGTTATATTGCGATGAGTCCAAGCATTCAGGATACCTGTACCATTGATACACAACAGCACACCAAGACGCGTCTGATCTGCGGTATGATTCACATGAGCAAAGGTGTTTACACGGCTCTGCTTGTCATAGTTCACCTCACCAAGTACACCATATACCACGCCAGACGTACCTGCCGTAGCAGCAATCTCACCAGGATTCAGTACATTCAGTGACAAGGCATTGTTGGGCTGGTCACCACCACGATAGGTAATCGGTGTACCTGCCTTCAAACCCATCTCTGCAGCAGCCTCAGCACTTACCACACTCTGCTCTGCGAATGTCGGAACGATGTCAGCGATCAAAGAAGAATCGAAGCCATAATACTTCATCAGGAAGTCTGCCACCTGATTATTCTTAAAGTCCCAGAACATACCTTCAGAGAGTCCACTCACCGTCGTATTCACAGTACCACTGAGACGCATGGCGATATAGTCACCAGGCAGCATGATCTTATAAATCTGGCTGTAAAGTTCTGGTTCATTCTCCTTCACCCATGCCAACTTGGCGGCTGTAAAGTTACCTGGAGAATTCAACAGATGTGTCAGACACTGGTCTGCACCGAGATCATTAAACGCCTTCTCACCATAGGGAACGGCACGAGAGTCACACCAGATAATAGCAGGACGCAATGCCTTCAGATTCTTATCGACGCAAACCAAGCCGTGCATCTGATAAGAGATACCGATAGCCTTAATCTCCTCTGCCGTAGCTCCCGAGTCCTTCATGATCTTCTGCAGACTCAGTTTGGCATTGTTCCACCACATCTGTGGATCCTGTTCTGCCCAACCAGCCTTGACAGCTGTAATCGGAGCCTCCTTTTCGGGGAAGAAAGCTGTAGCCACACACTTGCCGTTATCGGCATTTACCAACGATGCCTTCACTGAAGAGCTACCGACATCAAAACCTAATAGATACCTGTTTGCCATAATTATATACGTTAATTCCTATTAATATTACGGTTTAAATGCAAATTTCCCTCTTTTTTTTCAGAGAAACGATATTTTTTCCAAAAAAAGCGTTTTTTTTACCATATTTTGTGTTGAATTAATTTTTTTTGTTTACCTTTGCAACGAATAATAAAAATATTCATATATGAAGAAGAAAATATTAATACTTGATGACAAAGAGACCATAGCAAAAGTACTCTCAATTTATCTGATGAGCGATTACGATGTACAATGGTTACCCGATGGTTTGCAGGGCGTAAAATGGCTTCAGGCAGGCAACACCCCCGATTTGATCATCTCCGATATCCGTATGCCAGGTATGAGAGGTGATGACTTCTTGGAGTGGATCAAGCAGAATGAGCTGTTCAAGCACATTCCTGTGATTATGCTCTCCAGTGAGGACTCTACCAGCGAGCGTATCCGTCTGTTGGAAATTGGTGCCGAAGACTATATTGTCAAGCCGTTCAATCCAATGGAGCTTAAAATTCGCGTCAAGAAAATCATTCCCTGATTAATATTAATATATGATAGGTGTAACATATTTAGGAAACAATCCAGAAACCCAAGAACGTCTCAAGTACATTCCTGGTCGATTGGTGCAATTCGCAACCAATTACAAGGAAGCGGCTAACATGTGCTCGCCTCATGT
>ONNY01000047.1 GCA_900319305.1 uncultured Prevotella sp.
CGCAGCCCAGCTGAGCCAGACCCTCTGCGGCTAAAAATAAAGCTGAAATCATAATCTTTAAATTTTTAATTATTAATAAATGTTTGTACTTACTTTTTTACCTTTTTATTTTTTTACCTTTACTCAGCGTGATGATCTTTATGGGCAAGCCCGATGAACACCGCACTCAGCATGGTGAAGACGTATGCCTGAACAAAGGCCACCAGCACCTCAAGTGCATTCATGAAGAGCAGCATGATGATACTGAAAGCATTCAGACCAAGACCAAATCCGACACCCATAGACCAACCGAGGAAGATCACGCAGGTGAAACTCAGAATCACAGCGTGGCCAGCCATCATGTTGGCAAAGAGACGGATCATCAGCGCGAAGGGTTTCGTGAATACTCCGAAGAGTTCGATGACAGGCATCACCGGAACAGGATAGGCCTTCAGGAACAGAGGAACCTCTGGCCAGAAGATCTCCTTCCAGTACTCCTTGTTGGCAAAGATGTTGATGGCGAGCATCGTACAGATTGCCAGGAAGAAGGTGATATTGATATTACCCGTCACATTCGCTCCACCAGGGAAAACGGGGATCAGTCCGATGAGGTTACATGTCAGGATAAAGAAGAATACCGTGAGCAGATAAGGTGCGTAAGGCTTGTAATGCTTCTCACCGATCGACGACTTGTCCGACAAAACCTCCAGGAGCCTCGTCTTTCGCATCGTGCTTCTTATACCAGCGGGCACAACTGAGGAAGATCACGATCAGCACAATCACCACAATCCAGATCTGCAGCACACTCTTCGTGATACTCAGGTCGAGGGGACGTGCCTCCGTGCCGTCAGCCATACGCTCGTAGATCTTACCGTGATGCTCTTCACTGAAGAAGAAGCCCTCGGGCAGACTATGGGCCGTACAGAAGTGCCATTCTCCGGTATTCTCGCTACGGATGATGATAGGCAGAGGAATGCTCAGATGCTTTCCCTCATAGGATGCGATGTGCCACTCGTAGGCGTCAGCAAGGTGCTCAAGGACGATCTCAGGGATGTCCAGTTCATCGCCGCCCCCACTCTCTTCGGCCAGCGCAGGCATCGGCAGCAGTGCTACCATCATCAGGAGGATTATCGACTTTAGTTGTTTCATTATCATATAAATATAAGCAAACTTTAACGTTCTCGTCAGGAGCGGTTAGATACTCTGGCGAAGAATATGGTATGGTGTGCCAATGATGCTACATAGAACACCATGAACACGATGAAGAAACGCAGCATGGTATCATTGTTGTCGAGCAGATAATAGACAAACATCACTGCCAGCGCCAACAACAGGCGGAAACCGGATACTGCTGTAAAGAATGTGGGCAGACTGTCGGGTGAGTTCTTGGCTACATAATGCCAGACGATGCCGATCGTGCCGCATACGACAAGCGTGAAAGCCACGCTGACGATGGCGGGCGTGAGCAGATCGAGAAACCATACCTGCATCACCAGAAGGGTCAGCAGGAACAGGGCTGCTGAGATATACAGTCCCTGTCGTATGTAGTTGATACTCATCTTTCTGATCTTATCCATTCTTATTGCTTCTTATGTCTTGCGCATTACTGAAGTTCCACGCAGAGACTGACCTGATTCTTCTGTACTTCCACGAAACCACCCTGGATCTCCAGTGAGGTCTTACCCTCTTTGTTGACATACTCTACGGTTCCTTTCTGGAGTGTAGAGATGATAGGTGCGTGGTCGTTGAGTATCTCGAACTGTCCCATCGTACCAGGTACGAGGATTCGTTCGGCTGCTCCATCGTATTCAACCTTCTCGGGCGAAACTATCTTAAGCTGCAACATAAACGATTAATGTTTAATGTTTAATCTTTAATGTTTATCCCTTTGCAGCCTCGAGCAGTTTCTTTGCCTTCTCCTTGGCATCTTCAATCGTACCAACGTTCAAGAATGCCTGCTCAGGCAGGTCGTCAACCTCACCGTCGAGGATGGCATTGAAGCCCTTGATGGTTTCTTCAATAGGCACCATGACACCAGGCAGACCTGTGAACTGAGAAGCCACAGAGAACGGCTGAGAGAGGAAACGCTGTACACGACGTGCGCGGTTCACCGTCTGCTTATCTTCATCAGAGAGCTCATCCATACCGAGAATGGCGATGATGTCTTGCAACTCCTTGAAGCGCTGCAGAATCTGCTTCACACGCTGGGCACAATCGTAGTGAGCCTTACCCACGATCAGCGGATCAAGGATACGAGAGGTTGATCCCAGCGGATCCACAGCAGGATAGATACCCAACTCAGCAATCTTACGGTCAAGCACTGTCGTTGCATCCAGGTGGGTAAACGTAGTAGCAGGTGCAGGGTCGGTTAAGTCATCGGCAGGCACATACACAGCCTGTACTGATGTGATAGAACCTGTCTTCGTAGAAGTGATTCGCTCCTGCATGGTACCCATCTCAGAAGCCAGTGTGGGCTGATAACCTACGGCTGAAGACATACGACCCAACAACGCAGATACCTCAGAACCAGCCTGGGTGAAACGGAAGATGTTGTCGATGAAGAACAGAATATCGGCAGCGCCGCCATCCTTACCACCTCCGTCACGGAAGCCCTCAGCAACAGTCAGACCAGAGAGCGCCACAGATGCACGTGCACCAGGAGGCTCGTTCATCTGACCATACACCAGTGTGGCCTGACTCTTCTTCAGTTCCTCAGGATCAACGAGACTCAGATCCCATTTACCCTGATCCATGGCTTCACGGAACTTCTCACCATAGCGGATAACGCCCGACTCGATCATCTCTCGGATCAGGTCATTACCCTCACGGGTACGCTCACCTACACCAGCGAATACAGAGAAACCGTCGTGTCCCTTGGCAATGTTGTTGATGAGCTCCATGATGAGCACCGTCTTTCCTACACCGGCACCACCGAAGAGTCCGATCTTACCACCCTTCATGTAAGGCTCCAGCAGGTCGATCACCTTGATACCCGTAGCGAGGATCTCTTTCTTCGTAGAAAGTTCCTCGAACGTAGGAGCCGCACGGTGAATGGGATAGGCACCCTTCATGTCGAGCTGTTTCATACCGTCGATAGGCTGTCCGATCACGTTCAGCATACGACCTTTAATCTGATCACCGGAAGGCATCAGGATTGGTGTGCCCAGCGGGATCGCCTCCATTCCACGATGCAGACCATCGGTATTGTCCATAGCCACACAGCGCACCGTATCCTCGCC
This sequence comes from uncultured Prevotella sp., assembly GCA_900319305.1. Classification (GTDB taxonomy): domain Bacteria; phylum Bacteroidota; class Bacteroidia; order Bacteroidales; family Bacteroidaceae; genus Prevotella. The sequence continues at coordinate 3,219 of ONNY01000047.1, forward strand.
GATGTGCTGTTGCACTTCGACAATCAGGACGCGCCCGTCACCTCGGTCAATCTTCAATGCATCATGAATCTTTGGCAGCACTTTCTCAGCATCCTGACCCTCGGTATCGAAATAGACATCGATAACGGCGCCAATGATCTGGGAAATGTGTCCAATAATTTGTGACATAAGCGTTAATATTTTAAGTTACTTGTTTGTTTTATAGTTCTCTTTTTTAGACAGAGCTGATTGCAAAGATAGTAATTATTTAGGAAACAGCGAACTTTTTTAGATTTATTAAACAAAAAACATCAATTATTTCCGTAATGCGATGTTATAATTGTAATATTGACTATTTCCCGTCACATCTTCGAGCACTTTAATGAACGGTGGGAACTTCACACTCTCCTGTTCTGCCACACCCTTCGACTGAAGTATGACGAGATCGTTCACTGGTTCACTGAAGGTATCTATCTCGAAATGCTGACCTTTCCAGATGAAACTCTGACGACGTTTGCGGATAGTCTGACGATACGGATCAGCCTGCTGGAGCATCTGCTCGTAGAGGTTGTTGTCAACCTGACGCTCGGTCTCAATCTCCTCAGTATCTGATATCGCTTTCTTTGAACGGTGGACATTGACCACCTTACCCCCACTCCACTGACGACGACGCAGACGCACTTCGCATCCGGGCTCTGCTACCAGATAAGTCTGGGTGATATCGCTCACAATGGCACCAGGAATCTCTCCGATCACCTCTACCTTGTACAGTCGTTCCTTCTCCAATGGCTGCGGCAGTCCGAGCACATGACTGATCTCCTTGATCACACGACCCAACTTCGCATTGAAATCATCGTGGTTGTTGATCACACGCAGATGGGAATGACCAGACCACGCATTAATCACCTTCTTATCCAGTTCGCGAGCCAGTCGCAGACCTTCCTCGTCAGCCTTCTCATAACGGGTGGCATTCGTGGCGGTGGTATAATACTGCTCTGCACCGTCAGCAGCACTGACCAGATGGAGCACAGCATCATAGCGCTCACGCAGGCGTTCGGAATCCATTCCTGCCATCGCGGTTATCTCTTCCCACTCTTCAGGTTTGATATAAGCGGAAATATCCAGCGCACCACGATCACAGACCACCAGCACAGGTTTCGTGCAGACCTCAGCCAAGGCCACGAACTGATCTTCAAGTGCCAACTGTGTCTCTAGGATTGCGCGCTCACCTTGGTAGTATAACTGACGGTTGGGTGTCAGATAGTTCCAGCCACCTGTGCTGTAGAGCGTCGGCACCTCAGGGACGGTAAACACTTTGTATCCCATCCCTGAGAAATACTCGACGATCTTCACGAGGGCTGTGGTCTTTCCGGCACACGGACCTCCCGTTAGAACAATTTTCTTGATCTCTGGCATTATATGCTTAATTCATCCAACACCTTAATCAGGCGCTTGTCAAAGCGCTTGTCAGTACGAATGGCCTCCGAGAAGGGCACATAGACCACATCGTTATTGCGTACACCCACCATGATATTGCGCTGTCCCTGTTTGATGGCCTCGATGGCACCTACGCCAGTGATGGAGGCGAGAATGCGGTCAAGGGCTGTGGGTGAACCACCACGCTGCAGATGACCCAGGATAGACACGCGCACATCAAACTCCGGGAACTCATGCTTTACACGGTCGGCATAATAAAGGGCACCACATTTCGGACTCTCCGACACAATGACGATACATGACTTCTTCGACTTACGGATACCACGACCCATAAATGCCGCCAATTGGTCGACATCGGTAGTCTCCTCTGGTACGATGGCAGCCTCTGCACCGCAGGCAATAGCACAGTTCTGAGCCAGGAAGCCGGCATCACGACCCATCACCTCGACAAAGAAGATACGCTCGTGAGAGTTCGCCGTATCACGGATTCTGTCAACGCAGTCCATGATGGTGTTCATCGTCGTATCGTAGCCAATGGTATCATCTGTACCATAGAGGTCGTTGTCAATGGTACCAGGCAGACCGATGACGGGGAAGTCATACTCTACGCCAAACTTCCACGCACCCGTCAGCGAACCGTTACCACCGATGACTATCAGTGCATCGATCTCCTCTTTCTGAATAGTCTCGTATGCCTTCTGCATACCCTCTGGTGTCATAAAGTCCTTCGAGCGGGCCGTCTTCAGGATGGTACCACCACGAGTGATAATACCACTTACGTTTTCAGTGGTAAACTCCTTCACTTCATCGTGGATCAAACCTTCGTAGCCACGATAGATTCCCTTGATTTTAAAACCGTTGTAGATACCTTAATCTTAGCCATAATACCTTATTATATTTATATATAATAGATTAGTTATACATTGCAACTTCTGCCATGAGTACGGCCATACCAATCACCCATCCCACAAGGACCTTCGGTGACAGGTTCTTCATATACCAACCCACTCGCATGTGCTCCATCTTCATCAGAGCCAGGCCACTGACAGAACCCACGCAGAGCAGACAGCCGCCCACTGCCGTCGAGAAGGCTATCACCTTCCAGTAGGCACCGTTCACGGCAAACTGACTCATATACTCTGTATCGGCCACCAGCGAGAGTTGTTCACTATTCAGTACGGGATAGAGCGAGATGTCACTGATGGCAATCGTGAACGTATCCACCAGCCCGCTTAACAAGCCAGACACCATTCCCAATATCCAGATGTTATGGACGTTGTCATCAATCCACTCTGCTACATCAGCGAAGACGCCTGTCTCTGTCACCACACCCATCGCCAACATGATACCCATCACGAAGAGGATCTGCTGCAGTGAGCCGTATTGCGTAGCCTTGGGGATATAACGCTGCGACATCTGGTCGGAACGCATCAGATTGCGGTTCATAATCTCGTTCACTACCCACAGCACAGCCAATACACACAAAGCACCAAGGAACGGTGAGAGTTTCGTGATGTTATGGAAGGTCGGAATGAACCACAGACCACCGATACCCACGAAGAGCATCAGGATACGCTGCCAAGGACTCAGGTTCGTGTCGTCACCACGATACGGCATCGGGCTCCATTGCGTGTCGAGTCGCTCAGGCAGTTGTCTGCTGATCAGAGCCGTCGGGATAATCCAAGCCAGAATAGCCGGCATAGCCATATAGGATGAGAAATGCGTGGCCGTAATGGCACCTGCACCCCAGAGTAACAATCCCGTGGGGTCGCCGATCACCGTGAAGCATCCGCCACAGTTGGCAGCAATCACGATAGCCGAACCTATCAGCATCCTCTGACGACGGTTCTGCACGATCTGACGCATGATCACCAGCATCGTCATTGTTGTCGTCAGGTTATCAAGGTTGGCAGAGATGATAAATGTAGCAAGGGTGATCGTCCAAAGCAGACGCTTAGAATTTCTAGTCTTGATCCACTTCGAGATAAAGTCGAAGCAACCGTTATTATTCAGAATCTCAATGATGCTCATCGTAGCCAACAGGAACATCACGATACTGGCCGCACGACCCACATAATACAGGAACACCTCATCATAGATAAAGTATTTCACGGCGTCGCTCGACGGTTCGTTACCTGCCAGGAATGTCAGGTATTCCACCGCATGGTGAGCCATCACGTAATCAGTACCATAGCAGATATAGACCACCCAGCCGACAGTGCCGATGAAGACAGCGATGGCCGCTTTGTTCACACCCGTCAGGTGTCCAGTGGCAATCACCAGGTAGCCCAGTAGAAGTAGTATAACTATTATCAGTGTCATTGGCCAATGCATTCTATATGGCTACAAAAGTACGGAAATATTTCTTAAATAACAAATATTTCAGGCAAAAAATCCAGAACTTGCTACATTTAATTCTAAAAAGTGCTAGATTTAAATGTAGCAAGTTCTGGTATGAGATGCTTTATTTCTTCGTCCAAGTCTGGGTTTCGTAGAACATTGCCACGTAACCGCGAACTTTCAGGTTGCTGCCGTCAAGCCAGATAGAACATTTGTAGGTCTTGCCGTTCTTAGGGTTGTAGATCTTACCACCCTCGTACTTGTCACCTTTCTTCTTGAGGCCTGTCAGGATGTTCACGCCTATGAGTTTACGGCTTTGCATAGACTTATCGGGGTTATGAACATCGAGTTGTCCGTCACCTTTCTTCAGCCAAATGATCTTGCCGCATAGTTGGTCACCATTCTGGTAAATCTCCACTTGAGAATCACCACCTTCAGTAACCCACTTACCAATAACTCCCTGAGAATAAGCCACTGCTGACACAAACATCAGCAACATACTTAATATTACTTTCTTCATGTGATTTGCTATGTTTGTTTAGTCGAGACCGAAGAGAACCTTCAGACCACCATCGACACCAGAGAAGCCCATGAAGGCGAGTGACAGCAAACCAGCGGAAAGCATCACAATCGCCATACCCTGCATGCCCTTGGGAATCTTTACCAGTTCCAATTGTTCACGCATGCCAGCGAAGACCGTCAGTGCAAGTCCGAAGCCGATGGCTGTAGAGAAGGCATAGACCACAGACTGCAACAGATTGAAGTCTTTCTGGATCACCAGGATAGCCACACCCAGCACGGCACAGTTGGTTGTAATCAGCGGCAGGAAGATACCCAGTGCCTGATAGAGTGCTGGCGACACCTTCTTCAACACAATCTCTACCATCTGCACCAGAGAGGCAATGACAAGGATGAAGGCAATCGTCTGCAGATACTGCAAGCCAAAGGCATCGAGCACATATTTCTGAACGAGCCAGGTTACGATGGTAGCAAGTGTCAGCACAAAGGCAACGGCTGCCGACATACCCAGCGAGGTGTCAATCTTCTTTGATACACCAAGGAACGGACAGATGCCGAGGAACTGTGACAACACAATGTTGTTCACGAAAATGGCGCTAATGAAAATCAGTATATATTCCATAACTTAACTTCTTAATTTGTTCACAATCGCGATGAGGAATCCTAAGGTGATGAATGCACCTGGAGGTAACACGAAGAGCAGAATGTTGTAGGTCTCAGGCACCAAGGTCAGTCCGAAGATGGAGCCATTACCCAACAGTTCACGACAGATACCCAGAAGGGTGAGTCCGAGAGTGAATCCAAGTCCGATACCAATACCGTCGAAGAGTGAGGCTACTGGTGAGTTCTTGGCAGCGAAAGCCTCCGCACGACCCAGGATCACACAGTTCACTACAATCAGCGGAATAAAGAGTCCAAGCGACGCATCGATATCAGGCAGGAACGCCTTGATAACGAGTTGCAGAATCGTTACAAAGGCTGCAATCACCACAATAAACACAGGGATGCGCACCTTATCAGGGGTGATCGACTTCAGACAAGAGATCACAAAGTTGGTGCAGATCAGCACAGCCATCGTGGCCAAGCCCATTGACATACCATTCATGGCAGAAGTAGTGGTGGCCAGCGTGGGACACATACCAAGCATCAGGACGAACGTGGGGTTCTCCTTGACGATGCCGTTTTTGATAATCTGTATTGCATTCATACGTTAATCCTCCTTTACTTGTTGGGTGGCACCTGTCTGTGCATCGACGGGTGTTGCCTTGTAAGCACTATAAGCATTGTTCACTGCAAGCAGGAAAGCACGGCTGGTGATAGTAGAAGCCGTGATGGCATCCACCTGACCACCGTCCTTTGAGACAGTAAGCGGTTCTTTCGGATCCTTTCCGATGATGTCACCCTTCTCACCTTTCTGGAACCATTTATCAGCCTTGGCACCAAGTCCTGGGGTCTCTGCTTGCTCCAATAAGGTATAACCTAAGATCTTTCCCTCAGGATCGAAGCCCACCAGCACTTTCAGATCACCGCCGAAACCACCAGTGGTGCTCTCAACGGCAGCGCCAAGGTCTTTACCCTGAGCATCCTGTGTCTGATAGATGATATAAACGAGTTCCTTACCCTTGGCATCATTCTGCTTGACTGTATCGGTCTTTGCAACTTTGATGTCGCTGACACACATCACAGTCTTGATACCATCGGCGAGGGCTTTTGCTTTCTGTTCAGCGATAGGCCCTTCCGTGAGGTGGTTCACATATGCAAGGATACCACCCATGATGACAGCTACTCCAGTGAGCACCAGCACCATATTCGTCAAAGATGATTCTAATTTCTTCATACGTCTGGTCCTCCTTTAATTCTTATCAGGCACTTCTCCGAAGCGCTTGGGTTTCACATAATTATTAATCAGCGGTGTGAACGCATTCATAATCAGAATAGCGAACGACATACCTTCCGGATAAGCGCCCCAGTTACGGATAACTACCGTCAAGAAGCCAATTGCGACACCGTAGATAATCTGTCCCTTCGGCGTCATCGGACTCGTGACATAATCCGTAGCCATAAAGATGGCACCCAGCATCAGACCACCAGTGAGAATCACAGAGATAGGATCAGCATAAACGGGATTCGCCAAGTGGAGCAGTCCGGCAAAGACGAACACGGTACCGATAATCGATACGGGGATGTGCCAGGTGATGATCTTCTTCCACAGCATATAAGCCAGACCGATGAGCAGTGCCAAAGCACAGATCTCACCCATCGCACCTGCACCATCAGGATGATTACCGATGAGGAGATTGAGTGATGAAGGCAACTGCTCTAATACAGAAGCATCACCTTCCTTGATAGCCCACTTCATGATAGAAAGCGGTGTGGCACCCGTTTCTGCATCAAGGTAACTGCTAAGTTGACCAACCTTTGGCCAAGTGGTCATCTGCGCAGGGAAGGCCACCAACAGGGCAGCACGTCCCACGAGTGCTGGATTGAAGAGGTTATTACCCAGACCTCCAAAGGTCATCTTGGCTACACCGATAGCGAAAAGCGCACCAATGAGGATGATCCAGATGGGGAGGTTTGAGGGAAGGTTGAAAGCCAGGAGCAGACCTGTGAGGATGGCTGAGCCGTCCATAATGGTATTGCGTTCCTGCTTCAAGATATACTTGCTGATAGCCCACTCGAAGAATACGCAGGCTGCCACACTCGTTGCCGTAACGACAACTGAACCCAGACCGAAGAAGTAGAACGACACAAGCAGTGCGGGCATCAAGGCGATGATCACACCGTACATGTTGCGCTCTACAGTATCAGTGCCGTGGGCGTGTGGCGATAACGATACAATTAATTTTCCCATTGTATATTTACCTTTTTTACTTTTTTACCTTTTTACTTTTTAGCAGCACGGCTGCGGATAATTCCCATAACGGTGCTCTTACCCTGACGGATATTGTCAAGCAGCGGACGATGAGCAGGACAAGTGAACTGGCACGAGCCACACTCGATACAACTGACGATATCCTCCTGTTCGGCTCGCTCCCAGTTCTGTACCTCAGAAATCTTGGCAAGCAGATAAGGCTCAAGTCCCATCGGACAAGCGCCAACGCACTTGGCACAGCGAATACAGGGCTGCGGTTCCTTACGACGCGCCTCGTCATCAGAGATCACCGTCACCGAGTTGGTTCCCTTACAGATAGGCACCTCTACAGAAGTCAGAGCCTTACCCATCATCGGACCACCGGCCAACAACTTATTGTCACCTTCAGGCATACCACCACAAGCATCAATCAGATCCTTCATCGGTGTACCCATACGAACGAGGAAGTTGCCTGGGTTCTTGATTTTCTTACCGGTGACGGTGGTATAGCGCTCAAAGAGCGGTTTGTGCTTCATCACAGCCTCATAAACAGCGTAGGCAGTTCCTACATTCTGTACGATGGCACCTACATTCACAGGGATAGCAGGAGGTGCAGGAACCTGACGCTGGATCACCGCATCAACGAGTTGTTTCTCACCACCCTGCGGATAACGCTGTTTCAAAGGAACAACTTCAACGTGATATTTCGAGCCATTAAACTTCTCTGCGCATTTCTTGGTAAGCAGTTCGATGGCAGGCATCTTGTTAGTCTCGATACCGATATAACCAGTTGTCACCTTAGCACCCATCATCAACAGTTCCAGACCAATGAGAATCTCATCGGCTTTCTCCATCATCAGACGGAAGTCGGCTGTGATATAAGGCTCACACTCAACCGCATTAATGATCACACATTCTGCCTTGGCTGTGGGTGGAGGTGTCAGTTTGATAAAAGTGGGGAAACAAGCGCCACCCATACCGACGACACCTGCGTTCTTGATGCGGTTGACAATCTCTTCAGGCGTCAGTTCAGGATGTGACTCCACTGTCTCCAGCTTATCAGAACGGTCGATTTTGGGTTCCCACTCATCACCATTTACCGTGATATAGATAGCAGGCTTGCGATAGCCCGTTGCATCAATAGCTGTATCAATCTTAGCAACTGTTCCGCTAACAGATGAGAAAATGGGGGCAGAAACGAAACCTCCAGCTTCGGCAATCATCGTACCCACCTTCACTCTGTCGCCTTTCTGAACGACGGGCTTGGCCGGAGCACCGATATGCTGAGAGAGAGGGAAGATGGCCTGCTTTGGAAGAGCTGCCACCTGCGTCACTGCATCATGGGTGAGTTTGTTCTCTTCAGGATGGATTCCACCTATACTAAATGTTTTGATATTCATAACGATGTCCTCCTTTATTATTTGATAGATATACTTGATTCCGTATCGAGCAAGGCGCCACGCGATGGCTGAGCAGGTTTTGGTGCTTCTTGTTTTGGAGCTTCTTGCTTGGGTGCATCAGCTTTTGGCGCTGCGGGCTTTGGTGCTACAGGCTCCTTGGGTTTCGGCGCAGGAGCAGGCGTGGGGAAGTTCACATCGTGAATAGCCTTTGTGGGGCAGACTGTAACACACTTACGACACAAACGGCATTTGTTAAAGTCGATGTATGAGCAGTTGCCTTCAACCGTGATGGCACCAAACGGACACTCCTTCTCACACTTGCCACAGCCGATACAGCTGACCTTACAAGCCTTCATAGACACAGCGCCTTTGTCCTTGTTGACACAAGACACAAAGACTCTCCTACCCTTCGGTCCCTTCTTGCGGAGTTCGATGATGTTACGCGGACAAGCCTTCACACAGGCACCACAAGAGGTACACTTATCCTCGTCAACCTCAGGAATACCCGTCTCTGGATTCACGTGAATGGCATCAAACTGACAGGCAGCCTCACAATCGCCACATCCAAGACATCCAAAACCGCAGGCAGTCTCACCAGCGCCACATGCATGCATGGCAGCACAAGTACGTAATCCTGCATACTCGGCAATGCGAGGACGATGCTCACATGTGCCATTACATCTCACAACGGCTACCATCGGCTCGGAATTGGCAATCGCCATTCCCAACAGATCAGCCACCTTTCCCATCGTCTCGGCACCTCCGACAGGACAGAACAGTCCATCAAGGCTTCCTGCATCAGCACCTTTCACCAGTGCATCAGCCATACCGCTACAACCAGGGAATCCACATCCTCCACAGTTAGCGCCAGGCAGCACTTCACCCACCTGCGCAATGCGAGGATCTTCATAAACAGCGAACTTCTTGGAGGCGGCAAACAGCACAACAGCTGCTATCAAGCCGATAGCTCCTAAGACAATCACTGCAATCAAGATGAAATCCATAATGTTTATTTGTTTTAGTTTTAATTAAAATTCACTCGATAGAGAAAGCTATCTTCTGCCTAATCCTGTCACGTAACAGATAAAGCGCACCATAATAAGGTATTAATGCCAGAAGTGCCGTCAATGCTGCCAACCCCTCTTCTGACAGTATCCTTAATGCAATCAACAGCACGGAAACAAGTATCAGGAACGGCAGTCCGAAGCCCAAAAGCAAAGCTCTGTTTGCCACATCACGAGAGGCACATACAGTCACACTATCACCTACTTTCAGACGATTGGTATCATGTACATTCAGCACATCTACAATCTTCTCTTTCGATTCTGAAACATGACAATGCCCTGCCACCTTACAAGCTGCGCAGGCAGACGTCTGCAGTATCCGAACCTGCACACATCCGTCACTGATTGATTCTACAATACCCGAATGACTTATTTTAGTATCCATGAACTTCATTTAGTAGTCTGCTATTTGCAAACTCCACTTTACAATTGCAAAGGTACAAAATAATTGGGAATAAACAAGCTTATTTATTTTTTTTTCGCAAAAATAATCGTAATCGTTTGCAATAATAGAGGATTTTTTATACTTTTGCCTCGAAATATAAAAAAGGAAGCAATGAACACCAGCGAACAGACCTTACAGCAGATCGAGCGGGCCATCCGCAAGATTGCAGACAAGTTTCCTGTTAAGGAGGAAGCATCAGTCATGACAGACATCCACATCCGTGTCACACAAGAGACAGGTGAGATGGTTGCCTATAATGACGAAGATGCAGAGATTACACGTTGCGTTATAGAACAGTGGATCAATAATGCCGATGACAATTTCTACGATCAGATCGCATCCGTTCTCAGAAAATGCCTCATGAAGCATAAGGATACGATAGAACAGATGTCGATTCTGAAGCCTTTCTCCTTTGTCTTAGAGAATGACGACAAGGAGAGTATGGCAGAATTGTATCTGGTGGATGACGAGATGGTCATCATTGATCCAGACTTGATGGAAGGATTGGGCGAAGATCTGGATGCCTTCCTTGAAAAGTTGCTGAAAGACTAATTATTTTATTCTAATGAAATCTCATGCAAAGTGAATTTGCGTGAGGAATCAATATAAAAGATCTCTTCGGAGTTGGTCTTTTTCTTTGTTTGGGAATAGTCTAACAAATGTATCTCGTAATCGCTGGTAATCGAGAAAAACTGGATAAACTCTTCCGGATCTATCTCATCGCTTTTATCTTCGATGGCATACAGACAGAGTTTATCTATCGGTCTGAAGTCATCATCTAACGAGTATAGCCACAAAGAATAAAGATGAGGTTGCTCATCTACAGCAATGAGAATCAGTTTTGCACCTAAGCTCTCTGGCAGGCAAACGGCTTTAGGCTCATTACACTCCGGCAGGTCCATAAACGGAATGATCTCCTGCGGAATGGGCTTAAAGGCAGGCAGAAACCTGACATAATCCTCCGAATAGCTGACGGGAAGTGTCTGAAGTTCAAGACTATCATAGAATTGCTTCAACGGATTATCTGATTCTTCCAGATTGATGCCTTGTAACTTCAGCTTTTCATTGATTTCCAGACTCTTCAAGCTATCCAACTTATGTGCCAGTTCTTCTGCCGACAACTGTCTCCTGCCACCACAAGATAGTAGCAGGAGCATCATCGCCAGTATGACTGTCAACTGTTTCATCAGCGTCAGATTAGAGTTTAATTTTCTTCTTGGCTATCTTACTTTCGTTCTGCAGACGGTCAAGTGCTGTAACCACATACGTCCACTTCTCATTACCTTTCTCATAAGGCAGTTTATAGAAGGTCTCGTTGGTAATCGTTATAATTTTCGACGGATCATTGATGTCCACCTTTTCGCCTTTTGCAAAACGATAGACGACATATTTGACGGCTTCGTCATCCCAGTTTTTTGCCGCAGGAGCAGTCCAGAACAACACATAGTCACCGTCAATCCACATCGGCTTTAACTTCTTCACTTTCTGGGGTGCTTTACCGTCGATAAACGGCATCTCAGGTTGCAGGGCAGGATACTTCCAATACACATTACGGAGCGTTGTACCATAATTACCTACGTTATCAACAGCAGCCTTTGCATACCAAAGGACAGTTCCCTTTACATAAGGCAACTGCTTATGAAGGGCCATCTTTGCTGGCAACTGATGAATCTTGGGGTTGCTTGGATCGGCAAATTTTACCGTACGTTCCACATCCTCACCGATGATCAATGGACGGCCACCAGCATACTGGTTCCACCACTTAATCAAAGTTTCATAGTCAGCAGCCTTGTTGCCAATTTCCCAATATACCTGAGGCACACAATAGTCAAGCCAACCGTTGTTTATCCATAACAGCACATCAGCGTAAAGGTCATCATAGTTCTGCAAACCATTGGTATTACTACCAATAGAAGAATTCTTTTTATTCCTGTAGATACCAAACGGAGAGATACCTACCTTCACCCAAGGCTTGGTCTCATGGACGGTCTTATAAAACTGCTCAATAAACAGGTTCACATTATAGCGACGCCAGTCTTTCTGATCTTTGATACCATTAGAGTTTTCCCTAAACAGTTCATCGTCAGGGATGCTCTCTCCCTTGACAGGATAGGGGTAGAAATAATCATCCATGTGGATACCATCCACATCATATCGGCTCACAATGTCCTTTGCCACCTCGCAGATATAATCACGATTCTCCGCTATACCAGGATTCAGGATAAACAGTTCGTCGTACGCAAAACAGTTCATAGGCTTTCTGACAGCAATATGACTGTTGGCCAGTTGACGTGTTCCCTTGGTCTTTGCCCTGTAGGGATTGATCCATGCATGAAGTTCCATACCACGTTTGTGACATTCGGTAATCATCCACTGCATAAGGCTTGGGGGCAACACCCTGCTTACCTGTCAGAAAACGACTCCAAGGCTCAATCTTACTCTCATAAAGTGCATCACATTCCGGACGGACCTGGAAGATGATCATGTTTACGCCATCTTTCTGCAACTCGTCGAGTTGATAAGTCAGCGTCTGTTGCATCTTTGCAGTACCCATTCCCTGGAACTGTCCGTTGACACATTGGATCCACGCGCCACGCATTTCGCGTTTCTGTGCCCCTGCCGTCATCACCAGCAGAAACATCATCGATAAAAGGAGTATAATTTTCTTCATCATTCGAATAAGTTTTTCTTTTGTTTCTTTGCTTCCTCATAGGAAAGCAGTTCTGTCTGTTGCTGTTGATAATCCTCACGCAGATGTTCATACTTCTCAGAAAGTTCCTGTTCCATCTGGTTCTGGTTACTCATCAGTCGAGCTGCCACAAGGGCATTCTGCGAGGCATCTTTCATCCAGACCACAGGACCCGCATAAACAGGTGCAATCTTCAATGCCACATGCAACTCGCTGGTAGTCGCACCTCCGATCATAATAGGAATATCAAGACCTGCCCGTTGCAGTTCCTTCGCCACATTCACCATTTCCTCAAGACTTGGTGTGATCAGGCCACTGAGTCCGATGATATCCACATGTGCTTCAATGGCTTTCTTCACAATCTGCTCTGCTGGCACCATCACACCCATATCAATAATCTCATAGTTATTGCAGGCCATCACCACCCCGACAATGTTCTTACCGATATCATGGACATCACCTTTGACTGTAGCCAACAACACCTTTCCGGCACTGGTAGTACCCTCGGCTTTCTCGGTTTCAATATAAGGTTGAAGGATACTGACAGCCTGTTTCATTGTACGGGCAGTCTTCACGACTTGTGGCAGGAACATCTTTCCTTCACCGAAACGTTGTCCGACTGTATTCATACCAGCCATCAAGGGTCCTTCAATAATATCCACAGCATGCGTATATTGCTGTAAGGCTTCCTTCAAATCGTCTTCCAGATGATCACCGATACCTTTGACCAAAGCTTCTATCAGTCGTTCTTCCACAGAGAGGATTTTCCTGGATGTCTCGGCATCCTCAGATAATCCAGACTGACCAGAAGCACCTGTTTCATTCTGCTCGGCAGAGAGACTACTTGCCAAAGCAATCAATCGCTCTGAGGCATCAGTACATCGGTTCAGAATAACGTCCTCAATAATGTCAAGTTGCGCTTGAGGTATATCTGCATATGTTACTTTCGATGAAGGATTTACGATGCCGAAGTCCATACCATTCTTAATGGCATAATACAGAAAAACGGCATGCATCGCTTCACGGATATAATTATTGCCACGGAATGAGAAACTCAGATTACTCACGCCTCCACTGATATGAGCCCCAGGCAGGTTCTGCTTAATCCATCCGGTTGCCTTGATAAAGTCTGCCGCATAACTGTCATGCTCAGCCATACCTGTAGCCACAGCCAGGACATTGGGATCAAAGATAATATCAAGCGGATTCATGCCTACCTGCTCTGTCAACAGACGGTAGGCCCGTTCTGCAATTTCAATACGACGCTCATAACTGGTGGCCTGACCTTGTTCGTCGAAACACATCACCACGACAGCCGCACCATAGCGCTTCACGTCACGGGCATGTTCCAGAAACTTGGCTTCACCTTCTTTTAAGGAAATGGAGTTGACGATACTCTTTCCCTGTACACACTTCAGACCTGTTTTGATAACTTCCCAGTCTGAAGAGTCAATCATCACCGGTACTTTGGCAATGTCGGGTTCGGCGGCAATACGATTCAGGAAGTTCACCATCTCCGTCTTGGCTTCAAGCAGACCGTCGTCCATATTAATATCTATCACAAGGGCACCGTCAGCCACCTGCTTTCGAGCAATGCTCAGGGCTTCGTCATAGTTTTTCTCCTTGATGAGTCGTAAGAACTTCCGTGAACCAGCCACATTACAACGCTCGCCTACATTCACGAACTGTACCTCTGGTGTAACGTTAAGCAATTCAAGACCAGAAAGCCACATCGTTGAAGGTTTCTCCACAGGCACATGCGGTTTCTTTCCTACCACCAACGGACAATAGGCTGCGATAAACGTCTCGTCTGTACCACAGCAGCCACCAATGATGTTTACCAGTCCTTCATCCACCAACTCGCCCATCTTAGGCGCCATCGTCTCTGCAGTCTCATCATAGAGTCCGAGTGAGTTGGGCAAGCCTGCATTCGGATAAGCAGAGATATAATACGGTGCACGCCTTGCCAATTCTTTCAGGAAGGGTTTCATCTGCGTGGCACCGAAGGAGCAGTTCAGTCCGATAGAAAAGATCGGATAACTGCTGACACTCGCGAGGAAGGCATCTAGCGTCTGACCACTAAGGGTACGACCTGCGAGGTCGCTGACGGTTACAGACAGCATGATAGGAATCTCACGTTGACGTTTTGCCATCACCTGCATGGCTGCATCAATAGCCACTTTCGCATTCAGCGTATCAAAAATGGTCTCGATGAGGATGGCATCCACCCCACCTTCCATCAGGGCATCCATCTGTTCTTGATAGGCAGCCAGCAGTTCATCATAAGTCAGATCTCGCGCTGCAGGATCACTGACATCGGGAGACATCGAACAGGTCTTATTAGTAGGACCTACGGAACCAGCAACAAAACGAGGTCTATCCTCAGTACTATACTGATCTGCTGCAGCTCGAGCCAACTTAGCACCCGCCAACGCCATCTCATAAGCCTGATCCTCCAGACTATAGTCAGCCTGAGAGATCCGCTGACTACTGAATGTGTTAGTAGCGATGATATCTGCACCTGCCTCTAAATACTGACAATGGATAGCAGAGATGACGTCGGGACGTGTGATGGAGAGCACATCATTATTACCCTTCAACTGCCCTACTAAATTCGTAAAACGGTCACCACGGAAATCCGTTTCCGTGAGACCGTAAGTCTGTATCTTCGTACCCATCGCTCCATCGAGGATGAGTATCCTTTCTCTGATGATATCGTCTAGTTGCTTCATTTGTATACTTTCATCGCCCTGTCCATTTCCCTGCGGTCCTCTTTCTCCTTCAGGGTCTGGCGCTTATCAAACTCTTTCTTACCTTTACAAAGCGCAATATCCATCTTGGCGCGACCTTTATTGTCGATAAACACAAGCAGCGGAACAATTGTATATCCCGTCTGTTTGGTGGCACTCTCCAAAGCTCGGATTTCCTTCTTGGTCAACAACAGTTTCCTGTCGCGTTTCATTTCGTGGTTATTATAGGAGCCATAGAAATAAGGACTGATATTCATGCCTTTAACCCATAACTCGCCATTCATCACAACGCAATAGGTATCAACCAGACTGGCCTTACCGAGTCGGATACTTTTGATCTCCGTACCTGTCAGGACAATACCGGCTGTATAGGTCTCTATGAAGAAATATTCAAACGAGGCCTTTTTATTCTTAATCTGTACAGGACTTTTTTTCCTGAGTTGTTCCTGTTCCTTGTTCATTGAATCGTAGCAAATTTCTCCAGATGATCGTCGATATAGTGAGCGATATCTTCTGTCCATTCCTCCTCATTCTCTACAAACTGATCATCAAGATCGTCAAAATCAGGAAACTGTTCGAAGAGTGCCATAAACTCCTCATCACTGCACTCTTTCTCAATCTCCTCACGGTGTTTGAGCCACAGTGTATGAGCATCATAGATCAGTTTAGAAGGGGCTCGCATCTCCCACTGACGAAGCACTTTTGCCAATGGGTTCTTGAAGATAAACGGACCATAGCCATTGTGAATCAGTTGCACGAAACCACCATCCATCACTTCCTGATGCAAGATATCCCATGCCAGAAGCGTCATCTGGTCTGCATTCAACTCTGCCATCGTCTCCGGCGTCAGTTCTCCACCAATCGTATCATAGATGGCTTTGACGAACACGTTCACAAAGGCATCCATCCCTTCCATGGCTGCCTGCTGCAGATCAGCATCTTTTACGATCACTTCCTTCATTTTCTTTTCCTTTAAGTCAGTTCATAAACACCTGATGGCACCTGACGACGCAGCACCTCCAGTTCCATATCCTTTCCTGGTATAATACCATAACTTCTAAGAATCGCTTCAACAGTCTTTCGGGCCAACTCCGGATGGTTATTCTCCTCGCTGAGATGGCAGAGCCAGACATGTTTCAGATCTTCCGTCATGTTATTTGCCAACACCTCGCCACAGTCTTTGTTCGACAAATGGCCTGTAGGACTGAGGATGCGTTTCTTCAGATACTCTGGGTAAGGGCCACTGAGCAACATCTCTTCGTCATGATTGGCCTCTATCACCAGATAGTTGGCATGTGAGATACTCTCACGGATGTCTTCTGTAATGCTGCCGACATCGGTAATCACGACAAACGTGATACCTTCCACCTGAATCTCATAACCCACATTTTCACTGGCATCATGTGGCACGGCGAAAGGCCTCACCAGAAAATCTCCCATCTGGATGGGCTCACCCACCATAACCTCTTTTTTCATCTCATCAGCCACTTTTCGTGTCACACAATAGTTGTGATCGATACCCTTATGCACCTTCTCGGTCGCATACACGGGCACCTTGTATTCGTAGCTGAAAGAACCCACCGACTTGATATGATCTGCATGATCATGGGTAATCAGCACCCGATGTACCTTCGAGAGCTGTATGCCATATTCCTTGCAGGACTTTTTCAGTGAGCGTATGCCTACGCCGATATCTATAATCAAGCCGTCGGTTGCAGTACCAAGATAATAGCAATTACCACTGCTACCACTTCCAAACGATATGAATTTCAACATGTCTATTTTGATATTTTCGTGCAAAGGTACAAAAAAATATGTGAATAGTGTTGGCTTTTCACATAAATTATATCTTAGAATGGCATTCCCACTGCGAAATGGAATGCAAAATCACGACTAAAGTCTGGATGAATCAGTGGATAATGGGCTTCTTCCTCTGTCTGATAAGCTGGATTGATAGCCTTCATACCAAAGTCGAAGCGCAATACGAAGAAGTCGAAATTCAGACGCAGACCAAGACCATAACTCACAGCGAGGTCCGTTATCAGGCCCCTCCACGTGAACTGTCCACCAGGCTGTTCTTCATAATCCCGGAGTGTCCATATATTACCTGCATCTAAAAAAGCGGCGCCATTGAACTTCCAGAACAAATGAGTACGATACTCCAAGTTCAGGTCTAATTTCAGATCACCGGTCTGTGTAATGAAATTAATGCGACCGTCTTTATCCTTATAACGTCCAGGACCAAGACTTCTTACCGTCCAACCTCTCACACTGTTTGCACCACCGGAGAAATAGCGTTTCTCAAAAGGCAGCACAGTAGAGTTACCATAAGGATAAGCTATACCAAATCCGACATGGAACACCAACTGGTCTTTTGTCCTACGCCCCAACAGGTTACGGGAGAAATCCACATCTCCCTTGACATACTGGGCATAGGCAATGTCGAATACCTTGTATTGTCCGTTACTATTCTTCGATCCACCAAAGATGGCTGTACCTAATCCCAACAAATTACCAGCCGTTTCCACATTTGTCTTCAGCGCCATCCTTCCGTTGTTGAAAGAATAGCCAAAGCCCATCTTCATGATGAACAGATCTTCATAGTTATAACGAAGAATAACGTTCGAGTTTGTCGTATTATCAAGATACTCCTTCCTAAATGTCTCACTGATCCATGGCATAAACACATAGTTCAAGTCAAGCACATCGAAGCGATAACTGACAGGTCGGTTCTGTTTTCTCCACTGGTAACCCCAACCTGCAGAGAGAACACGACGATGGAACTCTGGTCGATCCTGAGAGTCATACATTACAAAAACTTCGCTGGTAGCATTATTACGCTTACGGCTCTCTGCACTTAGGAAAGGAACGATAAAACGGGGGAAGGTCAGGCGTCCTTCGATACTATATTCGATAAAAACCTGGTTGCTATAACCCTCCAAGCCACGGATCGCCTCATAGGCACCACGCACCTTCATCGTGAAAGTCTCTGAACCATGGAAGATATTCCGGTTCTGATAGGTCAATGAGATCGCCGCACCAAGGTCTCCAGACGTATTTGTTCCCTCAGGTTGGAAACTGATGGTCGAAGGTTTGTTGGTTTGAATCTGAATCTTTGTATCCAGCAATGTCGTGTCTGCAACTGGTTGGAAACTGATATTCGTATATCTCACAGCTCCCAATCGTCCAAAGCGGTTATAGGTGTTCTGCAACTGAGTAGAAGAATAAGGCTGTCCTGACGTCAGGAAGGTATTTTCCTTGAGTACTGACGGACGCAGATGAATGGAAGAATCATTCAATGCCCCACTCTCATAACTGATATTCCGGATCCAATAGCGGCTGTGAAGTGTATCTTTCGCCTCACTATTCACACGATAAGGATGCAGTACCATCGTCAGTCCAACCTCATGACGGGCTGTATCCTTGTGAGCCCGATATGTGATGAACTCCTTATGGAATCTGAAATAGCCTTGATCCTGCAGAAAGGTTGTCAATTGTGAACGCTCTGTATTCAAGGCATCCGTACTAAACTGCAACCCATTATGAAGCAACGTCTTCCGAGGTGCTATCAGTCGGGCAATTACAGAATCCTGAATATCCGTCGAGTAATCATTAATATAATAAGGTTGTCCAGGATGCAACACATAAAGCGCATCGATCTTACGCTTATGAGGATAGATGAAAAGCTCCACCTGTGCATCCAGATAGCCTTTGTTCTGTAGTGCCAACTGCAGATCCTTGCAGGTCTGGCTGGCCAACAACGTATCATATATCACTGGTGCTTCGCCCATCTGACGTAAGGTGCGGTTTATCCATGAACTGTCCTTACCAGCCATCGCATAGATACCAAGAGGGATCTTTATAGCAGAAAACCAACGTGCGTTTCCCGTCTGGCGCACATAACTTTTCATCTGCGAGGGGTTGATGTCGTTATACTTCCCATCGGTCATCACCTTAACCTTATCCAACATATATACATCTTCAGGTAGGTGACGAGAAACCGAACAGGAACCCAAGAGCAGAGCACCTGTCAGAAGCATGAAATATGACCATTTTGCAGGTATCTTCATCAACATTCTCGTTTGTAAGTTGCAAAATTACGAAAAAGTTCTTAACTTTGCATCGGAATTAACGACTTTTTTGAAAATGATCAGCAAAAATCAACAAAAGTATATTCGTCAACTCGAGCAGAAGAAATATCGCAAACGTGAAGGACTGTTCGTGGCTGAGGGTACGAAGGTGGTTGGTGACCTCTTGAAACGCTATACCCCTGAGGCAGTATTTTCCACCTTACAATGGCAGGCACCGGATGGAATTAAACCACAAATCGTTACCGACGAGGAACTGCAACGTATCAGTTTCCAACAGCATCCTCAACAGGTGCTCGCCCTCTTCCCCATCCCATCACAAAAAGCTGATGATCCGCAGATTATGCTCAATGAACAGACGTTGACACTGGCACTCGACGGTGTGCAGGATCCTGGGAATCTTGGTACAATCATCCGTATCGCCGATTGGTTTGGTATCAACACATTGATCTGTAACGAGGATACTGCTGATGCTTGGAACCCGAAAGTGGTACAGGCCACGATGGGCAGTCTGGCCCGCATCAATATTATCTACACCTCTCTCCCTACGCTGCTGGATCGATTGCCGGACAACTATCCTGTCTATGGAACCTTCTTAGACGGAAAGAATATCTACACAGAACAGCTCACTTCAGGTGGACTGATTATCATGGGTAATGAAGGTAATGGTATCTCTGAAGAAGTTCGTCAACGCGTAAACCGTCGTCTGCTCATCCCAGACTTTCATCAAGGGGAAACGGCAGACAGTCTGAATGTTGC